>CAIQBW010000033.1 GCA_903870165.1 uncultured Methylophilaceae bacterium | reverse complement strand
GTCAGACGATCACGGTTATGTCTGGCGGCCATAGCGAATTGGAACCACCCCTTCCCATCTCGAACAGGGCCGTGAAACGATTCTGCGCCAATGATAGTATGCTTCGTGCATGCGAAAGTAGGTCACCGCCAGACTCTTTATTCGAAGTGTTGTTATGTTCATAACAGCACTACTTAAAAGCCCACAATCGTGGGCTTTTTTGTTTGTTACAAACGCAGACCATTGCGCTAAATGGTTGATATAATAAGAAAATGGGCGTTAAGCCCATTTTTTGTTTCTGATAGAAGATGCTTGTTAGCACAGGGTAGATATTAATTGGCAGATTTGTACGGATTAATTGAGAAAACAGTAACGCAGCTTGATTATGAACTCGTGGATTTGGAAGTTTCTAACCGAGGTAAATTGCTACGTCTATTCATCGATAAGCCTGATGGGATCACAATCGATGATTGCGTGTTAGTCAGCAATCAATTGGGTAACGTGTTAGCTGTAGAAAATGATATTGATTATGACCGTTTAGAGGTTTCCTCTCCCGGTCTTGATCGAGCACTTAAGAAAGAAGCGGATTTTATTAAATTTGCCGAATCGCGTGCGAATGTAAAAGTAAGAATGCCAATTGAAGGTAGAAAAAACTTTCTGGGCACACTTAAGGGTGTTGATGACGGAGATTTATTGATTGATGTGGAAGGCGTTATTTTCAAAATTGCGATAACCAATATCGATAAAGCCCGTTTGGCACCAGAGTTTAAATAATTTATTTGTTGTCGTTCGATCGAATTTATAAGCGGAGATTAAGATGAGTCGCGAAATTTTATTATTAGTAGATGCACTTGCACACGAAAAAAACGTGGATAAAGAGGTGGTATTTAGCGCCCTTGAATACGCATTAGCATCTGCAACCAAAAAACGTTTTGCTGATGACGCAGATGTACGCGTTCAGATTGATCGTGAAACCGGCGAATATGATTCATTTAGACGTTGGACGCTATTAACCGACGATGAAGCCTTGGAAAACCCAGGCGCACAAATGTATGTCGATGATGAGCGTGCTGAAGGTAAAGTGATTTCTGAAGCCAATACATTTGAAGAGCCATTGGAGTCAGTTGAATTTGGACGTATTGGTGCGCAAGCAGCGAAACAAGTGATTTTGCAAAAAGTCCGTGAAGCAGAACGTGAACAAATTCTTGATGATTTCTTAGCGCGTAAAGAATTCTTGGTCACTGGCGTGATCAAACGGATGGAAAAAGGCAATGCGATTATCGAAGTGGGTCGTATCGAATCTCTATTGCCACGCGATCAAATGATTCCAAAAGAGAACCTACGTGTAGGCGATCGTGTACGTGCTTACTTACTTCGCGTAGAGCGTAGTGGTCGCGGTCCACAATTGATTCTTTCACGTATTGCGCCTGAGTTCATTACACGCTTATTTGAACTAGAAGTGCCGGAAATTGAAGATGGCTTGCTGGAAATTAGAGCGGCTGCGCGTGACCCTGGTTTACGTTCTAAGATTGCTGTAAAAGCGAATGATCAACGTTTAGATCCAGTAGGTACTTGCGTGGGTATGCGCGGTTCACGTGTGCAGGCTGTCACAGGTGAGCTTGCAGGCGAGCGTGTAGATATCGTCTTGTGGTCGATGGAGCCAGCACAGTTCGTAATCAATGCAATGGCGCCCGCTGAAGTTTCAAGCATCGTAGTGGATGAAGATGCACATAGCATGGACGTTGTGGTTGATGAAGAACAATTAGCGCAGGCGATTGGCCGTAATGGTCAAAACGTACGTTTAGCTTCAGAGCTGACAGGCTGGACATTAAATATCCTAACAATCGATGAAGCTGCTCAGAAAAACGAAGCGGAATACACAAAAACACGTCAATTGTTTATCGAGAAATTGGACGTGGATGAAGAAGTGGCAGACATCTTGGTACAAGAAGGTTTTGGCACATTAGAAGAAATTGCTTACGTGCCTTTGGCTGAAATGTCAGAAATCGAAGCCTTTGATGAAGACACCATCAATGAACTACGTAAACGTGCAAGAGCTGCTTTGCTCACCGATGCGATTGCAAAAGAAGAGAAGGTTGAAGAAGCTTCTGCAGATTTGCTTGGTATGGAAGGCATGGACGAAGAAACAGCACACTTGTTGGCATCTAAGGGTGTTTCAACCATGGATGATTTAGCAGATCTTGCAGTAGATGATTTAGTTGAATTAACTAACATGGATGCAGAACGTGCGAAAACATTGATTATGACTGCACGTGCACCTTGGTTTGCTTAAGGTTTTCTAAAGACTAGTATCAGAAATTATCGCTGAAGTAATGAGTATTTTGAGTAGTTGCGAAAAGAATAGACTGGAGTAACAGATGGGACAGACAAGCGTATTACAATTTGCGAGTGAGTTAGGCTTGCCAGCCGAGCTACTGCTGGAGCAGTTGAAAAGTGCTGGCGTCAGTAAAGTTGCATCAAGTGACCAGTTGACTGAACAAGACAAAACTTTGTTGCTAGATTACCTCCGTAAAGAGCACGGCGGCCAAGCACCTAAAAACAAAATTACTTTAACGCGTAAGCAAAATACAGAAATCAAAAAAACTGATAGTTCTGGTAAAGCGAGAACGATTCAAGTTGAAGTGCGTAAAAAACGTGTTTTAGTGCGTAACGAAGAAGCGACAGCTGAACAAGAGTTGCCGCCAGTTGAAGTCATTGAAGAAGTGCCGGTAGTTGCTGAAGTTGAAGTAGTTGCAGCGCCAGAAGTCATTGAAGAAGCGCCGGTAGTTGCTGAAGAAGCGACGCCTTCAACGAAATCAGTCAAACCTAGTTTGTTGTCACCAGAGCAAATTGCGCAACGTGCAAACGAAGCGAAGCGTCATGCCGCATTGATGGCTATGCAGATGGAAGACTTGCGCAAGAAGCAAGAGCTTGCCCAAAAACGTCTAGATGATGAAGCGAAGAAAGCGGCTGAAGCTGGGGCCGCTGCTACAAAATTATCTGAAGGTACATTGCATAAACCAGCACCTAAAGAAGACGCAAAGGCTGAAGATAAGACAGCTAAAAAAGGTAATAAGAATAAAGAGTGGGCTGATGCTGAGAATAAAAAACGTGGCATCAAAACACGTGGCGACACCGGCATGAATCAAGGCTGGCGTGGTCAGAAGACTAAGTCAAAATCGAATAAAGACAGCGATGCAGAACATGCATTTAATGCACCAACAGAGCCGATTGTGCATGAGGTGTTAGTGCCTGAAACAATCAGCGTTGCTGACTTGGCACATAAAATGGCGGTTAAAGCTGGCGAAGTGATTAAAGCGCTCATGAAAATGGGCATGATGGTGACAATTAACCAAGTGCTCGATCAAGAAACAGCAATTATTATTGTTGAAGAAATGGGCCACACTGCGAAAGCAGCAGCAGCTAACGATCCAGAAACATTCTTGGATGATGCGGAACACGCTGAAGCGATCCTTGAAGCACGTCCACCTGTGGTGACCGTGATGGGTCACGTTGACCATGGTAAAACGTCATTGCTAGATTATATTCGTCGCAGTCGTGTAGCTTCAGGCGAGGCTGGCGGGATTACCCAACATATCGGTGCATATCACGTTGAGACAGAGCGTGGCATGGTCACCTTCTTAGATACTCCTGGCCATGAAGCCTTTACAGCGATGCGTGCTCGTGGTGCTAAAGCAACAGACATTGTGATTTTGGTGGTTGCTGCCGATGACGGCGTGATGCCACAAACCATTGAAGCGGTTCACCATGCAAAAGCAGCAGGTGTGCCATTGGTGGTTGCAGTGAATAAGATTGATAAACCTGAAGCCAACTCTGAACGTGTTAAACAAGAGCTTGTGGCGGAAGAAGTGGTCCCAGAAGATTGGGGTGGCGACACCATGTTCGTAGAAGTTTCAGCGAAAACAGGTAAAGGTATTGATGAATTATTAGAAGCGGTACTGTTGCAGGCTGAAGTGCTTGAACTAAGAGCGCCTAAGAATACCCCTGCTAAAGGTTTGGTGATTGAAGGTCGTTTGGACAAAGGCCGCGGCCCAGTTTCAACCATCTTGGTGCAATCAGGCACATTGAAGCGCGGCGACATGTTGCTTGCTGGTAGTTCATTTGGTCGTGTTCGTGCGATGTTGGATGAAGCGGGTAATGATATTAAAGAAGCAGGCCCTTCAATTCCTGTTGAGATTTTGGGCCTATCAGATGTGCCTAACTCAGGTGAAGAAGTCATCGTCTTGAACGACGAGCGTAAAGCGCGTGAGATTGCACTCTTCCGCCAAGGTAAGTTCCGTGATGTGAAACTAGCAAAACAACAAGCCGCTAAGCTTGAAAACATGTTTGAAAATATGGGCGAAGGCGAAGTGAAGAGCTTGCCATTGATCATCAAATCAGATGTTCAAGGTTCATACGAAGCGCTAGCGACTTCATTGCAAAAATTATCAACCGATGAAGTGAAAGTTAACATTATTCACACTGGCGTTGGTGCAGTGACTGAATCTGATGTGAACTTGAGCGTAGCATCTAAAGCGGTATTGATCGGCTTTAACGTGCGTGCAGATGCTGGCGCGCGTAAATTGATTGAAAGCTCAGGCGTGGATGTTCGTTACTACAACATCATCTATGAAGCAGTCGATGAAATCAAAGCAGCGCTTGGTGGCATGCTCGCCCCAGAGAAGAAAGAAAGCGCGATTGGTTTGGTGGAAATTCGTGAGGTTTACCGTATTTCTAAAGTGGGTGCGGTGGCAGGCTGTTACGTTCAAGATGGGGTCATTAAACGTAACTCTAAGATTCGTGTGCTTCGCGGCGATGTGATTATCCACACAGGCGAGCTCGATTCACTCAAGCGCTTCAAAGATGACGTTAAAGAAGTTAAATCTAACTTCGAATGCGGCTTGTCATTGAAGAACTACAACGACATTGAAGTGGGCGATTTGTTAGAAGTTTACGAAGTTGTTGAAGTTGCTAGAACGCTCTAATGGCTAAAGATTTCGCAAGAAGTGATCGTGTTGCTGAGCAAATGCGCCGTGAGTTGGCGGATTTGCTTCAGTTTGAAGTAAAAGATCCACGTGTTGGTATGGTAACCGTGACTGAGGTTGAGGTGACCGGTGATATGGCGCACGCGAAGATTTATTACAGCACGGCAGAACAAGATGCGAAATCAGCCGCTGAGTTGCAAAAAGGCTTAGAAAAAACAGCAGGCTTCCTACGTAGTCAGCTTTCTAAGCGCATGTTGCTTCGCACAGTGCCTCAGCTACATTTTGTCTACGACGCTTCGATTGATAATGGCATGAAACTAACACGTCTTATCAATCAAGCCTTGGCAGATAGTCCTAAAGAATAAACCTCCTCAGAAGTTAAATCTGCCACATGGCGCAATTCAAAAGAGTTAAACGCAATATCAACGGCGTGTTGTTGCTAGACAAGCCGCTTGGCTTTTCCTCTAATCAAGCCCTCCAAAAAGTTAAATGGCTATTTCAAGCAGCCAAAGCAGGTCATACCGGAACATTAGATCCATTGGCGACAGGATTGCTTCCGATTTGCTTAGGAGAGGCGACCAAGTTTGCACAATATGTCACTGATGCCGATAAAACTTATATTGCTACAATCAAATTTGGTGCAACTACCACCACCGGTGATGCCGAAGGCGAAGTCATCGAGACGAGCGATGTAAGATTTACGCGCCTGCAACTTGAATTAACTTGCCAATCATTTTTGGGTGAAATTAGCCAAGTCCCTCCAATGTACTCGGCACTGAAATTCGAAGGAAAGGCCTTATACGAATACGCGCGTGAAGGTGTCGATATTGAACGGCAATCCCGTTTAGTCACGATTTCTGATATCACCATTACGCACTTTGAAAATGATGTCGCATCCATCACTGTGAAGTGTAGCAAGGGGACATATATCCGTACCCTCGCCGAAGATATTGGTAATACGCTTGGCTCAGGCGCGCATTTGATTGGTTTGCGAAGAATAGAAACTGCTGGCTACGAATTAGCCGATGCCATCACAATCGAGCAGTTAGAAGAAAAGATAAAAGATACGCCAGTTGAAGCGCTTCAGTCATTACTGTTGCCCATCGACTCGGCTATCGCCTATTTGCCATCGGTGACGCTTAATGCTGACGCAGCGCATTACTTGATGCAAGGCCAAGCAGTCTGGGTTTCAGGCAGAGTCCCACATGGTGAAATGCGATTGTTTGATGAAGACGCGCGTTTTTTAGGTTTGGGCTTTTTACAAGATGATGGAAAAATCGCACCTAAACGATTAATGCGAGATTTTTCTTAATTCTGCTTGATAAATCACTAGCTTACGGATAAAATGCGCGTCCGAGTCGTAAATGAATGCATTCGCGGATTCCCTGCTTTTGCATTGACGCTAACTAAAAGGAAATATAAAGATGGCAATGACCACGCAAGATACCGCTAAGATCGTCGCAGACTTTCAACGCGCTCCAGCTGATACAGGTAGTCCAGAAGTGCAAGTTGCATTGTTAACTGCACGTATCACTTACCTAACAGAACACTTTAAATCTAACAAAAAAGACAATCACTCACGTCGTGGTTTGCTAGCTTTGGTTAGCCAACGCCGTCGTTTGTTAGACTATTTAAAAGGCAAAGATCTAAGCCGTTATCAAGTTTTGATTGAACGCTTAGGTATTCGTAAATAAGTTTTTGCAAAAAGCGATATACGATTTTTGCAGTTGAATAAAAAGCCAGAAGCATTACGTATCAGCGTAGTGCTTTTGGCTTTTTTGTTGTACCAAAGTGGCGTCATGCCATCTATCGTTGTTCATTATTAGGGTTGTAAATAATGAACATTAATGTGAAAAAGGAAGACAAATGTTTAATAAAGTAAAAAAGAGTATTCAATACGGTGCGCATGAGCTCACCATCGAAACAGGTGAAATTGCACGCCAAGCAGACGGCGCTGTGATGGTAACTTATGGCGACACAGCGGTTTTGGTGACTGTTGTCGGTAAAACTGAAGTTAAAGCGGGTCAAGACTTCTTCCCTTTGACTGTTGACTACCAAGAACGTACATACGCTGCAGGTAAAATCCCAGGCGGTTTCTTTAAGCGTGAAGGCCGTCCTTCAGAGAAAGAAACACTGACATCACGTTTAATCGATCGTCCACTACGTCCTTTATTCCCAGAAGCGTTTTACAATGAAGTACAAGTTGTTGCGACTGTTATGTCATCAGACAGCGAAATTGATCCAGATATTCCTGCCATTATCGGTGCATCAGCAGCGATGGCAATTTCAGGTATTCCGTTCTACGGCCCATTAGGTGCGGCACGTGTTGGTTACATTGATGGTGAATACATCATCAATCCATCAGCAACACAAATGAAAGACACTGAGTTAGATTTAGTTGTTGCTGCTACAGCAAGCGCGGTGATGATGGTTGAGTCAGAAGCGAAAGAATTGCCAGAAGATGTGATGTTGGGTGCGGTTGTCTACGGCCACGAGCAAATGCAAGCGGTGATCAACATGATCAACGAATTGTCAGCAGAAGTTGGTAAGGAAGCTTGGGACTGGACACCACCAGAGCCAAACACAGCTGTGATTGAAAAAGTTACTGCATTGGCGAATGCTGATATTAATGCAGCTTACCAAATCAAATCAAAAGGCGCGCGCTCAACCAAGCTAGATGAAATCAAAAATCGCGTGATCTCAGAATTAATTACTGAAGAGACCTCTACTCAAGAAGCAAACGAAATTAAATCAGCATTCTTTGATTTAGAAGCGAAAGTTGTTCGTAGCCAAATCTTGAATGGTGAGCCACGTATTGATGGCCGTGATACACGCACAGTGCGTCCTATTACAATCCGTACAGGTGTATTGCCACGTACCCATGGCTCAGCATTATTTACGCGTGGTGAGACACAAGCGTTGGTTGTAGCAACATTGGGCACAGGTCGCGATGAGCAAACAATTGATGCGCTTGAAGGTGCTTACAACGACCGTTTCATGTTGCATTACAACATGCCTCCATACGCTACTGGTGAAACCGGTCGCGTTGGTACACCAAAACGTCGTGAAATTGGTCATGGCCGTTTAGCTAAACGTGCTTTGATTGCTGCATTACCTTCACAAGAGGACTTCGGTTACACCATCCGTATCGTTTCTGAAATTACAGAATCTAACGGCTCAAGCTCAATGGCTTCAGTCTGTGGCGGTTGCTTGGCGTTGATGGATGCTGGCGTGCCAGTGAAATCACACGTTGCTGGTATCGCAATGGGTTTAATTAAAGAAGGCAACCGCGTTGCTGTGCTAACCGACATCTTGGGTGATGAAGATCACTTGGGCGATATGGACTTTAAAGTAGCCGGTACGGAAGATGGTATTACTGCACTTCAAATGGACATCAAGATCACAGGTATTACGGCTGAAATTATGCAAGTGGCATTGTCACAAGCAAAAGAAGGCCGTATGCACATCTTGGGCATCATGAAGTCATCTATGGATACTTCACGTACTGAGTTGTCAGCATTTGCACCACGTATCATCACAATGAAGATCAATCCAGAGAAGATTCGTGATGTGATTGGTAAAGGCGGCGCTGTGATTCGTGCGTTGACTGAAGAAACTGGCGCAACGATCGATATTGAAGATGACGGCACCATCAAAATTGGTTGCGTAAGTGCTGAAGCCGGCGAAGAAGCTAAAAAACGCATCGAAGCGATTACTGCGGAAGTTGAAATTGGCCAAGTATATGAAGGTCCAGTCATTAAGTTATTAGACTTTGGTGCAATTGTTTCATTGTTACCAGGTAAAGATGGCTTATTGCATATCTCACAAATCGCACACGAACGTGTGAATGCTGTGGGTGACTTCTTAAAAGAAGGTCAAATTGTAAAAGTGAAAGTGGTTGAAGCGGACGAGAAAGGTCGTGTGCGTTTGAGCATGAAGGCTTTGATTGATCCACCTGCAACGACAGAAGCACCAGCTGCCGAGTAATTCGTCGTACGGTAGTTAATAAAAAAAGGCCCGATTGCTCGGGCCTTTTTGTTTTTACTTAACGACACTGATTATTTGGCGACTTGTTTTTCACGCATTTCATCTAGCGTTTTGCAGTCGATACAGAGTGTCGCGGTAGGGCGAGCTTCGAGACGTTTCAGACCAATCTCAATGCCGCAGCCGTTGCAATAGCCATACTCATGCTCTTGAATTTTTCTCAAGGTGCTTTCGATTTTTTTAATCAGTTTGCGTTCGCGGTCACGGTTGCGAAGTTCTAAAGTCATGTCTGACTCTTGGCTTGCGCGATCATTGGGATCAGCAAACATCGTCACTTCGTCTTGCATAGTGTGGACGGTGCGGTCGATATCTTGACTTAACTCATTTTTCCAGTCATTCAGAATAGTCGTGAAATGAGCAAGTTGCTTATCATTCATGTATTCCTCATCAGCTGTTGCTACATAAGGAACAAATTGTTTTGTGATTTCAGCCATGTATACCTTGAAGATTTAAATGATGGTTGACTTAATTGCCATTAACATAAAATTAAGGCGGTGCAAAGTGTACACGCATTGCATCATGTATGCAAAGATGTTAAATCAATCATTAATGTTATTTATGCGCCACGTAACTCCATGGCTAATAAAGTATTTTCCATCAACGTTGCGACAGTCATTGGTCCAACACCGCCTGGTACAGGCGTGATCCAGCCGGCACGTTCTTTGGCCGCCTCAAAATCGACATCACCACAAATTGTACCGTTATCTAAACGATTAATACCTATATCTATAACAATCGCGCCAGGCTTAATCCATTCACCCTTAATGAGGCCTGCTTTTCCTGCCGCAGCGACCACCAAATCAGCGCGAGCAATATTGCCTTGTAAGTCTTTGGTATGACGATGGCAACAAGTCACCGTACAACCTGCTAGTAGGAGTTCTAATGCCATTGGGCGGCCAACATGATTAGATACGCCTACCACGACTGCATCTAGACCTTTAAGAGGGATGTTGGCGCTGTTGAGCATTTTAATGACACCAAATGGTGTGCATGAGCGAAGTGTTGGCTGACGGACTGCTAAGCGACCGATATTGTATGGGTGGAAACCATCCACATCTTTGCTGGCACTGATATGTTCAATAATCAATTTTTCATCAATATGTGATGGCAAAGGAGACTGCACAAGAATGCCGTCAATTGAATCATCATCATTAAGCTTTTGAATAAGTGCAAATAGCTCAGCTTCTTTAATGTCAGGGCTTAGGTCGTAAGCAATCGAATGAATGCCAACTTTTTCACACGCCAATCGTTTGTTGCGCACATAAATTCTAGATGCTGGATCAGCACCAACTAAGATGACCGCGAGAGATGGTGCGCGCTTGCCAGCACTCACAAGTTGATCGATGCGCGATTTAATGCTGTTAAGCATGTCCTCAGCAATTGCTTTACCGCTAATGATTTGAGCCGACATATGATATATATTTTGTGGATATCTAAAAAAATACTATTTTAACAGGCTATTCGTCAATTTTAGAATTGACCTTTAGAATAATATGCGAGATAATCTCGCCCCTCGGGGTGTAGCGTAGCCTGGTAGCGCGCCTGCTTTGGGAGCAGGATGTCGGGAGTTCAAATCTCTCCACCCCGACCAGTTTTTGTCCCAATAATTTGTATTAAGATTGTCCGACAATCTGCCCGTAGCTCAACCGGATAGAGCACCAGCCTTCTAAGCTGGGGGTTACAGGTTCGATTCCTGTCGGGCAGGCCATACAAATCCAGCTTTATGGTGGCTGTAGCTCAGTTGGTAGAGCCCTGGATTGTGATTCCAGTTGTCGTGGGTTCGAGCCCCATCAGCCACCCCAACTTTTCAAATTATTTCAGGAAGTTAATCGCGCATATCTTGGTGTTTATAGGCGCGACTTTCGGCTAGCCAACCATCTAAAGAATGTAGCTAATAATTAAGAAATGCTATTGGATTGGCAAGTGTTTTGCATATAGAATTCAACCGCATGTGTGCAGAAAAAATTAACGATGAGGACGAGGTGGTTTGCATGTGCAGTGGCACCACGCGTGCAAAGGTCCGCTCTCTATTGGAGCAGGGCCTAGATGCCGAGGCCATCTCTCGGCGGACGGGTGCGCTCTCGGGCTGCGGTGGCTGCGAGTGGGAGATCGCCGACATGTTGAAGGCGCTTGCAGAAGAAAAAGCTGGGCATTAAACCCTCTTGTATTTCTTAAGTGCACTTCTCGTCCTGCTATCAAGCAAGCTCCATAGCGCGACTTTCTCATCGTTCGAGAGCTGTTCGCAGCGCTCATGCGCGAGCCTTAATTCTTCGAGTTGTACAAGCTCTGTGACTTCCTCTGCGATTCTATTTAGCAAGTCTTTTTCATCCGTGTTGAATGCTTCAAGTGCGCCTGCCGTTGGTGTGATCGATTCTTTAGGGGCTTTGACGATTGCTTTTATTTGATCTTCGTTTGCTGCTTTATCTTTCTTTATTACTTCGCTCTTTTCCTTTGCTTCACTTTCTTTCATCTCCACCATGGGCAGATCTTCTCCTGCATAGATATACATCCCAAGTCCATGCAGTGATATCGCTTTCGCTAAGCATCTTTGCATGGCTGTATTGACTGAGAACGCATCTGGGTTATTTATCGCTTTATTTCTAAAGTCCATCACAGGTAATTGCGCTGTTCTAGATTTACCAAACGCATGCACCGTACAGAACACCATCATGGTCTCTCCAAACACTTTAGGCTCTGCATACTCCCAAGAAGCACTCTCATCTAACTGTAATAACTGATCCACCGCCCAAGACCATGACAGATACGCTAAGCCGTTCTTACGCTCGATATAGTCATTGACGTTAATCTTCCTCAGCTCTGTGTAATGCATATTCAATCCCTCCGCCTCAAGCTGCCTTCTCATCTAGAACAGGACCTTCAATTCCCTCATCAATCAAGTACTCAATCTGAGACATATCCTTGAAGTGGGGTGCATTTAAATTCGCATGAATCTCTTCCATCGCTTTCTCATACATCCACTCAATACTCTTTCTATCCATGAGCTCAATAATATTGATCTCACTATCTACCGGTCTTATCTCATCCACCTGTTCAAACACCATGCAGACACATACATCATACGAACCCTGTTCATACTCCACCGTTGCCCACTCATAGTTTCTTGCACGATTCTTTCCCATCTCGTTCTCCTTGGTTATTAGAATTAATGTAGAATGAATAATTGTTACTTTGCATAAACAAATCTCATTCTAAATGCAATTCTAGATGAAAATATTGCACTCAGCAATACTTTTTTTCATCCAGGATGAAAAAGGAGTCTTTTTGATTAAATGTCATTTGTCTCGCATCATGGGCGAGAAAAAATTAAGAATAGCTGATGTGGCTAGAGCTATAGGTGTTCATCGGAATGCAATTACGTTGCTTTATGAAGAGACAGCTACTCGAGTGGATATGGACACTATAGATAAGCTTTGTGCTTTTTTGGATTGTGGGATACAGGACTTATTTGAATATATTGCAGATTCAGATAGTAAAAAATAACCGTTTTTACAAAACAAAGCCAAACCTTTGGAATCAAAGACTACTATTGGCTTACAGCGATATTTTTGAGTTCGGTAGATCTAAAAATATGCCGATTCTACAAAACAAACCCAATCTTGCTCTAAGCCATGCCTGGCTTGGCTCTCAGCGATATTTTTATAACGTCAAAGATTAGTGCTTAGTATGGTTAACGCTTGCTGGTAAAATTCAGCACATGAACGACAATCAGCTCCTCCGCTATAGCCGCCACATCCTGCTCCCTTCTATCGCTTATGAAGGACAAGAGGCCCTAACTAAAAGCGATGCGCTGATCGTTGGTGCTGGCGGACTAGGCTCGCCAGCAGCTTTATACATGGCCGCGGGCGGTGTTGGCACTTTAACCATTTGTGACTTTGATGAGGTGGATTTAACTAATCTGCAGCGTCAAATCATCCATACCACGTCCTCAGTGGGCATGAATAAAGCTGCTTCCGCTCAGCAGACCATTAAGGCGATCAACCCTGAAGTGGTCGTCAATACGGTACAAGAAAAATCAACCGAGGCAAGCATGTCGGCCTTGATTCTAGGTGCGGACGTGGTGCTAGATTGTTCAGATAACTTTGCGACGCGCTATGCCCTTAATAGACTATGTCATGAACATAAAAAGCCGCTGGTCTCAGGCGCGGCGATTGGTTTTGAGGGCCAGGTCACCGTATTTGATTTTAGGCATCAGACGAGCCCCTGTTACCACTGCCTGTTCCCAGACGATGGTACCGATGCGGAGATGCGCTGCTCAGAGAATGGCGTCTTCGCACCGCTTGTCGGCATGATAGGCACAGCGCAAGCTGCTGAAGCGATGAAATTATTAATAAATATCGGTACGAGCCTAGAGGGGCGATTGCTGCTACTGGATGCGCTCGCGATGGAGTGGCGCACGATTAAACTTAGTCAAGATCAAAAGTGCCCAGTCTGCGGCACGCACTAACCAAACATCCTAATTTTTGAGTGGCGCCCTAAAGCGGATATGGCTGATACAAGGCCTTATGTTAAAATTGCAGCATGAATACAGACACCCAACAAAACAATACGGCGACAGGCAGCGAACTTGCAAAATCTTTTGACCCAAAAACCCTTGAAAGTAAGTGGTATGAGTTTTGGGAAAGCCAAGGCTATTACGCCGCGGGATTAGACACTACAAAGCAAGATAATTTCTGTATCCTGCTTCCTCCACCCAATGTGACTGGCACTTTGCACATGGGCCATGGTTTTAACCAAACCATTATGGATGCCTTAACGCGTTATCATCGTATGCGCGGCGACAACACCCTTTGGCAACCAGGTACTGACCATGCAGGGATTGCCACGCAAATCGTTGTTGAGCGTCAATTAGATGCGCAAGGCGTTAGCCGCCATGATTTAGGCCGTGAGAAATTCTTAGAAAAAGTTTGGGAGTGGAAAGAATACTCAGGCGGCACAATCACTAAGCAAATGCGTCGTTTAGGCACGTCGCCTGACTGGTCGCGTGAGCGCTTCACCATGGATGCGGGCCTCAATAAAGTAGTCACTGAAAGTTTCGTGCGTTTGTATAACGAAGGCTTGATTTACCGCGGTAAGCGCTTGGTGAATTGGGACCCGAAACTTGGTACAGCTGTTTCTGATTTGGAAGTCATCTCTGAAGAAGAAGATGGCTCAATGTGGCACATTAATTATCCATTAGCGGACGGCTCTGGCCAACTAACCGTTGCAACAACGCGCCCAGAAACTATGTTGGGTGACGTCGCTGTCATGGTCCATCCTGAGGATGAGCGCTATAAGCATCTCATTGGTCAGCAAGTAAAACTACCTTTATGCGACCGTGAAATCCCGATTATTGCTGATGATTATGTGGATAAAGAATTTGGTACCGGTGTGGTAAAAGTCACGCCAGCACATGACTTTAACGACTATGCGGTTGGTCAACGTCATGGCTTGCCGATGATTGGTATTTTGAACCTAGAAGGTTTTGTAAACGAGGCAGCACCTAAAAAATATCAAGGCTTAGAGCGCTTTGCTGCACGTAAACAAATTGTTGCTGATTTAGAAGCACAAGGTTATTTAGTCAAGGTTGATAAACATAAACTAAAAGTACCGCGCGGCGACCGTACTGGTGTCGTGATTGAGCCGATGCTGACAGACCAATGGTTTGTGGCAATGAGTAAGCCCTCTGCAGATGGCAAAAGCATCACGCAAAAAGCGGTTGATGTTGTGGCTTCTGGTGAGATTAAGTTTTACCCAGAAAACTGGGTCAATACTTATAACCAATGGCTTAACAATATTCAAGACTGGTGTATTTCTCGCCAATTATGGTGGGGACATCAAATCCCAGCTTGGTACAGTGATGATGGCAAAGTGTATGTTGCACATGACGAAGCCGAAGCAAAAGCTTTGGCCGCTAAAGGTGGTTACACAGGCAATCTAAAACGTGACGATGATGTACTCGATACCTGGTACTCATCAGCACTTTGGCCTTTCTCAACATTAGATTGGACGGGCGACGAAGTGAAAGACGCGGCCAATATTGCGCTTCAACAATACTTGCCTTCGTCTGTGCTGGTGACCGGATTCGACATTATTTTCTTCTGGGTGGCGCGTATGGTGATGATGACCAAGCACATCACAGGAAAAATTCCGTTCAAAGATGTTTACGTACATGGCTTAATCCGCGATGCAGAGGGCCAAAAAATGTCTAAATCAAAAGGAAACGTGCTTGATCCAATTGATTTGATTGATGGCATTTCGCTTGAAGAGTTATTAAAGAAACGTACGACTGGCTTGATGAATCCTAAACAAGCAGAAAGCATTGAAAAGAAAACGCGTAAAGAATTTCCTGACGGTATTTCTGCTTTTGGTACAGATGCATTACGTTTTACTTTCGCTAGCCTTGCCAGCCCTGGTCGTGATATCAAGTTTGATATGCAACGCTGCGAAGGCTACCGTAACTTCTGTAATAAATTATGGAATGCAACCCGCTTTGTGTTGATGAACACTGAAGGTCAAGACTGTGGTTTAGAGCAATGTAGTACTCAGCCAGAAGGCTATTTGAGCTTCTCGCAAGCGGATCGTTGGATTGTGAGTTTATTGCAACGTGTGGAAGCTGATATTGAAAAAGGCTTTGCAGATTACCGTTTCGATAACGTCGCACAAAGCATTTATAAGTTTGTCTGGGATGAGTATTGCGATTGGTATCTAGAACTTGCGAAAGTACAAATTCAGCAAGGGTCAGATGCTGAAAAACGTGCAACACGTCGTACGTTACTTCGCGTGATGGAAACCATTCTTCGACTGGCTCACCCCGTGATGCCATTCATTACTGAAGAAATTTGGCAAACTATCGGCAAAATGAGTGGCCGCACTGGTCCGAGTATTATGCTGGAAGCCTATCCTAAAGCTCAGCCTGAAAAGATTGATGAAGACGCAGAATCCTGGGTGGCATTGTTAAAAGAGTCTGTTGACGCTTGTCGTAGCTTGCGTGGCGAGATGAATATTTCTCCTGCGACTAAAGTGCCATTGATTGCGGCGGGGGATGAAGCTAAGTTACTAGCCTATGCGCCGCACTTAAAAGCCTTGGCTAAGCTTGTAGATGTTGAAATTGTGGCTGATTTGCCTGAAGCAGATGCACCAGTGGCTTTGGCAGGTGATTTTAGATTAATGCTTAAAATAGAGATTGATGTCGCTGCTGAAAAAGATCGTTTGGGTAAAGAGATAGCACGTTTGTCAGGTGAAATTGCTAAGGCAAATGGAAAGTTAACTAATGAGAGTTTTGTGGCTCGCGCTCCAGTGGCGGTAGTTGAGCAAGAAAAAGCTCGTGTTGCAGAATTTACAGCGAGCTTAGATAAGCTCAGCGCACAATTGGCAAAATTAGCTAAATAAGTTTCGTGAAGTGAATTGCAGAAAGGCGGTCTAGTGAGAACTAGCCCGCCTTTTTTTGTATGTGAAAAACAAACACGGGCATCTCTCCTTCTTTTGTTTCCTCTAGTGAAAGCATGATGTGTCCTGTTTGTTTGCAAAAAGCTTGAAAGTCTTTTACCGCGCCTGGATCAGTAGCAAATGCCTTGAGAATTTGGCCCGCCTGTAATTCTGAGAGTGCCTTTTTGCAACGCAAAATTGGGAGCGGGCACTTAAGACCGCGCGTGTTGAGTTCTTGGTCAAAAATCATGATGGTTTTATTTAAGATCGGTCAGTTCGAAACCGGCATTCGCCCAAGCTAAGATACCACCGCGAAGGTTATAAATGTTGGCGTCTATTTGGTCAGCAACAAATGCAGCCGCTTCTGCAGAACGGACCCCAGCGTGGCAATAAAAAACCAGAGTTTGATTTTCAAGCGGCGATAAGTCAACAGAAGGAATAGATGACAATGTAAGATAGATTGCACCTGGAATTACGCCTCGGGCGATCTCATCGTCATTACGAACATCAATAAGATATATTTTTTGGGTTTCTAGTATTGGTTGGAGCTCAGTTGCTTCAATGTCTTTATATTTTCGCATAGTTATATTTGGTTACTTTTCTGCTCTACTGGTTGCACTGAACACTTTCTAATAAGTTTTAAACAAATCACAAAGAGCGTGAGTATGATCCCGATGCCAAATATGTCACCAATAAACATATTTTCACAGTCCGCCCATGAGGCTCTAAGGTTTGCAAATTCGAAATAAAAGTGATGACTCAAGCAGTTAAATAGTGAAGAAAATAGTCCCATCAATACAAGCTCTTTTGCACTAAGTTGCGTTAGTAGATGATCTACTTTTAATAAGCGCCTAGTAATGTGAACCGCTAGGTATGGGTTGAGTGCAGATACCAAACTAATCAAGATCGCTTCGTTAATGTTCGTTGAAAAACTTGGGCTAGTGATAAGCGAGCCAAAAAATAAGCCTAATACGCCCAGCTCATCAAACAAAAGTACTGAAACTAAACGAAGGCCAGCAGGAATAAAAACGAGACTTACGAACTCTGTTTTTTCAAAGTAGGAGAAAACATAAGCATTGAGTTTAAAAAACAACACCCATCCAAGCGCTACGCCAGCAATACAAAGCGCCGAATTTCTGGCGTGATTGAAAAATTGATGCATCGGACCTAGTTCAACTCAAAGCTTTTAGCTTGAGGCTTTAAGCATGAGCTTACCCATTTTATTAAAGTAACTATCTGTTTGAGCGGTTGCTGAAACATATTTAACACGGTTGTCCATTTCGTCTACAACAAGCTCAATATAGCCCTTTTGACGTAATTTTTTTAGGTAACGAAAAATAGTTGATGTTGAGATTTCTGTGGTCATGTGCATTGCTTCAACTACAGTAATTTTTTGTTTGTCGGACCAATATTTGCTAAGTAGCGCTAACATCTTTTGTTCAACTGGATCTAAGGTTGGGAACTCAGAGAGCTCTTCAACCGCATTGGCAAGATTTAAAAATTTTTGATAAATCAGCTTGAAGTTAGCCATAAACTGCCTCTTTGTGTAAATTGATGCAAAATATAAAAAATGAATTATATGATAATAATGGAGATTCATTTCCACTATTCAAGTCAAGTTTTGATTTAAATTTACCTAGTTAGCATAATTGCTAGCAATTGATTTGTATCAATTTTGTTTGAACTTGCTATGGTAAAGTGTAGTCGTAATGATGTGACTTATTTACAGGAGATTAAGCAATGAAGAAAATCCAAACATTATTGATTGCAGCGATGTTTACAACAGCTAGTACAGCCTTTGCTGACCATGATGGGATGGGTGAGCATTGCAAAATGCATTCTAAAGTAACGTTTGAACAAGCCGACAAAGATAAGGATGGCACATTAGACCGCGAAGAAGCTAAAGTAGTCTGTGGCGAGAAATTTGAAGTGATGGACACAGATAAAGACGGCACTTTAACGAAAGAAGAGCTTAATGTTTGTGGGCGTAAAAAACACAATGCACATGACAAACTACATGAAAAGCGCTCAAAGGAATTTGCGGCCGCAGACAAAGATGGAGATGGCACTTTGACCAAAAGTGAAGCGAAGAAATTGAAAAAAGTGCATAAAAACTTTGATGTAATTGACGCCGATAAAGACGGCACAGTAAGTCGTGATGAAGTGCATGACTTCATGCATAAAACGAAATAAAAAATAGTTGGTTTATATAAAGGCAGCTTAGGCTGCCTTTTTTATTAAAAATTAGCGAGAAATAGAATGATATTATGGTTTTTTACCTTACTTGTTTTTTCTAACACTGCCATGGCGATTGAAGAACCGAAATTTACACTGCTTGAAAAAGATAAAGCTTTTGAGTTGCGAGCCTATGCGCCCAAAATAATTGCTGAGGTAGTAGTGGATGGCAATATGCGTGAAGCCTCTAGTAAAGGCTTTAGGCTCATCGCCGACTTCATTTTTGGGAATAACACTGTGCAGTCTGGCAAGTCTGAAAAAATAAGCATGACAGCACCAGTATCAGTAGAGCCGCAAAGCGAGAAAATATCCATGACCTCACCTGTTGGTGTTCAGCACGCGAGTAAGGGCTGGAAAGTATATTTTGTGATGCCCAGCCAATATACTTTAGAGACACTGCCCAAGCCCAAGAGTCCGCTTGTCAGTATCAAGCAAAGATCGAGTCAAAAGTTTGCAGTGATTCGATTTTCGGGCTTGGTGGATGAAGAAAAGATGGAAAAAAAAGTGGCTGAATTAAAACAGTGGACTGATAACAAGAAGCTAAAAGTGCTCGGCAATCCAGAGCTGGCAAGATACAACCCGCCTTGGACACTCCCATTTTTAAGACGCAATGAGGTAATGCTGGAGGTTGAATAATGGTTGCATCATCATGGATATTTTGGGCTGTCTTATCCGCGATATTTGCAGCACTCACCACCATATTTGCTAAAGTAGGCATTCAAGGGGTTGATTCTGATTTGGCCACGTTGATTAGAACGGCAATTGTGTTGCTGCTTTTAACACTGTTTGTCCAATTTACTGGTAAGTGGGCCAATCCATTTAATCTCAGTAAATACAATTGGCTCTTTTTGTTTTTATCAGGGTTAGCTACTGGGGCATCTTGGGTTTGTTTTTACCGTGCTCTTCAAATTGGAGAGGCTTCAAAAGTGCTTGTTGTCGATAAATTTAGCATCGTTTTCGTTGCTATATTGGCATTTGTTTTTTTAGGTGAAAAGCCGGTAACTAAAGACTGGTTGGGAATTGCTTTGGTGGTCTGCGGGTTGATGGTAATCGCATTTAAAAGGTAGGCTTTTGATTCCTTCAGGAATCATTGCCAATATCTAAAAATAGGTGCAATATTTAGTTCGCTTATGACTTATTCGAGCGTTTTTTAAAAAATCATTTAAACAGTTTTGGGAGAAAAGAATGAAGAAAGTATTAGCTTTGTTAATTGCTGTATTTGCTTTAAATGCTGTTCCTGTTGTTTATGCTGATGAACCTGCTTCAGAAACAATTTCTGCTGAAGCATTACCTGAAGGCGTAGCGCCATTGCCAGATTTTGTGCCAGCTGAATAAGTCTGTTTGAATAACAAATAAAAAGCCACCTAGTGTGGCTTTTTTGTTGTTCCGAGCTAACGTGGAACAAAAAAGTGTATTTGCCATCAAAAGAACATCCTCAATAAAACAAAAAATTTTATGAAAATATTCAACGCAATATTAAGCTGGCTAGTTTTTATTACTTATGCAGTTACAGCAATCGCGCAACCAGTCTACGATAAAAATTTTACTGGCACTCAAAAAGAACATTATGCTGATGGCAAGCCTAAATATGAAGTGCACATTGAGAAAGGTAAAAAGCAGGGGCTCGAAACTTTTTGGTACGCAAGTGGTGCGCTATATATCCAAACTAACTATGCAGATGATAAAGAGGATGGTGTTTGGAAGCAGTGGTATGAAAGCGGCCAGCTAAAGCTAGAAGCCAACTACAAAGGTGGGCGCGAGCACGGAAGCTTCACGCAGTGGTATGAAAATGGGCAAATGCGCGTGCAAAGTGAGTTCATCGATGGCAAAAAAGAGGGCACAGAAACTGCGTGGAATAAGGATGGCAGTGTTAAATACAAAAGTACTTACATGAACGGGCAAGAAGTTAAGCAGTAAAAGTTTAGACGTAACCCCCCCCCACTTTTGTGGGCTTAATTAGTGGTGGCTGGGGGCGGAATTAAATCCCTAGTGACATCCGTGTTCAACTTGATTTAGCTCTATTTGAATAGTGGGGTGCACGATTTCAAATCTATGATGTAGCTCATGGGCGATGTCTTCTAAAAAATGATCTCCAGAAGAGCCTTTAGGCATGACAAGATGCACCGTCATTGCTATTTGAGAAGTGCTCATTGCCCATATGTGCAAATCGTGAACATTAGTTACGCCTTCAAGAGACTCTAAAAAGCTTCTTACTTTGCGCAGTTCAACCTGTTTTGGAACGCCATCAAAAAGAAGGTGAAGAGATTCCTGAAACAGAGACCATGTACTAATAAGTATTACAGCTGCAATCAACAAACTTGCGATTGGATCTAGCAGGCTCCAACCAAACCATAGGGAAAGTGCTCCAGCAATAAGAACACCTGCTGAGACTAACGCATCTGCAGCCATGTGTATAAAAGCTCCGCGAACATTCAAATCAGTTGATCGTCCATGCATAAACAACATGGCCGTAGCTCCGTTAATCAGGATGCCAACTCCTGCTACTGCCATGATAGTCATCCCCTGAGTTTCTAGTGGACTATTCAGTCTCGTTATGGCTTCAGATATTAATGATCCGATCGCAACAAGCAATAGTAATGCGTTGGCAAAAGCGGCAAGAATGGTTACTCGATTCCAACCGTAGGTATGTCTATCATTTGATCTAAGTTTTCCAGCGAATACTCCAACGAGTCCAAGAACAAGTCCAACCACATCAGAAAAGTTATGACCTGCATCTGCCAATAAAGCTAGAGAGTTAATCTTAAATCCGTAAAAAGACTCAATGGCTACAAAGATGATATTTAATAGTATGCCAATAAGAAACGCCTTACTGAAGTCATTTGGAATGCTGTGGTGATGATGCGTATGGCTGTGATTGTGTTCGGTCATGTTTAATCTTCAAATTAGTTTGGGTTTATATTGTGTTTAGATAAGAGGATATCCTGGATTTTGTGTAAGCGTTGCTTAATTGCCGATCCGGCATTTTCTCCATTAGCTGAATGGTAAACCTATTGTGCGAGGCTGTGACATAGAACAAGTATAAAATCAGCCTAACCTTCACAACAATGACGGCTGGTTTAAAGTGATTGACTCATGTCAACCCAATTCATTACAAATCCGTTAATATAAGTGGGCAGTGTCATTTCTAATTACAAGGGGCAATAAATGAAGAAATTATTAGCAATTCTAACGGCAGGTATTTTTTCGGCTGTATCTTTTACAGCTTTGGCAGCAGACGAACCAGCAGCTCCAACTGAAACAGCAGCTAAAACTGCCCCAGCCAAAGCGCATCATGCCAAAGCACATCATGCTAAAAAACAAGCTCACAAAAAAACCGCTAAGTAATTCGTAGTTAATCCCAAAGCGCCTTAGGGCGCTTTTGATATTGTAAATACAGCAAGAAAGTTTGTATTTACAAAGATTTTATTCAATGAGGTTTAAAGCATCTGTCGCTATAGACTTAGACTAAGTTACGATAGAGCACTAAAAAACCATTTAAATATAGAGGTAATAATGAAAAAACTTATTAAGTTAGTTCTGGTAGCAGGTACCTTACTAATTTCTTTTAATGCTTCAGCAGATCTAAAAATTGGCTACGTTGAATTGAATCAAATTATGCAATCACAGCCTGCTTTAGATATTGGTAAGAAATTACAATCCGAATTTTCAACGCGCATTTCACAAATTGAGCAAGCCAAAAAGAAAATCAGTGATAAACAAAGTGCCTTAGATAAAGATGCTAAAAACTTATCTGATGCTGACTTAAAGACTAAGTCCAAAGAAATCTCAGATCTTTCAATAGAGTTTGAGAGAAAACAACGTGAATTGAATGAAGATGCCTCACTTAGAAAAAATGAAGAAATGAAAAAATTTCAGGATCAAATTAATAAAGTGATTGATTCAATTGCTCAGACTGAAGGCTATGACCTGATTTTGTATAATGGCGCAGCATTCACAAGCAAGAAAATTAATATTACCGACAAGGTTATTGCAGCAGTCGGCAAGTAATTCTTGTTGTTAAGATCAAAGAGGCGCCTTAAGGGCGCTTTTTTGATGGCTACAATTTGACGTTTAAATAAGATAGGTTATGACCTGTTCCATATTTGCCGTATCAATTAAAAGTTAGTTGAGTCTACTTTTAGGAGTGGACGAAAAAACTAGGTTTTCACGTAACCCTTTTGTAATAGTTGTTTGGCTGTGCGGGGATCGAACCCACGACAAACGGATTAACAGTTAAATATGCTGTTGAAAGCGCTCTAAAATCAATGGAGTAATTTGGATGTGTAGTAACTTAAAAGATGGTTGGTGCATTAGCAACTAAAATATAAAAAATTTTCACTTCTAAAAGCCTTCTAACTTTTTGAAACTTATTTTCTAAATTGCAAAATGCACTCTCACCCCAAAGATAGATATATCTTGATTTTGGGGGTTATAAGCAGGATTTTGAATGTACTGATAATCAACAGTTACATTACACCAATCTTTCATATGGATTGAATAGTATGCCTCCATAATTCTTTCGGAGCTGTACCTAAGATGAGGCCCTTCACCAATAAGTACGCCCATTCCACCCTTTTCAAAGAAATCTTTTGCTGCATCAGAGAGATCATTATTCGCTAATGCCAAGCCCACTTTATCTAGGGTGCGCCCCCATATTTCCCCTTTAAAAGACGCCCCAAATGAAAAGGATTTATTGATATCAGTGAAATCCCATGTTTCTTTTTTTCCATCATTAACACTGAAACGAGCAAATAGACCAATATTTGATGATATAGATTGTTCAAGATTAATTGCTATACCAATTTTAGAAGTATCATGTCGAACAAGGCTTAAGTCTGGCACCCCACCAAGTGCGAGGGCATCTCGATAATCTGCCATCCTGCCATGATTTAAAAATCCCAATACCTTTATTTTTCCTTCATGACCTTCATAAACATATCTTTTTTCGACCTCCCCAACAGTAGACCATTGATTAAAGGTCATATCAGTATGAACAGCACCTGGTTCAGTCGACAAATTTACAAATGCCCCCCTAAAAGACCATTCGCCTTTATTCAACTCCCCTGCAACTCCATACACATAACCCCATGCGTCACCAGCGTAATCAAAAGCACCAGCATCAACAATCGACCAATTAAGAAAGTCGTTTCTTGGATCATGTGAATAAGTATTACTATCGAATATATCTACCAATGAGAACTTACCAACAGTTAATATAAGGTTGTCAGATTGACGGTTGCCAGCTAACTGGTTAGCAAGTGAATCAAGATGCTGATCCTCTCCTCCTAAGTTAATTGTTTGGCGAATAAAAAATCGCTGGGTTCGAATATAAGGATAAGGCTTACCTAATTTATAAGATTCCCCGCTTGAGAATCCAGCAATCCCGTGAGTATCTCCTAGTCCGAATCCTTCATCTACCTCAGTGTTGATATAGAGTTCAGCGTCACTCCATAATCTAGCCCCAAAATAAATAGTAGCGTCATTTGTTTGTTTGCGCTGAACCCTTCCAGACATGCAGTAAAATTGATTTGCATCACACTTTGTATCAAAAGTCGGATGCCATTGTGTAGTATGCGTGAACTGAGCATGAATATTCCAAGACTCGACGTTAGAAGAGTTTTCGTTAGGCAAAGCATCTTCAGAGTCAAAATTATGAGCAAAAACAATTAATGGCAAATAAATTAATACCATAAAAATCAATAGCTTTATTTTGTTTTTCAAACGCATTAAAAATAACTTTCTGGATTTTTTTACTTCACTTAATGATAATGATTATCATTTAAATATTTGGGATTGTCAACCTTCTTGATCTGAGACCTTTTGAGTTAAAGCCACGCATCAGGTCTGAATTGAAATTTCGGACGAAAAAATAGCTACTTTTTCACGCAACTCTATTGTAATACTTGGTATGCGAATCCTTACCTAAGAAGCTTTTACGCTAATTCAAAACCTCAAGCGCAAGCTTTACCGATCTATTTCGCATCAACTCTTTTGAAAATCCTAGATTCCATTTAGAGCTATATGCACCAAGGAATCCTTTTTGTTCTAAAAAGGTGCCAAATTATCCTGAACTTTTGATGTGGCAATATCTAGCTCACATAGCTAATCAAGAACCACCCAAGTTAGTAATGCACTTCAAAAAGAAAAAATCAAAATATCAACTAAAAATCTATTTGGTCTGGTTGTTGCTTATATATGCCTGAGCAAACAAAAGCTTTTTATGGGGTTTGATATGGGCACCAACTATGAATTGATGATGCAAGAAAATATACGCTATTTTGCTAGGGTATTGGACAAAGCAATCCTCACAAAAGATGGTGAAGAAACATTCAACCTCATAAAAAGTGTTCAGTACAAAGTTGAAAGTCTCAACGGTAAGAGCAATAAGAACTCCAGTGAAAGCCTTATGGGAGTCTTAAATGAACAAACATCCGATCAAATTGTTTGTATCGTTCGCTCATTTAGCTATTTCATTCATTTATTCAATATAGCCGAAGATTTATATGCACAACAATTAGCAAGACTTGCTGAAGATGAAGCTTCCGAGGGCAAGCTCTCATTCAGCCTTTCAAAAATTCTAGAAAATGAATTAAGTATTGATAAGATTGAAACGTTTTTCCAAGAAGCTTTAATTTCACCGGTGCTTACTGCACACCCTACAGAAGTTCAAAGAAAGAGCATTTTAGATATTGAGGATCAAATTGCCGAGCACCTCGCTCAGCGCGTCACACTCACTTCAAAAAAAGAAATTAAACGTCACGACCTAATTATTCAAGGCTTAATTTCAGCATTGTGGCAAGCCCGCATGTTGCGCTTCTCCAGGCTCACAGTCTCGAATGAAATAGATAATGCTCTAAGCTTTTATGAAAAAACGTTCCTCAATGCGATTCCTGAAATACTGCAAGACCTCGAACTAGACCTTAAAGCAGTAATGCAAAAGCCAGATTACGAATTACCAAATTTTATTCAAATGGGTTCATGGATTGGCGGAGACAGAGATGGGAACCCATTTGTTAACTCCAGCACATTAGCAACAGCTTTCGATAAGCAGTCTACTAAAGTGCTTAATTTCTACCTTCAAGAGATTGATAGCCTAGGCCGAGAGCTTGCGGTTTCTTCCCTCAGGGCGAATATAAGTGAAGAAGTCATTAACTTAACAAAGTTCGATCATCAGCTTCCACAACACCGAAGTGATGAATACTATCGCTTGGCTTTGAAAAAAATATACATGCGGGTGATGGCGACAAAAACTGTCATCACCGGCGAACTTGGTATAGCACACGATGAGTGCAAGCCTTACTCAGAAGCTGAAGAATTATTGACTGATTTAAACGTCATCGCACGCTCATTAAGAGTAAATCAGGGCGAAGAGATGATTTATCCTCGTTTAGGCAAGCTCATCAAAGCGGTTGGCACATTCCAATTTCATCTTGCCACAGTTGATTTAAGGCAGTCATCGGACGTGCACGAGCAAGTCATTGGCGAACTTCTGCTTAAAGCTGGTTTTGAATTTGAATACGCTAAATTAAGTGAAGCTGAGAAAGTAGAACTACTTTTATCCGAGCTCAAACAGCCTCGACTTTTATTTTCGCAATTCCAAAGTTATTCCGAGCTTGTCCAATCTGAAATGGATATTCTGAACAGCGCAAGAGATATCCGAAGCATTTTTGGCAAATACGCTATTCGCCATTACATCATTTCACATACAGAAACCCTTTCCGATTTATTAGAGGTCGCCTTACTCCAAAAAGAAACCGGTTTATTAAGGGGTGTTTGGGGCTCAGCCAAAATTCAAATGGATCTCAATATTGTTCCATTGTTCGAGACTATTACAGACCTAAGAAACGCGCCGCCGATTATGGGCGAGTGGCTTAGCTTAATGGGTATTCGCCATCTCATTCGTCATCAAGGTAATCAACAAGAAATTATGTTGGGCTACTCGGATAGTAATAAAGATGGTGGATTTCTGACTTCAAACTGGGAGTTATATAAAGCTGAGATCTCACTTGTGGAATTATTTAATCAAGCCAAAGTAAAACTAAGACTATTTCATGGTCGAGGCGGAACTGTCGGCAGGGGTGGTGGACCATCTTACGATGCGATACTCAGTCAACCACATGGGACTGTCAACGGACAAATTCGCGTCACCGAACAAGGCGAGATTATTGCGAACAAATACTCCAGCGCTAAAACAGGCAAGCCACATTTGGAAACATTAGTCGCAGCAACAATAGACGCAAGCTTGTTTCCGCAGGATGAGTTAGTTGCCCGCAAAAGACGATCTTACGAAATCGTCATGGAAGGATTCTCAACTTCAGCCATGACGGCATATAGACATCTTGTTTATGAAACGCCGGGTTTTGCTGACTACTTCTTTTCAGCCACACCGTTAAATGAAATTGCGCAGTTAAATATTGGCAGCCGTCCAACCTCAAGAAAAGCCACACAGAAAATTGAAGATTTACGTGCTATCCCTTGGGGCTTCTCTTGGGGACAATGTCGTTTGCTTTTGCCAGGCTGGTACGGAGTCGGCTCAGCCATTGAAGATTTCTTGAACTCAGGTAATCAAGCTACAAAAATAGAGTTGATGCGCGAAATGTATCAAGAATGGCCGCTATTTAAAACGCTGATTGCCAACCTTGATATGGTGCTGGCAAAAACAGACTTAGTAATCGCCAAGCAATATTCTTACTTAGTAAATGATGAAACATTAAGAGAAGAGATTTTCTCTAAGATAGAGCGTGAATATTTAAAGACACTCAATGCCATCAATCTGATTATGAATACAGATAAGCGCTTGACTAGCAATCTTGTTTTAGCCAAATCCATTCAGAATCGGCTGCCTTACCTTGACTCACTTAACTACTCACAAATTGCTTTACTCAAAAAGTATCGGCACGGACAAGCAACAGAAGATACAAAAATTGCGATTCAACTTTCAATTAATGGCATCGCATCCGGCCTTAGAAATACAGGCTAATAAGGGACAATAAATCATGGCGATTAGGTTAGCAATTAATGGATTTGGGCGTATTGGCCGAATGGCACTTCGAGCAGCTATTCAAGACTTTAATAAAATTGAGGTTGTTGGTATTAACGACCTGCTCACACCAGACTACTTGGCTTACATGCTTAAATACGATTCAGTTCATGGTCGCTTTACAGGCGAGGTCTTAATCGAAAATGACAACTTAATCATTAATGGCAAACAGATTAGGCTCACCTCCGAAAGAGACCCGGCATTAGTTGATTGGAAGGCTTTGGGTGTAGATGTTGTGCTGGAATGTACAGGTATATTTTTAACCCAAGAGTCTTGCCAAAAACACATCACCGCGGGGGCAAAAAAGGTAGTGCAATCAGCTCCAGCAAAAGACCAAACACCTATTTTTGTTTATGGTGTTAATCATCAAACATACCAAAATGAAGCCATCATATCTGCAGCTTCATGTACCACCAATGCCTTAGCGCCAATTGCTAAGGTGCTAAACGATAACTTTGGAATCAAGCGTGGCTTGATGACGACCGTGCACGCCACCACTGCATCACAAAATACTGTTGATGGGTTATCCGCTAAAGACTGGCGAGGTGGGCGAGGCATCTTAGAGAACATCATTCCATCTTCCACTGGAGCCGCGAAAGCCGTCGGCAAAGTAATTCCAGGGTTAAACAAGAAAATTACTGGGATGGCTTTTCGAGTGCCCACTTCTGATGTCTCCGTAGTTGATTTAACTTGTGAGCTAGATAAAGACACAAGCTACGAAGAAATTATCACAGCCATGAGTAGAGCTTCAACAAGTGGCGAATTAAAGAGCGTACTAGGTTTTACAAATGATAAAGTTGTGTCTACTGATTTTCGTGGTGAAAAATATGCTTCAATCTTCGATGCAGAAGCAGGCATCATGCTAGACCCTAACTTTGTAAAAGTCATTGCATGGTACGACAACGAATATGGCTACACTTGCAATATGATTAGATTGGCTGAATATATAGCCAGCTAAAATAAGCAATAAAAAGGCTGCTCAGCATTCCACTGAATGATCAGGGAAGTCAAAAATGACGCAAAATTCACTGGAAATTTCTAAGGGAAAGTGTGTGATTGAACTGGCCTTTAACCGTCGTTTAAACGACGCTTTGAGATTGTTATTTTCCCTTGTTTTTCTCGTTAAACTTCCCTCTAATTTGAGAAAATTTTGTACGCCATTCTTGAAGATGTTCATCTTCTAATTCAAGTTGCTTTACTTGATCGAGGTATATTTCGTTTGCTTTTTTATATGCATTTAATTTATCGCTAAAAGTTGTAGATAAAAAGTAGCTGAATATTAATGACCTTTTCAGAACATCACCCAGAATTATTTATTACAAATTATTATTAAAATGTCATTTAATAAATTTTGAAAATAGCTCCCAATCAACATCCTATTTTTCAGTTCAAAGAATTACAATGGCAACATCCAAAGCTAAAAATCCCTTAATCGAAATTAATACAATGACTGATAAAAGCCAAACAGAAAATCAACTAATGGCCATTAGAAACTTACTTTCGCGACAAAAGCTTGTTGAGGGTTTGGTTCATCGTCAAGATATGCCTCGTCAAGAATTGGTTGAGTCGATTGTTCATAAGCAGAACGCTGTTGATTTGCAAAAGTTTATTGGGAAACTTTCAAATAAAGAGGTGGCGAATGCACTAGAAGTGCTTACCGAGAGCGAACGAAATGTAGTTTGGGAGTTAGTCGCTGATGAACGAAGAGACGAAGTTTTATTGGATGTGTCTGATGATATGCGTGTTGAGCTAGTTACAGAATCAAAGCCGCCTGTTCAAAGCACTGTACTAAGAGTTTTTGATTTACACGAAGGTCGTTTACGCCAAATCCCAATTTATAGCAAAAAGGATCTAGCTAAGGCGAATCCCATATGGGTTGACTTAGTAACTCCTGAAGACGAACAACTAGAGTGGGCAAGAGAAATTTTTGGTGTTGATGTTCCAAATCCCAAAGATTTAACTGACCTTGAGACCAGTGCTCGTTTTTATGTTGAAGATAATGGTGAAGTTCATTTGCATTCAGATTTCTTGTTAGACCGCAGTGATGAGTCTCGAAACATTACTGTTGCATTTGTACTTACAGGAAATACCTTATTCTCAGTCAGAAATGAAGAGTTGCCTGTTTTTAGACTTCAACGACTTCGTGCTAGAGCCCAAGCAGGTTACGTATCGGAAGCCAAAGACGTTCTACTCGATCTATATGCAGCTGATGTTGAATATTCAGCTAATGCTTTAGAAGATATTTATTCAAACCTAGAAAAAGTTGGCAAACAAGTATTCAAATCTCATATCACCAATAATCAAGCTGCAAAAATCTTGACCGCGATCTCTGAAGAAGAGGATTTAAATGGTCGGATTCGACGCAACGTCTTAGATACACGAAATGCATTGTCATTCTTGATGCGTGGTAGACTTTTGTCTAGCGAACAGCATGATGATGTTCGTGAAATTCTGCGAGATATTGAATCGTTAGATGGCCACACTTCCTTCTTGTTTAATAAGATTAATTTCCAAATGGATGCAACGGTTGGTTTCTTGAACGTTAACCAGAATATTGACCTCAAGAGATTAACCATCATAAGTGTAGTTTTTATGCCAGTTAATATCTTGGCTGGTATTGGTGGTATGTCAGAGTTCTCAATGATGACGAGCGGTATTCCATGGCCTATTGCTTATGGCAGTTTTGTTGTGGTCATGATTCTAATTGGGATATTAACTTTCTTTGGTTTGCGAGCATTTGAGAATCGCAAAATCAAGAATCTCCGATCTGAGACTTTAGGCTAAACAGTCATACAATTGAAATTTAGTGATTTTATAATTTCCTATACATAAGACTGTATCAATAGTTTCGGATTGTTGTTTTAAACAGCATCAACAGGATACAACTAGTATCGAGCAGAGGTAGGACTAGATTTAAGCATTCCCACTTTGTATTTTCGGTACCTTAGAGGCTCTTGAACACAGTGAGAAGTTGTAGGAATTCTACAAACTTGAAGATATAAAAAAAGCCCACATTTGTGGGCTTAATTAGTGGTGGCTGGGGGCGGAATCGAACCGCCGACACGCGGATTTTCAAAGCTCTAAGTGACTGTAAATAAACAGTTTTTTCATTGTATTAATTCTACGTCAATTTTCCCGCGATATAAGCAGCGACTTTACTGGCTTGATCTGGCGCCTTTTGGCGGCTGTGATTCATCGACAGATGGTCGACTCCCAAATTAGGCATCGAACTAGGAAGGATAAGCGTCGTGTTACGCGACGCTCTGAGTGTTTTAATGTATGCTCGAATTTATTGTTAATTTGAGGATGGTAAAATGTGCTTAAAATCGTGGAGTCCTAGTGATTGGGCTGCTTGGGCGCAAGCAATAGCTGCAACTGCCGCTATTTATTTCTCAGCAAAATTCGGAAGAGATCAATCAAAAGCTCAATACAAAAACAGTAGAAAACTTCAAAAACAAGAGGCCAGAAATCAAGAAATTGTTTTAACTGATGCAGTGACAGAAATAATCAAAAACACTGATCAAAGAGTTAAATATGTTGAAGAGAGATTGTCTAGTAGAGAAGCTCTTGATAACGTTATCAACAAAACAGTGCACTTTGACTTGGATTGCCTAACAGAAGTACTTGACTCCCTAAAACAAATACCTCTTAAAGACTTACCATCAGCAAAATTAGTTACGAACGTAATGCACCTAACATCCGCAGTAAGGCAATTAGAAATTCAAATGGAAAAAGCGCTTAACGAGTATCGTGAAATGAGCGCTGAGGATTTCCAGAAGTTTTTTCTAACGCTAAATCAAATTAAAACGTCTACTACCAAAATTTATAATGAAACAGAAGACTATTTGAATAATCTTAAAGTGGTGGCATCCGATTTTTAAATTCTAGATTGCCACTTTATGCGATCTCGAACTGAATTCCAGATTGATGCGTACTTCTCATCATTTTCACTTGGCGAATATGGATTTTGTAGTAGTTCTTGAAAAAACATCTCAGGCTCTTTTGAATGCGATTCATTACAAATCATTGTCCCAGACTCCCAAGATTCTCCATCTTTCGAGGTTAAGCCTATGTTGTGATATGAGCCTTGTTGGCCAGATATAAATTGATGTTGCTCCTGCAATATTTCAGGCTCTTTGCTAAGCTGGGCAATCATTCGCATCTTGAATACAAAGGCAATAGATTTTTCAGCATGTAGTACATACCTCATAAAATCTAAGTGCTCCATCGTATCTAATCCGAGATCAGATAATATTATTATAAATTGTTTGCCGTCAGGATTGACTCCACTAAAAGCTTTTGGCAAAACCGTTCCTTGTATTGCTAGGTTGCTAAACCACTGACAAAATTCGCCTAATAGTGTTTCTGCCAAGTCTGGATTTGAGGCTACTGAATCGGTCATTGCTTATTTTTCCATTAAAGATCAGTCAGTCCGTGATAAGAAGCAGTAAGTGCTTCGCCACGATAAAGTTCGCTGAAATTGCCATTTTCTTTCGCCATGGGATCGAAGGGGTCATTGGCACTAGCAACTTTCACAGCAGCAAAATGCCCTTTTGTACTGACTTGCTCAAAACTCTTTGCAATTTCGTTAATGTTTTCTGGAACTTCACACTCTCTTTCTGGCCATCTTGCGGCTTTTACTAATACCCATTCTAAACTGTTATCACCAACAAACCAGATGGAAGGATTTACGTTGGGGTTGCCGTGCCATGAAGTCAATTCTTTACCTTGAGCAATCAGATTGTCTTTGACGATTTGAACTGCAAAGTCTTGTAGTTCCCAGTCGGTCATTACAATTTTTTCCTCACTGATCAAGTCTACTGGATGAATGGGCTTTATAGTTTCAACATCAACCAACCCCCAACCGCTTTCTAAAACCGTCCATTGGCCATTGATCTTTCGCATAGGCATAAAACATGCGTGGCCATTACAGGCTTTCGCAATCATTTTTAGTCCATTAGGATTACCTGGGGTTTCTAGCTTGCCATCAACATCAATGATTTGAATAAAGAAAAGTTGATTGCCTAATCTAAATGACAAGTGCTCTAAGAATGGTGGATTTAAGTGCGCTCTAAGCCAACTTCGGAGTCCCCCTTGCGCTTGATTTTGAATGTGAAGCCCTGCAGCTTTCCAGCACTCAGCGAACTCAGCGCTAACTTCGCTCGCATTTATTTCGTACATATAAATCCTTTGTTAGTTTTTAGTGCTGAAAGGTGAAAGATAGTAATTGGCATATTGATAATATTACATTTTTTGTCCTAGTAAATGAGTATTAATTTAGAGCCTCTTTTTCGTTAATGCAGAGTTTAATAAGCCAACTTCTCAGCACTAAGCATTGGCGTAATCTTGGAGTAGTGGCGTTCAATCATTGCGATTGATGTGCCCATCTGTTTAGCTAGTGTGTGGATATCTATACCTTCTGTAAGAGCAAAAGTCGCATAGGTATGACGTAAGCTATATAAAGACCTGAACTTGCCAGCCATGTCTTTTCGTAATCCAGAAGAATTCATCAAGTTCCTAAATACGCTTTCAAAGCTTCTTGGCTTATGACCTTCATGTGTTACAAATATAGGCTTGTCTAATCTAGCTGCAATAACTTCATCTAGATTTTGATAAGGTAGTTTTTGAATTTGAATCAGCCTATTCAATGTATCAATCACAGCAGGCCTAGCAATTAGATAGCGTGGTCCTGTTTTGCCCGATACCCATATTCTCAAATATCTCTTTTCTCCAATCCAGTGCCACTGAAAATGTAGCCATCTTAAAGGCAATGATTCAGTACCTTGTCTAATCCCCGTATAGAGTAAGAATTCTACATAGCACCGACAGAGCTTTCTGAAATCACTAAAGATAGGCATAAACCCACCTTTCTCCCATTCAGGCATAAAGGCTAATAGGTATTCAATTTCCTCTTTATTAAAAGCAGGCCGCGGACTCCCTTTTTCGCCCACAGCACTTAATATGGGCACAGGTTTGTTGTCGTGAATATAGCCTTGTTGACGGGCTGTTTTGATCACGCGATTGTATGCGCTAGCATGATTGCGCAGTGTGCTGCCTTTTGGTTCTGATGGCATCTGCGTTAACCGCCAAGCTTCAAAATCTGCGATGTGTTTAGAATTGATAGCACTCACTTCTATTGATCCAAAGAACGGGACTAGATATTTTCTGAGTACTATTTCGTAATCGTTATAGGTTTTTTTCCACTTCCTAGCAGCTTTGGTTCGCTCCATTTCATTCACGACATCTCTGGCAATCTGAGCGAATGTCCTTGTGCTTAATGACAAGCCTTGATTGATATTAATTTTGGCAGTTTCGTAAATAATGGCTGCTTGGGATTTGGCTGCATCAACACTATTCTTCCCAGTAGATGCTTGATGCCACTGACCAGTCGGTAATTTAAAACGACATTGCCATTGATGGGAATCTGGTCTTTTGAAGAGCGTGATTTTGCCATCGTGGAATTTGATGGTTTGGGGTGTTGATAAAGAATTGGTCTGAAATAAGCTGTTTAAGTTTTGCATATTAAGCGTCGTGTTACGCGACGCTTAATTATGTTTTCTGATTAGGTAAAGAGCGATCGAAAAGTTATCAGCCTATTGCACTAGCTTTAATGCTTTTAGATTTATAAATGCCGGTAATCCAAACATCACAAAAGTGATAGGAATTGCCAATAAATCCCAACTAAAAAGAATATTTGGATTCATATAAAAGAACAAAACAGAAAGAAGTACACAGCAAACCAAGGCCGCATAATTTGCAAACAGTGCCAAGTATCGTAAAGGTTTTTTGTTTGTATAATAAATGGCGAGCGCAGTAACAATGGGAGCGGCAACTATACATAGGTATTGAAGCGCGACGACATCAAAGTGATGTTCAAGGCCATGCTCAGATATATACATACTTAGCATTAACCAGCTAAGTCCAAGCCAAGCGATAGCAATCACTACGTTCATCCAAAATGTTTTTTTAAATTTCATTTAGAAAATCTGCCAAATCCAAAGTTTTTCTTTTCTGGTCATGAAACGCCAAACTCCATACATAAATATCAGAATTGCGAATAAGAAAAGAGCGAAGTTTCGTTCTGGGGGTGCATAAGGATCTAGTGATAAGCCCCATACAAATAAAGAAGCTAACAGTATAAGAACGTAGGTTAGCACTTCAATTGTAAGTTTAAGATATTTCATATTGCCCCTTCTTATAAGCTGCTCGCATAAAAGTTTACTCCTCTAACATCTGACCAACATCAACTTTCTTAATCTTCTTATATGACTTTGTAGGGCTGATCATCTTCATGTAGTCCTCATTGGCTTTTTCAGCTTGAATAGCTAGCTCCATAGCCTTCTTTGTATAAGTATTTGCCACTGCGTTGATCTTCTCGAAATCAAACTTTAGCCCAGTTGTGATGGGTTCTTGGCAGGGAAATCTTCCTCTAGCCGCATTCTCTGCGATATAAAAGGCTTGTTTGATATTCTTGCTGGCTAGAATGCTCAAGTAAGTTCTTGCTTCGTGGTTCTTGGCTGTTTTCTTACTATTGAGTCTTACTTCTTTTGATCTTGAAGATGGATATTCTGCCGCCTTAAGTAGTTTCCACAGTTGCTCTTTCTTAAATCCATTCTTGCCATTAAACATGGCTCTTTCTAGAACTAGGCTGTGCCTTTTTGTTAAAGAAGTTAATCTGATTTTATTTACCTCAAATTTAACTTTATTACTTATTGGCTCATTTTTCTTAGTTTCTAGCTTATTCAAAAATACCTGAAAATCATTCAGCAATTCTGCTTTAGATTTTGATGGATCTATGCCAATCCAGATGCGTTCATTCTTCTTTTCTTCAAAAGCATCCTTACCAATATCTTTCCACCATTCCACAAAGTGCTTTGTATAAACGTCACCTAGCTTCTTATAGGTATCTATTACTTTAGAGAAGTCCTTGGGTAGTTCTTTTTCGTCTACTTTTTCATCTAAACCGATGATGCGATGTGCCAGCTGATAGCTTGGACTTATTTGAAGGTAATAGAACAGATACTCATGCTTATAGCTTGCCTCATCCTGAAGCAAGCGCCATCCAGAGCCAAATCCGAATATGTTTTTCATATAAAAATATTATACCAAATAAGTATATCTATATTTTGTATAAATTACGCATCCACAAATCTATGAAAAAATTCGATCCATGGTGATTAACAAACAACTCAGTTAGTCACTATGTTGTTAAGCATTCGGCCTAACAACTTTTTTAAATATTGCCTTGGGCAGAAAGTACTAAAAAAATGAAAACAGTTTTTATTGCATCAACTACTAACGTAGCTTTCTCTAACTCAGCATTAGCAACACTAAATGGTTTGCGTGAGCGCCGTATTACGTGGGAAGCAACTGACTATAAAAAAGCAAACGAAGGCCTCTATGCTTTATTGGCAGATTGCTTGGATTTGTTTAATAGCAAATTTGTAACAGCAGAAGATGACGATCGCAAAACATTACGAAGCGACTTGGAAGCTAAGCTAAAAGCAGATGGCTTAAAAGTACAACGTAATACAACAACACTAACGATGTTTGTACGTTATGTGTTTGGTAACGATCGCAAACGTGCTCACGCTTACACCTACGTAATTAAAGCCGCGATTTCGCATGATGTAAAAGCTGCAGATCTTGCTACTTACATTGCGGATGAAGGTGGCATTGAAGAAATCAAACGCAAGATGGTAGTTAAGGAAGAGACACTACAAAAACGTGCTGAGCTTGCTAAAGCACAAGAGGCGGTTGTTGCTGATTTGGAAGTAGCTAAGATTAAACCACTTGCTAGTGTAAAGCTTGGCAACATCAAAGGTGACTACGCTGTATTGGTTGCTAAACCTAACGTAAATGGCGACACAGACATCATTGGAGTATTAGGCGATGTGAATGAGGCACTCTACAACGCTTTGTTGAAAAAACTAGCTAAACAGCACGTAGAAGTAACTGCTGAAAAAACAGCAATGGCAACAGAAGTGAATGACTTGCTAGATGTACCTAGCAATGACAGCACTTTAGTTGAACAACTCGCTGCTTAATTAAGCAAACAAGGGGCACGTTCTGTGCCCCTTTTATATTCATTTTTTGGAGAAACATTATGAAGTGTGAAGAAAAGTACGCACCCCAAAACTTAAATGAGGTGCTTTATCCAAGTACGGCAGTTGAGCGTCGCATTAAAGCTTATGCGAACAAAAGTTTGGAAGGCCATATTTTATTACATGGGCCTAACGGCACTAGCAAAACAACAATTGCTAATTTATTGCCATACGCAATTGATGGGCAACACGCAGTGATTGAGGACAAGGATTTTGAAGAGGTATTGGGTCAAAAGAACTTAAAAGATTATCTGCGTAATGCTTGTTCTATTAATCAGTGGTCAGTTAATGCGCCGAAGTTTTATATGGTATTCCACGAGTTTGATAACAACAGTTCAAAGCTACATAAGTTATGGACTGCGATGGATGACTTGGGCGATATGTTCATGGTGATTATCACCACCAATGAGCCAACGAATATTCATAAAAGTGTACGTGATCGTTGTGATGTTATTAGCTTGCCTGCCGTTACAGCAAAATCATTTCTACCACGTGCTCAATATATCTTAAAAGCAGAAGGCTTAGTTTTGCCTGGCTATCAAGTGGAGTATCACCTAGCGCAATGGGAGAAGTTTGGCAGTTTACGGAAGTATCTGCGCTGTTTAGACGAATTGTTATTTCTGAACAATAACGGTTTGCCTATAGCTTCAGCACCTCAGCCTATTAAACCCTCACTTTCAGTCGTTAAGAAAAAGGCTTAACACCATCTAACTAAAAGCGTCGCGTTACGCGACGCTTGTATCAACAAAGAAAGGGATACAAATGAAGAAGGCTAAAAACTATCCAGCAAAGCTGATTTTATTTGGTGATGAATTTAGTGAAAACTTGCCTGATTGGCTAGAGGGTATGGTTGAAGAGTATGATTTAACTCAGCCCACCGCACTTAGGTTTTGCGAAGAAGCGAGCATTCTGCATGATTATGTTTCTTATTTCGATAAAGAGTATAAACAGGCTCGGATTGTTTATCACTTTAATGAAAAAGGGCTAACTCTCCATAGGCTATATACGTTTGGGCCATGTTTTAAAATTGCCAGCTCAGCTGATAGTCAAAAGTTACAACGTTACAGCAAGCAGTTATATCGTTTTATAGAGATTGATGATTTGTGCTATCAATCAAGACTGATCAGCAGAGATTTTTGCCAGCAAACAAAATTAAACAAAGCTAGTGATCTTAAAAAGAAATTAGAGCTGGCATTTGAGGAGTTTGAAGGAGGACAGTATTGCTTTTTACACCTAGCAAAAATGGCAATAACTGAGTTTATTAATTTGAATTTTTCAGTTTAGCGGACTAATACAAGCGTCGCTTAACGCGGCGCTTGTTGTTGATCTGCATGTTCTTGACATCGATATTATTACATATAATAATACACACTAATTTACACATTATAAGACACGATAATATTATGACTATTACACATAAAATCTATGCGCCTGCTACTGTTAGCATGACCGATTTACGTCGTGCCAGCATTGCTGATATTGTCAGTGATTCACCAGTAGCCGTGTTAAACCATAACAAGCCTGCAGCTTATTTGCTGTCAGCAAACTACTATGAAGCTTTACTTGATCAAGTCGAGAATGTTGAACTAAGCAAGATCGTGAGAGAGCGTCGCGGTGGTAGAACAGTGAAAGTATCGCTTGATGATCTATGAGTTAGAGTTTAACGAAGAAGCTCTAAAAGAGTGGAATGATTTAGATGGATCAATTAAGGCGCAGTTTAAAAAGCAATTAGAAAAACGCTTGGAAAACCCGCATGTGCCCTCTGCAAGATTAGGTAATGATCTTGAAGGCTGTTACAAAATCAAACTTCAAAAAATTGGCTATCGCTTAGTTTACGATGTTATTGATAATCGCTTGGTGGTCATTGTCCTATCTGTTGGTCGTAGAGATGGGTTGTTCGCATATATCAAAGCCAGCAAAAGAAGATAATTCAATCACAAGTGTCGCGTAACGCGACGCTTGCATTAAAGGCACTATTCCTAATGCGTTGACATTAAATCAACGACCTATATAATGTATAGGTGACTTCGAAAATTAAACCTTTGCCACTGGTACTTAACGACACCAACTATCTCTCAAAAATGAGAGCAGTATTGGCTAATAGGTCTTTGTTCCTTACAGATCATGCAAAAGGAAGAATGAAGTTACGAAAAGTATCAAGTAAACAAATTCACGATTGTGTTGCTAAAGGTGTAATAGAAGAACCCGCGCACATTACCGCACATGGAGATTGGTCTGCTACCGTTGGTTACTTTACTGGCGGCGACTATATCAAAGTAGCTACAGCAATTTCTAAAGATGAAAAAGGCGAACTTATCGTGGTTATTACGGTGATTATATGAAATATCATTACACAGAATCAGGCTTAAAAAGTATCTACTTATTAAATGGATATGAAGTTGTTGAAACTCCATATGGAAAAGCTACGTCTATTGTCGATGTTGAAGGGCTACACAAACTAATTGGCTCTAGCTTATGTAGAAAAAAACATCTCACTGGTGCGGAGTTTCGTTTCATCAGAAAAGAAATGGGCTTGTCTCAAAGTGGATTAGGTAAAACGCTTGGAGTTACGGATCAAGCGCTTGCTAAATGGGAAAAAACTGGACGAGTCCCCAAAACAGCTGATCGCTTCATTCGCTTGCTTTATCTAGAAAGCATTAACGAGAATGTCAAAATTCAAAGTTTCATTGATAGAATTAATGAAACTGATCGCGATGACCATTCAAAAATGGAAATTGAAGCTACATCTTCTGGCTGGAAAAAAGCTGCTTAATACATAACTGACAAGTGTCGCGTAACGCGACGCTTGTCTAACTTAGATTAATTCAACAGCGTTACGCTTCATATCATCGTTCACATCAATATATTGTTGTGTGACCATAATTGATTTGTGACCTGCCAGACTTGCTAATACACGCACACCAATACCTTTGCTAGCTAGGCTTGTAATAAAGCTTCTTCTTCCACTGTGACTACTAGCCCCATTAATCCCTGCTCGCTTATAAGTCCAAAAGAACCACTGACATAATCCATTAGGACTAAACCCTAATCGGTTCTCAGTATGAAATAAAGGCACATCTAAATGCTGTACCTTTCTTGTCGTTAAGTAACTAGCCCATTCATCTTTGAGCTTTTGTGGAATGAACACTAAACGCCCTTTATCACCTTTGGTCTGGGCGGCACTTAAGCGCACTTCGTTTTTCAAACTACCATCATCGTTTAATACATCGCGCATTCTCAAGTTGGCGATTTCACCTACACGCATTCCCGACCAGAAACTAGTCAATATCATTGCGCGATCTCTTAATGCATATTTTTTAGTACTGATGAAACGAAGAACTTGATCTAGTTCTGATTGAGTAAATGTCTTTGCTTGTGCCATATATAAATATCTCCGATAAAGAAAAGTATTTATACATTGTGTTTTCTTAGGCTTAAATGGACAACCGAAAAAGGCACTAGCGAAGAACCAATAAAATCAATTGGTTATGCTTTTGGTTAAGAAAAGTGTAATTTTCTTATTCTGATTATTATTAGGATTTATATTATTTAAATCTTAATTAACTGAACTTGCTTTGTGTCGTAACGAAAATCGCTTAAAGACCCCTCCTTAATTTTCTCTCACTAATATTCATTAATTAAAAACACTTTTTAAGTCTAATAATGCACTAGAATAACTAACAAATAGTTTCAATGAATAAGAAAAACATGACAACTAAATTTTTCACTAATGAAAATGAAAATACCCTAATCAATAAATTTGAAGGGGTATTGAAATACAACCAGAATATTGAGTTTTTTGATAGCTTAGTTGGCTACTTTCGTTCTTCAGGTTACTTTAAAGTTCGACCATTTTTAGCTAACGTTCCTAATATCAGGATACTAGTAGGCATAAATGTAGATAAGCTTTTAGCTCAAGCCAATGATAAAGGCCTAGATTTTTTCAAAAACAGTGAAAAAACAAAAGATGAGTTTATTGATGAAATCAAGAGAGATATATCTTCTGCTAATTATGATAAAAATACAGAAATTGGAATACTTCAATTTATTGATGATTTAATTACAAAGAAAATAGAAGTTCGCGCTCATCCTGATAAAAAGATACACGCAAAAGTCTATATATTTCGACCCAATCCCTTTAATGAGCATACACAGGCTTCAGTAATAACAGGATCTTCAAATTTTACTGATGCAGGTCTGGGTTCTGGCAATATATATAATTATGAATTCAACGTACAACTTAATGACTATGAAGATATAAAGTTTGCTACGGATGAATTTGAAAAGCTTTGGGCAGAGTCCATTCAACTATTGCCCGTCGATGTGCAAGACATTAAAAAGCAAACACACCTAAGCGACACAGTAACGCCATTCGAGCTTTACATTAAAGTGCTTACAGAATACTTTGGCAAGAATATTGATTATGATCCAGATGCATTAGGCGACCTGCCTGATAACTTCAAGAAATTAAGCTACCAGATAGATGCGGTAAATGAGGGCTTTAATATGTTATTAAAGCACAATGGGTTTATTCTGGCTGATGTGGTCGGCTTAGGCAAAACTGTCATTGCTACTTTAGTAGCGAAAAAATTCCTAATGCAAAATGGTCGTGATTACACAAAGATTTTAGTAGTTTATCCTCCAGCAGTAGAAAAAAACTGGAAAAATACTTTTAGAGATTTTCAGCTAGATCGCTATACAAAATTTATTAGTAATGGCAGCCTACAAAAAATCCTAGATTCCCATGAGGACTTCTGGTTAAAAGAAGATTACGACTTAATCATTGTGGATGAGGCCCACAAGTTCAGAAACCACACTTCAGGTGCATTTGATCAATTACAAAAAATATGTAAGACCCCGCGTGGCAATAAAGGCTTGATTGAGGGAGAAAAGAAGAAGGTCATATTAGTCTCAGCGACACCACTAAACAATCGTCCTGATGACATCCTACATCAAATCACCATGTTTCAAGAACCTCGCCAATCTACGTTGCCAGTGACAAACTTAACGTCTTTTTTCAATAGGCATACTACCAAATATAAAGAACTTAAAAGAGACGATGCTCTGGATGTAGAAAAGCTACGAGAAATGTATGCTGATATCCGAAAGAATATTATTCAGCCGATCACTATTCGTCGATCACGTACCGACCTTGAAAATATACCTGCTTACAAATTGGATTTGGCCGAGCAAGGCATTACTTTCCCTAAAGTTAATCCACCTAAAAAAGTGGAGTATTTTATGGATGCTGCACTATCCGCCTTATTTTTCAAAACTGTAGATTACCTTACTGATCCGGCTAAATTAAGTTATGCACGTTATCAAGCTATAGCGAGTTTAAAGCCCGACCATCAAGAGCATTATGAAAACGCAGAGCGTGTTTCAAAGTCTCTGGCATTTATTATTAAAACTCAGTTGGTAAAACGGATCGAAAGTAGCTTTTATGCTTTTAAGTCTTCATTAAAGACGTTTCAAACTGCCAATGCTCGCATGATTGATATGTTTGCTAAAGACCAGATTTTTATTGCGCCAGACCTTGATATAAATAAGCTAATAGATAAAGGCTTAAGTGATGAAGAGATTGCAGCTACAGTCGATAAATTGAATGTTGATAATCCAAAAAACCAACACTTTAAAGCTGAAGACTTTACACCTGAATTTTTGGCTGCGCTAGAACATGATGCGTTGCTGCTTAATGAGTTGGTTGTAGCTTGGGATGCAGTTCATGAAGATCCAAAACTAAAAGAATTTCTTGCTAGGCTAGGTGCTGACTTTCTTAATTCTTCAACTAATCTCAATGGTAAGTTGGTGATTTTTTCAGAATCAAAAGACACCGTAAACTATTTAAAAGATAAGTTAGAGAAGGCAGGTCGCAATGATGTGCTGGTGATTAGCAGTGAGAATCGCAATGACAAATATGATGCGATTGTTGAAAACTTCGATGCAAACTACCCATCACAAATAGATATTCAAAAAGGCAAGTCTCAAAAGAATGATTACAACATCATTGTGACTACTGAAGTATTAGCTGAAGGTGTTAACTTGCATCGCGCTAATGTTGTGGTGCATTACGATACACCTTGGAACTCTACAAAGTTGATGCAACGTATCGGACGGGTAAATCGTATTGGTACGACAGCAACGCAAATCTATAACTACGTATTTTATCCATCAGCTCAAGGCAATGCACAAATCAAGCTGACTAAAACAGCATTGATGAAAATTCAAGCTTTCCATGCTGCATTTGGTGAAGATAATCAAATATTTTCAACAGAAGAAATCATGGATGAAAGTATGCTGTTTAGCGGGGATTATAAAGAAGCTGAAGATGAGCGCCTTAAATACTTGCATGAGCTGCGTCAATTTAAAAAAGATAATCGTGCTTGGTTTGAAAAAATTAAAAAATTACCCATGAAAAGTCGTGCAGGACGAGCTGCTGATGCTATCCAACGTCCAGAACTAAAAGATGGTACAGCGGCATTTTTAAAAACATCGCAGAAGCTAGAGTTTTACTGGGTGCATGATTCTGTTCCTATGGAAATTACACCCCTTGAGGCTTTTAAATTCTTTAAAGCAGACCAAGCTGAAAAGCCGACAGCTTTGATAGAACAGCATCATCTGCAAGTGCAACTAGCACTCAATCATTTTGAACAAGTCGAGCAAGACTATGCACTTGAACGTGATGAGCCTACAGCTCTGGGCGGTAAAGCGCAAAGAGTTAAGAAATTTCTTGCTGATTTAGCCAAGTTGCCGATTGCAACTAATCAGCAGCAAGATCGCATTAAAAAGCTAGTCGCATTAATTGAAATAGGCCGCTTTACCAAGCTGCCAGACAAGCTCGATAAAGTATTAAAGAGTGCAAAAAAAGGTACGCTGAATCCAGCAGAGCTTTTAAAAGCTGTTGATCAGATCGCAACTGAATACAATGTAAAAGATCATGAAGTAAATAATGAATCCCCAGTTAAGTTTGCTAAACCGCAATTAATTCTTTCAGAGTCATTTAATTAAGCCATGGCCAATCAAGTAGAAAAAATTGCCGCAATACAGCATATTTTAAAGTCTGAATATAATAGCTCACGTTGGAAAGCATTTTTAAGCGAGTTGTTTACAAGTAGTAATTTTTATAGCAGCCCTACCCCACTCATGGGCATTAATGATGTTGTTGCCAGTCAAGCATTTCACATCGGCAACATTACTCTTACTGACAATGGTATAAACCGTAGCATCGCTGTGTATGAAGTGAAACTTGCAGAAAATATAGTGTTAGAACGCAACCGTGTTGGCTTACGTAATTTATTAAAGCCGCATTGGAAAGAGCAAGATGCAGCATTTATTGTTTATTACCAACCCGACACCAAGCATCCTGAAGCTGAAAAATGGCGCTTTAGCTACGTATCGGAATTGCGAATCTTTACTGAAAATGGCTACGTCCCTAACAATACTGAGCCAAAACGTTACACCTATGTATTGGGTAAAAATGAGTCTTGCCGCACGGCAGCATTGCAGTTTTATCAACTACAAGTTAAAGCCAGCAATGCGACATTAGATGATGTAAAGGAAGCATTCTCTGTAGAAAAGTTATCAAAAGAATTTTTTTCTGAATACAAAGAGCACTATCAAGACTTTGCGCAATTTATAACAGGTAAGCGTTTAGAGAAGGTCTCTGGTAAATGGGAAGAGGTCGTTAAACATGCGCCCGATACTCAGTTTATAACCATTTTTAATAAGAATGAAAAAGACGTTCGCGACTTCTGTAAAAAGTTACTTGGACGCATAGTATTTTTGTATTTCATACAAAAGAAAGGTTGGCTTGGAGTCCCTGTAACAGATGACTGGGGCAAAGGTAATTACAATTACTTAAGTGATTTATTTAAAAACTGCCGCAATTCCGCCATTTTCTATAGTGAATATCTGAGTAAGTTATTTTTCGACACATTAAATCAACAACGCCCTAACGATGTTATTGAAATTATCCCAGGAGAACCATGCCGCATTCCGTATTTAAATGGCGGTTTGTTTGAAGAAGACAACGCTAATCATCGTAACTTAGTGCTGGAAGCCCGCTTATTTAAAAATCTATTTGATTTTTTTGATCAATACAACTTCACTATTTATGAAGACGATCCAAACGACCACACTGTAGCCGTTGACCCTGAAATGCTGGGCCATATTTTTGAAAACCTGCTAGAAGACAATAAAGACAAAGGGGCATATTACACGCCTAAAGAGATTGTGCACTATATGTGCCAAGAAAGTTTGATTGAGTACCTCGCTAAATGGTTTGAAGACCAAGGCTTCGCCGTACAGCAAGATAGCTTCATCAGCTTTGATAACACCGAGCAAACTAGCTTTATGTCAGCTAACGAAGGACGAACTGGGCAAAGTGTATTGGAGATTGTTCAAACGTCACAGCAGCTAGCGGCTGATCAATCGAACCTTAGCATTAGCCGCAGTATTATTGAAAGATTGCTTAAAAAGAAATTAGGCGATCATGATAAACAAGCTGTCATTAAACATGCAGATAATTTCAATAAAGCATTAGATATAGTTAAGATTTGCGATCCTGCGATCGGCTCAGGTGCTTTCCCTATGGGTTTGTTGCAAGAAATTTTTACAGCCAAACAAACTATTCATAATTTTATAAATGGTAATTTAGTCAGCTTTGATCCAGCTAAAGTAAAACTTAATATCATTCAAAATAGTATTTATGGTGTAGATATTGAACGCGGCGCTGTAGATATTGCACGTTTGCGCTTCTGGCTTAGTTTAGTAGTTGATGAGCCAGCACCGCATGCTTTGCCAAATTTAGATTACAAAATTGTAGTGGGTAACAGCTTAATTAGTAAGCTAGGTGATGATGTAATTGAGATTGATTGGGATGTTAAGAAAAACACTACTTTTGATATTTTTGGGGAACAAGAAACTAAAAGCATTCAAAATATACTTAAACAAATCGCCAGCTTACAAAAGGAATTTTTTAATCCTAATGCCCGTAAAAAAGATCAAGCAACAAACATTCGTGATTTAAAAATTGAGTTGCTTATTGAGCAATTGAATTTAATGGTTAATAGTAAAGGTGTAGGATCTAAACCAATTGGAAACAGCAAGGCTACCTTAGCGCAAACTGAGCGATTTTTTCTGACAGAGGGTTGGAAATCGCAGATAAAGAAACTTCAGCAACTTAAAACACAACAAGACAAACCGCTAGAGTTTTTTGATTGGCAACTCAATTTTGCTGATGTATTGAATTCTGATGTGAGGGAAGATGGCAAAGCTGGATTTGATATTGTTATTGGAAATCCACCTTATGTAGGTGAAAAGGGCAACAAAGAAACCTTTCGATTGATCGCATCCAGTAAGTTTGGAGAGCGTTATTACAATCGAAATATGGATTTATTTTATTTTTTCTTTCACCTTGCACTTGACCTTGTAAAGGAGAAAGGGACGGTCTGCTTCATAACTACAAGTTATTGGGTAACTGCTGACGGCGCCTATAAACTCCGCAGTGATCTAAATCAAAGAGCGACCATTCTAAAATTATTAAATTTTGGAGAGTTAAGACTATTCTCTGCAGCCCAAGGCCAGCACAACATGATCACGCAAATGTCTAAATGTAAATTAGCGACATCAGTGGACATACTTTTTTCAGAGCGAACTGGAGAAACTAACTCAATACTTATTAATTCAATATTATCAGGCAATGATTCACATACGATTTATTCGAACATTGAACAGAATAAACTTTATGATGGGCCTAACAATCAAATCCACTTGAAATTAACTAACGATGCCAATCGAAATGATTCAGACATTCTAGCTAGGGTAGATTCATACTCATTACCTCTAATAAATTATGTCGAGAGTATTTTTAGAGGTGTTGAAACTGGATGTGATGTTGTCAGAAAAGAACTAATTGAAGCAGCATTAGAGAAAAAGCTAATTTCTCAATCAGAAGTAGATAATTGGAATGTTGGGACAGGAATTTATGTTTTGTCAGAAAGCGAGCTCGAATCGCTATCTCTCACAGCAATTGAAAAACAAGATTGTTTAAAGCCATTTTATAAAAACTCTGATATTTTTCGCTACGTTACACCGCCAAAAAACCATCGCTACCTTTTATATGTAGATAGTTCAACAGATATTAATTTATATCCAAACATAAAAAAACACTTACAGAAATTTCGCCCATTGCTATCTGCTCGCGAACAAGCTGTTACAGATGAACATAACTGGTACTGGATTAGGGGTTCAAAAAGAAGCTCATTTTTTTACCGAAACGATTTTATTGTAGTGCCCTATAGAGCTCAGTCGAGTCGCTTCTCGATGTGCGAGCAAGATATTTTTGGTTCTGGTGATGTGTATTACATATCTGTAAAACAACCATTTTCTAATAGAGCGCTTCTGGGATTCCTTAACTCGTCGCTAATTCTTTATCATTTAAAAAATAGAGGTAAGAGAAAAGGGAAAATAATTGAATACTATAAAAGCCCTCTTGAACAAATACCCATTCATAAGAAACTACTTAAAGATGCTGAATGCGTTTCAAAGTTTGAAAAGATTGTTAATGATATTGTTAGCTATAAAAAAGTAAATTTTAATGCTGATACTAAAGATCTTGAGCAAAAAATTGATATTATGGTTTATAAACTTTATGAGCTTTCATTTGATGCAGTCAAAATTATCGACCCAGATTTTCTTTTATCAGAAGCTGAATATGATGCCATCAAAATTTAACTTTCAATTATTTTTATAAATGTACCTTAAAAGGCATGTCGTATCGATTTCGGCTAACTATTGATATGCCAATTAAAGAATACTTCCGCTTTGTGCTAACTGCTGCTGCCCAGCCTTGATTTTCTGACGAGCCTTCTCAGCCTTGATAGCTTTCTGTGTGGTCTTAACTTGATTCTTCATACCCTGAATACGAGCTTGATCAGGTGTTAGTGGTTTTTTAATCGCACTAGCGAACTCATAAAAACGCATAATTTTATCCAATTTTAGTAGGGGCGAATGGCACATTACTGTGTCCAAATTGATACTGTGCGATCAAGCGAGCGTGTAGATCATTATCAGCAAAAATCACTGTCTTTACCCATGTCCCATTTACTCTCGCTTGTACTTGATATCGATGCATAAAAGTATTTATCTTTAATCGGTCTTCGTGCCTTTCGTCTAGCTGACACGGCACTTCAGGTTCGGCATATCTCACTTTTCAAAGCGCCAGTTCACGCAACTGTTCAAAGTGAGCTCGCATCATCTTTAAAAGCAGCTCTAGCTAGAGCACAAGATGATGCTTATGCCTCACTCCCCTTACGTCGGCAAGCTAGCCGACTATGGGCGGGGCACTGCCCCGCGTTATTAAAGCGTCGGGTTACGCGACGCTGTTATTTAAAAAACTTTTAGTTTTTCCTTCTTCGCTAGTGCTGGAAACCTGCCCTTAAGTTAGTACTCGCTAGTTCTATCTGGCTATCTAATTCGCCACTTTCCACTGCTAGCTTAATCGTCTCTAAGGCTTTGACTAAGTGGTGCGGACTGTCAACTTCAACGCTAGGTTTTCCTTTTGCTAGCTCCAATACGCTAGTGCCGTATTTGATAGAAATACACACTTTCCCATTCGCTGAGACAAACCACCAAGGTCTAATGCGTTTTGGTACTTCTAGTTGTTTTCGTAAGCCTGTTTCTTGATCTTTAAATGATCGGTATTTCTTCACAACAAACTCAGTGCCTTCAATTTGGCTTTTAGCTAATTGGATCTGTTCCCATAGGCGATGCGATAATTTATTTCTGCGCTGCTGAACTGGGGCAATATGTTGTGGTTTAGTTTCTGCTGTTAATTTTAAAGTACCTAATGTGCTCATTTAATTTCTCCTTTTAGTGAATGGGCACTCAGTAAGTTAATGTCAGATTCGGCAGATGGACAATCGATTTATTGGTGATCTTTCGTTTTGACTCATTTTTTACCAGTTTTAAGTGGTTTTTCTTATACAGGCATAAATACTTTTGCGAGTTGCTAGGTTACAAAGTTAGGTCGCATAAAGAAAAAAGAAGTTGCTGTTGAGTTAAGTGAGTTAGTTACTTAAGTCACTAGGGGTTACAAATGAGTAACTCTGACCAAGCAACACACGAAGCAACTTCTTTCTCTTGTCTTTTGCGACTAACTCGAAGCAACGATCTTTTCTGATCTGACTCCTCTTGTAACCAGCACAACCTCGCAACTAAGAAACTTAAAACAGGAGAAAGGAAATGAGAGAAATAGCGGTAAGAGGTTTTACTAACGAGAAATTCAACACAACATTTGGTAAAGGATTATTTAGACGAGCTGTGTTTAATGGCAGTGTGGAATTAAGAAATCCAAGTCTTAAATATCTAGTGGACTACTATCAATATCCAGAGTGGGAAGCACTAGCCAAAGATCATCAACAAATGGATGTAATCAATAAGCTAGATGGATCAGGAATGCCAGAAAACAAAGATTTATTGTTTAGTTGGCTAGTACATTACGATCCACTAACCAAGACAAAAACCAAAGTCGAAGGGTATTCAGTTTACTCACCCGATACCAAAGAGTTGTATATCGAAATCAATGATCTCAATAATCAAATTGCTGAAAATTGGACTTTAGATGTTCACAACTGTAATAACCTAGGTCATCACAAGCCTGTGTTTATTGCTGCGAATGTAGACTTGAATTAGCAGAAATCGGTGTCTTAGACTTGCGCTAGGACACCTTAAAGCTGAGATCTTTTAAAGTTAAGCGTCGTGTAAAGCGACGCTTATGTATTGTCATCAAAAATAAAATCTATAGTTTCTCTGATTTCTGGCGAAGCATTAATTATTTTAATTTTTTTATACGCACTCATTCCAAGTCTCTTTATTGGAGATGCTAATAAAGCACTAAGAAAGCTATGCGGGCTACTAACAACAAAATTAAAATCAACAACAACTAATTTTTCTTCCTGTATTGCTGGAAATATATATTTTTCTTTAAACTTAATTGCCGCTTCTTTATCTTCGGCATACTTTCCAAAATAATCTTCAACACTAAAGTAAAACTTGTGATCGCTTTCGGCTTGATCAGCGTTACTTTGCTCTTGCTTCGCAAGATCTCTAAACTCTTGCATTAGGCTGTGTAATACGAATGTAGGTTCGTCCTCTAAATTTAAGGTTACAAGTACCAACGTACCAAGCCAGCTATTTTTTAAAGTTCTCTCGGTAATATCTCTGGGTGAAATATGTAGCAAACCATTTCCAGAGATAATATGCATGTCTGCATTTAGTCTTTTAATAATGTTTGACGATATGTAGAGGCCCATACCTGCATTATTTTTATCGGTATATGGATCAGCTTTTCCAAAGGTGCCAGATTTTTGAGGCTTAATAGCTAATTGAATAGCTTCGATATCATTTTCGAGACCAGGATAAGCTTGTTCAATATGGCTTTTGATACCAACGCCAATATCCCCAATTAATATATGTATGGCACGTCTACTTTCGTACCAAGAGAAATTTATGATTGAAGGTATTCTAATATTTCTTAGATGACTGCCACCAAATTTCTTCCCGTGCTCCAATGTGTTATAAAGTAGCTCACTTACAACATACCTTAATGTTTCAGTGTATTTGACATTGAATTCTTCAGAAAATTTTTCAATTTCATTGATGGTTTTCTTAAAGTCGTCACTGCCTCTTAAAGGGATTAATGGTTTTGAAGAAAACGCCCTGCCAACAAAGGTTTGATTTGGGTTAAAAAGGACAGGGAAAGTACCTAGCCCTCCCAAAGTTTTCCACATTGCACTAGCGCCTTGCTCTTCATTATCCAAGATAACAGAAGCGGTGCAACCTTGATTCTTCAAGTGCCACTGGTATAAAACTAAGAGCGATAGAGTTTGGTAGTTTGCAGATTTACATGTAGATAAATCAATCTTTACTTGTCTGTCTTTAAGTGACCAATCAAAAAAACCAAGAGCTTCTTCAAACTCAAATACATCATGTTCTTTAAATGAAAATCTATTTGGCAAATTCAAAGTAACTGAATTTTGCTTCTCTAATTGTTTTTTTAGATTCCAAAGTGCGGCGTTTTTATCCACAGATATCAGCTTTTGATCTTAAATAAGTTTAATCATAACTTAATATTGACCGTCGTGAAACGCGACGCTGGTCGCACATGATAAGACAGTATCGAACACAGGTGGAAGTAGATTTAAGTATCCCCACTTCAAGGATAAGCTAGCTATTTGCTCTGTAAAATACGGTGAGAATATTGTGGAAGTTCTAGACATAAAAAAAGCCCACATTTCTGTGAGCCTTTAATAGTGGTGGCTGGGGGCGGAATCGAACCGCCGACACGCGGATTTTCAACGACGCTGTTCCTACCTGTGCTCCATACTGCTGGCGGTTTTAGCAGGGTTAAAATTATGTGTTAGTCAGAGTGTGTAACGCAAAACCAAAGTTTTCAACCGCACAAATTGTTTTTGTAGTTGATAAGCAATAAGGAGTAGTATTTAGAAAAACTTAGGTTAATTACTATGACTGCCTTGCTAATTAAGTATGTAGTTTCTCCATTAATAGCTGCTATTAGCAGTTTTTTAATAAAGCGTTACGCTGAAGCTAAGCCGAAGTTAATAACTTATTTAATTCACGCATCCGCAATTCCTTTGTCAGGTATACCAGACAATCCTCAAGTTAATACTCAGGTTAATAGTCATAGTATTGTTATAAGAAATATCGGTAGGAAAACGGCACATAATTTGAGAATAGGACATTTTGTATTACCTAATTTTCAATTGAATCCCAATGTCAGTTATCAGATTCTCCCAAACCAAAACAATGGCACGGAATTATTGATTCCGACATTAGTGCCGAATGAGGAAATTACAATTTCATATTTATATTTCTACCCATTGGTGTGGAGTGTAATTAATTCTTACACTAAATCAGATGAGGGGCTGGCAAAATATGTCAATGTTGTTCCAACAATTAAGCCACAAAGGTGGGTTGTGTTTGTTCTTTGGGTTCTAATAATAATTGGAGCGTCAACGCTTATAAGTTTATTGATATTCGAAATTATGAGATTTTTTGGATTAGGTTAAGAGTATTAGCTTCTAATTTTGTTTAACACTTGATTAGCCTGTTGTATTTTCCCAAGCTGTTTAGCTGTCTGTTGGCGTTCACGCTCTGTCTTCAAAGCTGTTGAAGCTCGCTCTTTTTGTTGTTTAAGGCTGTTGATACGACTTTGTTCGGGCGTAAGTGGTTTTATTGTTTTAAATTCATAAAAGCGCATATGAGTATTTATGCTTTTTTGAAAAGTCGTTTTAAACGACTTCCCCAAAATCAATTAATAACAACTGTATGTGATTGTTGCTCTGGCACGAGAGCTGCTAGGCGTTAGCTGTAACATATTCATTTGTCTGCCAAGCTGAGCGCAATGAGAATTTGCTCCGTCTAAAGCGTCTTGTGTGCTGTAACCTTGTACTAAGAAAGAGTTATTTCCTACACTTTGTGGCACAGTCCACTGCCCAGCAGAAATTCTTCTGTCCGTAGTAGCTCCACCCTCGCAACCAACTAGTAAAACAGATAAAAAGGCTATTAGTATGTAGTTTTTCATAATTTATACTTAATAATTAGTATGAGAGTTTATAATCCTTTAAACAAATTTAATTGTCAATATGCCACTAGTTTGCTTTTTAATGTGTTGGTTGGTGAGAAATTAAAATGAGTGAAATATTAAATCTGGCGTTAATGCTTTTAATTTTAGTGATTTTTGTTTATGTATTTTCTTTTATAGGAAAAGCAGTTAGCAGAGATTTCGAAGATAAAGACGGTAGCAGCTTTTTTTTGGGACTTATTGTCACAATTGTGGTTTGTTATGCTCTAATATTTTTAATAAAAATCTTCAAATAATTTAGAACAATCATTTGCTATAAACAAGAGTTGGATAGCTAACAATATTCCCTTTCCCATACATAGCTTCTAATTGTAGTTTCGCTTTGTAAGCGTCCTGCGCCTGTAAAACCACATTAGTAGTAGTCTTAATCGTTTTAGTAACTTCAAGTTTTACTAAGCATTTGTAAGTATTCATTCCTATTTATCCTCAACCTAAAGCCACACACTAAATTCTCTTTTAGGCTTTTCCTACCTATCACTACCAAACAAAAGAAAATCATAAAAAATCAAACAAGTTTGGTTTAGGCATAAATATTTATATGAACAATTACAAAGCAGAAAAACTAACGGCAAGTTGGGTTAAAGACAATGGAATGAAAATAAAGCAATTCGACAAAATTGACTTGTTGTTAGTCCGCGCACAACAAGCAGCTCATAATCTACTCAAATATCACATAACACTATTAACTAATGAACAGGCAACGATACTTAACGATTACTTAATACAACTCAACAATAAAAAACTACAAAAAAAACTAACTGACAAAAAGGCTTACGCAATACTAAACATAGGTAAAAAAATTAATAGGGAAGTATTTAAGGCATATAAAGCAGCAGATAAGTCACTGCTATAAAAAAGGATAAAAACGCGGGTTGAAATATGACGGCTAATGCGCCCGCACTCATTGTGTAAGTCTGTAAGCGAGCACAAGTAAAAAGAGTAAATGCCGCAAGATTTCCTGCTATATGTAGGTTGTAAGTTTTAATACGATTGTCTTACATAAAATTCTTGTTACAGTCGTGTCTGCCATACTGAACCAACAGACACTCGGCGGTTATGTTTTTTTGTTTATACAAAAGACATAGCCGTCGTGTACCTCCAAAACCAACCATTTCTCTCTTTCATTCATTTAAGTAAAAGTCGTTTAAAACGACTAAAGAAGAAAAGTTGTTGTGAGCTGTTAAGCGAAACAACAAGCGAACTTTAGTTCGCTATTAACTTTACTTACAATCATTTGGAGTAACAGTAATTGTAGTTAAGTATTTCATATTCATATCGTAATAAATGTCACTAAATGTCATTCCATAATGACGCGAAGAGCCCATCGCATCGCAGTAGAAGTGAATGCTATTAGCTTTAGTGTTTGTTTTCAAAGCTGAAATATATTGATTAGGTATTTCTCTATAGTGCTTAGCTATAAGTGTGCTACACGAAATATCATACTTAAATACTATTGAACCATCGGCAGCTTTTACAGGTAATGGCTGCGACTCAACACCCTTTTTATAAGAAGAACAAAATGCCTCCGCCTCTTCTTTAACAAAAGCGTGACTATTTGTTATCCAAAAAGTAGTAAGTATTAATACGAATATTTTTCTCATTTCATATCCTTTCTGACTGGTTTTTACTTTGATAAGTAATTGTACAGCGGCTAAATAAAAAACAAAGATATTACATAAAAGCTTTGTTTAGGCACTAGCGAACAACTTAACTAATTGAATTATGGTTTAAAAATGGACATAAGGGATACTTTGGCAAAAATGGTAGGAAAAATAAAACAAAGAAATTACGCTGCTAACACTGATAATCATTTGTTAACAGAGGAAGAAATGAAACAAGCACGAACACTCAACGACAAGGAGCTTAACTTACTTTTACTTTATGTGAATACACGCAAGTATGCTCAGCGAGATAGAGCTATGCTGTTAATGACATATTGGGGTGGTATGCGTATTGGAGAAACTGCCGCTACAAAAATTAAAGATGTGTTGGCTAGCGACGACACTATTAAGCAAGAAATTAACTTAACCGCAGAACAAACAAAAGGGAGGTATTCACGCACAGTCGTTTTAAACGACAAACTACGCAAAGAGATAATGGCTTATTTACTTACACGCTTTACTAAAGCTGAATTAATTGCGCTTCAATATAGCAGCACAAAAGAAAAGCCTTTGTTCTGTACACAAAAGAGCGACGGCTTTAATGCCAACACAGCTTGCTATCACTTTCATATGTTGTACAAAGCAGCTGGGTTGGAAGGTTGTAGCTCACACAGTGGACGCAGAAGTTTTTTAACAGAGCTAAGTTCTAAGTCAGTACCACTTAAAGTATTAATGGAGTTGGCTGGACACAGGCAAGCGCAGACAACGATGCGCTATATTAATGTAACAAGTGATATGAAGCGTGCGGCAGTAGAGTTGATTTAGATTTTGCGTTAAACAAAATGTTTTTACTAAATCTTAATTGTAAAAATAATTTAGTGGAAAACTCAAGCCTAGCATAACCCAACCTAACGCATTACATAAACGCCATTGATTGGATTTAAAAACCATTACTCCTCCCCACGCAGCCCCTAATCCATATTGTTGTGACAAGCCAACTAAAATAGAACCAAAAAAACCGAAAATGTAACTCACTCATATTTCCTTTTTAATTAGAATTGAATGTTAATTTACATCTGTGCTGTAAGTCGCCAATATCAATCGCATTAAAAAAATCTCTTTCGCAAATATAAATGTGAACAACACCGTCATAAATAATGGCTACATTTTGATTGTCCAAAAGTAAGTATTTTCTTTCTCCATAATTTTTTGTTGTATACATTTTATTTCTAAATAAGTATTCTGCGTTATCTAGCTTAAGCTTTTCTTTCAACTCTTCTTTTGTTTTAGCTAACTCTTTGGCTCGAACTTTAATATAAGCAGCTTCTGCTTTAAACTTTTCTCCATTAGCGTCTGCGTAACATTTAGCCCACAAACCTTCATTTCTATTGTTTGAATTTATCTCACTAATTGCTTCAGCATAAACACTTAAATCTTCTTTTTCAGCAGAGGGTATTTTGTCTTTATTTTTTACTTCACTAGTAGCTTTGAAAACGAAATGAGCTAAAACAGCTGAGCCCAATAAACCTGCGACAGTGGCTATCAATAAATTAACACCACCTCCTTTTGTATTAAGAGACGCAAAAAGAAAATTATTAATCAGTTTACTTAGAACAATTCCTAAAACTACATAAAGCACTGCTTTTATCCATACATTCATAAATATCCCTAACTTCAAAATATCGTATGATTATTCTATACGCTTCTTATTATTAAAAATAAAATTAGTCGTTTTAAACGACTAAAGTGGAAACTTACCTAAAGCTGTTCCTTCAACGATACGCTTGGCTTGCTTAATATATCGATTAACACTGACTGCCATACTATTGCGTTTAAGTATTTTATCTTCGCGTGTGTCGTTAGCTTTTGCCAGAGCTGTTGAAACTAATTTCAGCTTTTCTCCCATTTGCCAAAAAGTCAGTTGCTCTTTCTTTTCTCTTTTGAGGTTTTCAATATATTCCTCGTAAACTGTAAAGGCAGTGCGCAGACTATCAATCGTAAAGTTACGATTAATTTTATATTTGGCGTTGCCCACATTCCATTCAGCTTTTTTACGCCCACTTTTAGCGCCGTGTCTTTTTTTGAGCAACTTGGCAAATTGGCGTTGTAAGTCTCGCTTGTTTTCAGTTAACGGCACTGCCAACACCAGCATTTCATTTGGCGCCCAGTCATTCTGCCACTCTGCTTTATCCTTCAATTCTGTTATTTCTGGTGTAGTAAAGTCAGCAAATAACTGCGCTCCTTTTTCATTCCACCACAACCTAAACTCTTCACCTCTCACATCCCCAAAGTCTTTATACAACTCGGCTAATTCACCTTCACCACCACAGTCGCAACAAGCAATGTATCGCTCATTTTTACGCAGATAAGTCCACCACCAATAGTAAGGACTGCGCTGTTGGTAGGACAAAGATTTTCTGTTGTTTTTAGTGCCAAACACAGGGTATATGGCAGGGAAAGATACTTTCATATTTTATTAACATCCAAATTGGCAGTATTTGCTAGAGAAAGAGTAAAAGTAGATAAAATTATATAATGTTTACAGTGATTAAGAGATAGTAATTCATTAACAACTTAATCACATTTTTTTAATTTTATATGAAAGAAAATATTATGACTACAGTAACTTTAGCAGTACCAGCAATTGACACAGCAGCAACTTCAGCAGCACTTAAAGTAACCGCTAAAACTAAAGTCGTTTTAAACGACAATGTTAAACAAACTAAAAGCGCAAAAAGCGTTGTTAATTTTGTTAGCTCTTTAGCTTTCGCACACAAAGAATGGCAGAAAAACGCATACACAAAAAGCAACAACGAGCTTTATAAGTTGTTAGCTGAGTGCTACGAGAGCTACTTAGCAATGTGCGCAGATAACGCTAAAGCAAAAGATATGCGTGAACAGCTAGACAGTTACATTAACGCTAACAAGTTGGTGTTTAATAAAAGTACGCACACTTTAGTAAAGATTGTTAAGTGCGTATTTGGCGACACAGACAAACGACGCATTAGCACTTACGGCATTGTGTTACGCACAGCATTTGCTAAAGGCTTAAAAGCTAAAGATATTGCTGCGTTTATTAAAGACAGCGGCGGTGTACAAGAAATTAAGCTAGCTAAAGGCAATGCGTTAACAGCTAAAGCAAAAGCTGAAGCAGTACAAAAGTTTTTAGCTAAAAAAGTATTAGCTGAAGTAAGTAGCGAAGGCATAGCTGAAACATTAGACGCTAGCAAAGTAGGGCAACAAGTGGTGTTTGTTGCGACACAAAAAGCTAACGGCAAGTTTGTAATTAACGCTGTGACTAATAGCACGGGCGCAGTTAATACAGCACTAGCTGCTTGCTATAGCGTTAACAAAACAAAAATTAGTAATAAGAAAGTAGAGCAAAAAGCTGCGGCTAACGACGCTGCGATTGATAGCGCTATTAAAGCAGCAGCTTAATTTAACAACTGTGCGCAGCAGAAATGTTGCGCACTTTTTTTGTCTTTATTTTTTATAAAAGGAATGAATATATGAACAATATTTTTAAAGAGTTTGATAGCAAGTACGAACCAAAAACACTTAACGACATTGTGTTTCACACAGCGCAAGCAAGAAACAAAATGGAAAGTTTAACGAATGGTAGTTTTGGTTTTCCTTCGACTGGCGTTAATGGCATTTTGCTACACGGCACTTATGGCACTGGCAAAAGCGCACTCGCTAAAATACTGCCTCAAGTTTTTGAAGTGAATAATGGGGGTGAGGATGCGTATGTCACTTATGTCAATGTAGCGCAGGGCGGGGATAACGGCGCGACTGTGATTGAACGCATTAAGTCACAAACACAACTCGTTCCATTCGCTAACGCTTATCACTACTTTGTACTAGACGAGGTAGACAATTTGCGCAGCGAGAGTATGTCTTCACTTAAAGTAGCAATGAACACAGGCGTTAACAATAGTATTTTTATTCTTACTACAAATAACTTGTCTAAAGTTGAAGGCGGCGTAATTAATCGCTGCGCAGTCGTTGAGTTTAATGCTGCGGCTAGTAAAGATTGGCTACCAAAAGTGCGCGGCATTTTAGCGGACTATGGCATAACAGGCATTGAGGACAAACTGCTGTTAAACATTATTGAACCTTGCGAGGGCAGCGCACGCAAGATTTTAATGGCAGTGAGAATGTTAATTGCTGAGCGTTTATTAAAGCGTGCTGCTTAACAAAGTCGTTTAAAACGACAACTAACAAAGCCTACTTTTTACAGTAGGCTTTTTTCATTTTAGCTATACCTGCCTTCCTCTCAACTCTCTCTTTTGCTACTGCTAATTTTTGAATAAAAATCGCCTAAAAATGGCTGGTTTTAGTGGAAATGGTGGGGTAGTAGATTAAAAGTGGTGGGGGTTAGGTTCTCCGTATGCGCTGAAAATTGCGCAGTAATTTTTTATGGGTACACATACAAAAGTCGTTTAAAACGACTTTGTTAATATCCGCTAGTGCGTTAGCAATAAATTCTAATCTCGTGTTTTAGACTGCCTTACGCCAATCTACGCTACCGTTTCTTTTGCTGTCCACCTGCTAACTGCCTCGCAACATTTCTCGTTGTTAAATGTGAGTAATGTTTTCTAATCATTTCTACGCTAGTGCCCATTTGTATTTCTAAATCAAAAATGGGCGTTTTGTTATACAGCAAAGCGAATGTCGCATAAGTATGTCGCAGGCTATACAAAGAACGATTTGTGTCTGTTCTTCTATCTACTAATAGCTCAGCGTCTTCTAATAAAGCTGTAAATGTATGTCCCAAGTTTTCAGTCTTTGTGCCGTCGGCTAATCTAAATACATACTCATTAATGCCGCGTTTAATTAAGTCTTCAAAACTCATATGTTTCAAATCCGCAGCGTAACTATGTATGCGCTTAAAGTATCGAACAGCACTATGCCTTGCTACCAATTCTCGCTGTCCTGTTTTGCCGTCTACACTAATCATTAATACTCGAACGCCGTCGTTCATATGCCAACTTAAATGCTTCCATTTAATGCCATATGCTTCAGTGCCGTGCCTCATACCAGTGTTGGCTAATATCAATACATAGTCGCGCAACAGGTAACGCATATCTCTGCTTTTACCTTCTTTGCCGCTATCAATCCAACGCCGCATAAATCTACTTAATTGCTTATATTCTTCTAATGTAAAAGCAGGGCGGCGCTCACTTTTAATGCCTTTGTTTTGTAGCATTGGGATTTGTGATTTAACCAAGTAGCCCAACATTAAACCCTGTTCAAATATTCTGTTTAATGTGGAGTTGTGGGTGTTGATAGTGCTGGCTTTTGTTTTGCGCCCTAGCCGCTTGTCTCGCCATTCAGCAAACTGACTGATAAGTGCGTAGGTAATACTCGATATGTTGTAGTTGCCGAAAAATGGAATGAGGTACTTGTCGATAGCAGTAATGTAGTCTTTATAAATGACTTTGCCTTCGCCTGCTTCAAGTGCTTCTATTAGCTTGCGCTTTGTTAAGCTGGCGACAACATCGAAACGCTTATTAACGATAGGCAAGCCTTCTTCTTCTCTAAACTTGGCTCGTAGATAAGCGTCTTTAGCTGTTTTTTTGGCTTTTTCTAAATCCTTTTGCTTAGTTGTAATCCGTACCCAATGCCTGCCAATTTTGTATCGGCATTGCCAAGCAGAGCTGCGAGGACGCTTGGTTAAAGTTATGTCACCGTCGAGTATTTGTATTGAATTTTCAGATAGTTGCGATATAGCTTAATTTCCACTTTTTATAAACAATGGAAATAGTGTGTTTTCAAAGTGTGAAATGCGCAACCGGTGTGTGGCGAGATTTTAGGCGAAAAAAACGACTTGATTTTCATCTAAGTCGTTAATTTAAAATAATAAAGTACTGGTGGCTGGGGGCGGAATCGAACCGCCGACACGCGGATTTTCAATCCGCTGCTCTACCAACTGAGCTACCCAGCCATCATTTCTTGATGTTTGCACATCACGAAAGACCGGCATTATAGCAAACTAAATCTATTGTGGCATCCTTAAATCGTAAATCTGTGGTGATTCTGTTGGAAAATGGCTTAACTTGGCGACCTTATAGAAGCTAAAATTTCAGTTTTAGCTTCTTCGTATTTCTCGTTGTAGTGCTCATCTGCATCAAGATATACTCCAATCAGGGCATCTTTTGTTTGCTCATTAGACTTTAATGTTTCAAAAAGATGTTTGGTACTTTTTAGCATGAACTCAGTTTCTGGATAAAAAAGTTCCTGAGATGGAGGGTTGTCCAAATGTGCTAGATATTTGTCTCTATACCTTTTTACTTCCAATAACTCATCATTAAATGCGCTTTCGGTCATACCGATTGCTTGGTAAAGATCATTAGCTAAGTGAACTTTTGTTTCAAATGCCTTTAGCCAGTAATGTTTGCCATCTGCCTCAGCAAATAAAATACACCAGTTTAGGACAGCTGCATCTAAAAAGTTGCCATTTGCTCTAGCCCAAAAATCATCATTATTTCTTAAGGTTTTGGGATGCGGTGTTTCGTTCCACCCAGCTCTATAACAGGCAATATTGGATATGCAATGAAGTGTCCATCTTGCGATGCGTTGAATTTTTATTGGGTCAGTCATTTTTTGAAATTCTTTCATTAAGTGTCCTTAATCAGGACGGTCTATCTCAATCATTTCTCTCTCATTAATAGGTTTAATCTTTCTTGTTGAATTCGATGGTGACAGAATTTTCTCGTAATCTTGCTTGTTCTTTTCCTCCTCAACCAATAGCGCCCAAGTTCTTTTGGCGTATAGATCTTGTTGCTTCTTGATTGTAACGTAATCAAACTTTAATCCACTTTTGATTGGCTCAAGGCTAGGAAACTTACCTCTAGCAGCATTCTCAGCAAGACATAGCGCATCACTTAGATTCTTACTAGCCAAGATACTTAAGTAAGTTCTCGTTTCTAAGTTTGCTGATGTCTTTTTGCTATTAAGTCTAATCTCTTTAGTCTTGGTTGAATTAATCCCAATGTATTTCGCCAGCTTCCATAACTGTTCTTTTTTGATTTTGTTTTGAAAGAACTCTGCTTTCGCTAATACCAACTGAAAGCGGTTATGAAGTGATGTGACTCTGATCTTATTCACTTCAAACTGAATCTTGCTCGATGGTGTTTTCTTCTCTCTGCTATCAAGCTTTGCCAACAATTCCATAAAGTCATCCAACAACTCTTGTTTAGGTTTCGTTGGATCAATGCTGATCAAAATACGATCTTTAGTCGCCTTACCCGCAAACAAATCCTTACCTGTTTGATCCCACCATTTAATAAAGTGTGTTGAGTAAATATCACCAAACTTTTTATATACCTCTAATACCTGATCAAAGTCTTCGGGCAGTTCACTTTCTGGGATGATTTCATTCAAATGTACTTGACGATGCGCTAGCCAATAGCTGGGACTTACCATCAAGTAATAAAACATGTACTCATGTTTGTAATTCGCATTACCTGTCACTTGGCGCCATCCAGAGCCAAATCCAAACAAGTTTTTCATACAAATACTTTATATAAATTAATAACATCATTATTTCATATAAATTACATGCTCTCAAACTTTCTTCACAATGCGACTTATGGTGATTAACAAACAACTCCGTTAGTCACTATGTTGTTAAGCATTCCGCCTAACAACTTTTTTAAATATTGCCATGGGCAGAAAGTACTAAAAAAATGAAATTATCTAAATCACAAAAAATCGCTGTAACAACTTCTGTAATCGCTAAGTTGGATGAACTTGCTAAAAAACGCACGACTTGGCAGGTGGAGTTTGATCGTACTAACAAAGGTCTTTACACATTATTAGCAGGTTGCTTGGAATCGTTTTACGAGATTAAAGGCACGACAGCTGAAAAGGAAATCTTGGACGGTATTAAGGTTGCGCTTAAAGGACGCAAGGTAAAGATTCAAGAAAGCACACCTGTGATGACTTTGTTAGTGCGTTATGTGTTTGATACAGATCGTCGCCGTGCTCACAACTACGCACGAGCTTTGCGTGTTGCTGCAAATGAAAAGATTGAAGTGGCTAAGTTTGCAGATTGGGTAGCTGACTTTGGGGGTATTGAAGATGTGGCTCGCGTTAAAGGGGCAACAGACGAAACACTTAAAAAGCGAGCTCTGCTTGAAGCCAAAGTAGACGAAGTAAAAGACTTGCTAGTTGGTGCAATTGAAACGCCATTGGCTACCGTTAATAAGACTTACTTAGTTAACGCTGCTGACACAGGGGAATACACATTGCTCATTGGTAAGATGCAGGCAAATGGCAAGACCAAAGTGTTAAGTGTTGTGCCTAACTCAACAAGCGCAATGATTGATGCGGCAATTAAAAAGATTGCACAGGCGTTAATTGATACCGCTGATCGTATTGCACAAGAGCAGGCTGCTCAAGCACTTGAAGATGCAAAAAACTTAGCAGCTAACGATGCAGAAATGTTGGAAGAAGTTGCTTAATCAAACGCGGGGGCTTTTGCCCTCGCTCTTTTAAAGAACAGGAGAATCAAATGAGTTATGTATTGAAATATGCGCCAAAGGTATTGGCAGATGTGGTGATTGCTAACGCGAATGTAAAAGACAAATTAGCTGCGTATGTAGCAGGTGAATTGAAGCAGCCTTTAATTTTGCATGGAGAGTTTGGTACAGGTAAAACAACCATTGCTAACCTATTACCAAGTGCGATTGAGGGTAAGCCTGCACTAATTGAGAAGTTAAAGGCAGTTGAGTTTAATACGGTCTACGATGTGTCGGCATTGTTTAATGCGCCGCCTATGTTTTATAAGTTGTTTACCACTAATGGTCAAAACCGTAACTACATGGTCAGCAATGAATTTAACTTTACAGTCAAAGCAGCGTTGGCATTTCGTGATGTCATTGATGAGTTGCAGGAGCACACACAGTTCATCTTCACAACAAACAATCTAGCGAGTATTGATAAAGGATTGCAGGATCGTAGTATTTGCCTAAACATTCCACCTGTCAGTGCTAGGGATTGGTTGCCTCGAGCTAAGTTTATTTTGAAAGAAGAGGGCGTGAAGTTGAAAGACGCACAGCTTTTGAATTTCTTAACTAAACAGCTTGCGGTCAGCTCTAGCAATCGTAAGTTACTAGAACAGCTTGAAGCATTGGTTTGGGATGTTAAAAATCCTAAAACGTTGGTCGTGACTAAATCTATTAAAGATCTAGTACCACCAAAAACACCCAAGCCAAAAGCGCCCGTTGTTAATCCACTCTTAGCAATTTAGTAGCAAAAGGAAAGCAGCCTTCGGGCTGCTTTTTTTAATCCGCTGTTTAACCGTCCTGAATCAGGACGGTTATTCAAATGTACTCAATCAAAAAGATCTCAGCTATTTGATGCCCTAGCGTTAATCTAAGATGCCGATAGCTGTTGATTCAAGTCTACATTTGTTGCGATAAACACAGGTTTGTTGCTGCCTGTCTTAAGGCAATTCCTAGACTGCAATGTCCATTCATCTGATACTGCATGTTGTGGATCATTAATACTGATGAATAACTCTTGGCTCATCGGCAGATAAACACATACACCATCAACGGGGTTTTTTGACTTAGTGATGGGATCGTAATGTTGTATCCATGACACCAGTGCTTCAGGTGCTTTATCTATTTCAGATTGAATGAGCTTTTTACTCCAAGCTAATTGTTCTGGGGTACTCGCTGTTCTATCCCAACGACCATATTCAAATAGATCAATTAAGTACTTGGTATAGGGATCGCGAAGCTCAACTGATCCGTTATAGATGGCACGATGAAATAGCCCTTTTCCATATGTACTGCCAAACTTTTCATTAATAAAACCTCTTACTGCAATTTCTCTTTCCTTCATGTTTAGTTTCTCCAATTGTTAAGTTGCGCTTGTCGCTAAGTCGCCTTGGAGTTGAGGTTGCAGAAGAAGAAAAAAGAGAGTCACTGTGATTTTCGTTGCCTGTGTAGTTGCTACTCATGGCTTCTCATTTGTACCACTTGTTACTAGTTGCTTGATTAGTAGCAACTACACCTAGTAACAGCAACTTCTTTTTTATTTCTGCGACTTCAACTTAGTAGCCACCTAAGCAACTCGCACAAATATTTATCACCTGACAAATAAATACCCTTTAAAACTGGTGAAAAATGAATCAAAAAGAAATATCGGTTGCTCTTTGAATGTTCTCGACACTAACTTAATGAGTGCCCATTCACTAATAGGAGAAATTAAATGAGCACATTAGGTCAATTGAAGTTAACAAGTGAAACTAAACCAAGGCATATTGCTCCAGTTCAGCAGCGCAGAAACAAACTAGCGCATCGCTTATGGGAACAGATACAACTAGCCAAAAGCCAAATTGAAGGCACTGAGTTTGTTGTGAAGAAATACCGCAGTTTTACAGATAGAGAAACTGGAATAAAGAAACAACTAGAAGTGCCAAAACGCATTAGGGAGTGGTGGTTTAGAAATGAAGCTGGAAAGGTTTGCGTCAGTATCAAATATGGCACAAGAATACTTGAGCTTGCCAAAGGCAAATCCAGTGTTGAAGTAGATAGTCCGCAGGACTTAATCAAAGCACTGGAGACTATCAAGCTAGCAGTAGAACATGGCGAATTGGATAGCCAAATAGGACTAGCGAGTACTAACTTAAAAGCTGGCTTTCAGCACTAGCTAAAGAGAAATATACAAATATTAAGCGTCCTGAATCAGGACGCTTTTTTTACGATAAATACTTGTATGTATCGATATCAAGTACAAGCGAGAGTTAATGGAACATGGGTAAAGACAGTTATCTTTGCTGATAATGATCTTCATGCTCGTTTGATAGCTCAGTATCAATTTGGACAAAGCAATGTGCCATTCGCCCCTACTAAAATTGGATAAAAATTATGCGTTTTTATGAGTTCGCTAGTGCGATTAAAAAACCCTTAACAGCTGATCAAGCAAAAATTCAGGGAATGAAGAATCAAGTTAAGAATACTCAGAAGACTATTAAAGCTGAGAAGGCCCGCCAGAAGATTAAAGCTGGGCAGCAACAATTACTAAAAGCAAATTCCAATTAATTAAGCGCCTTCAATACCAATACATCCGCTAATTGTTGCTGATGCTGGCTTGCTTCTTGAATCATGGCTTTTAGCTGATCACATAACGCCATCAGTTCATCGACTTTAGCTACTATACGGTGCTGTTCGTCTAAGGGTGGTATTGGGATAGGGATTTCTTTCAAATTCGATGCTTTAATGCCTGTGGCAGTCATCCCTTTTGCTTCTTTTTCAAACTGGAACTGTAAAGCTTGGGACATTAAAGCTACTTTCAAATAACCACCAATAGCTTGATTATGCAGCTGGAAACAAATAACACGTTGTGCCAGAGCAAATTTTTCTGAAATATCAACTAACGCAATATTTCCTAACGGCGCTTCAGTGGTAAACAACATGTCACCTATGCGTGGAAGGCCTCTAGTCATCCATAAATTGTATTCTTCTAGTGTTATATATTCTTCTGGGATTCGACTTATACAGCCTGGCCTCACATTTTTAGCTGTAATTAGAGGGACACCTGAATTTACTTTGTTAGGTGTTCTGCCTCTATAGTCAATGAATTTTGCAAGATTACCAAGCCTACAATATGTCCAAGAGCTTGGAACATTCAGATACATTTCTTTTTCATCAATTTTTTCTTTGGCAACGGTTTTAAGTCCGTCATTTTTTATTAAATTATCTCTAGTCACTAATATCTGCTTTATCAATTCGCTTGCAGGCTCATCACTATCGTCTTGCGGCACCAATCTGCCTGTAACGGCAAGTTGAAGCAGGGTTTTTTTAAGCGCTTCTATGCTCACGTCAGTGGTGAATAGCGCATCGAAATTGGCATAGATGCGTTGCCATTGGCTGTTAAAGTCTTGTGCTTTTTGGGTTTGGCTAAGCGTTGCTAATAGATGCTCTACCAAATTTTCATGGGCTTCTGCCGCATTACTGTTCCGCTGTTCTAATTGATCACACAGAGCCATCAGTTCATCTACTTTAGATACAATCCTCTGTTGTTCTTCAATCGGAGGCAGAGCTGTAAGATTTTGAAGTAACTTTTGCGTATCAAGATGCGGAATTGCAGCACCCTTCATAGATGTATTAAAAATCTCAAAACCCTGTTTAAAAATTAATTTAATATAATTTTGAATATAAATAGGTGTATCAATTATTGATAATGTTGAGCCAACAATCCCTTTCTTACCATCAAGTACCAATCCACTTCTTGATCCATCACATACCACTAAAATATCTTTATCTGTAGATTGTGGGCAAGTTAACTCCTCTGAATATCTGCGCAATATATTTCTATCAAGAGCGTCTATATCAAGGTAAGGCAAACCCAATCCATCCTCGTTAAGGCTTTTAGGAATCCGCCCTTTCCTTAGTTGAAATACCTGACAGTTTCTGACCCACTCCCACCCTTTTGGCAAATCGAAAAGTTTTTCGCCCTCAGCAATAGCTTCGAGCGGTTTCTCCTTTTTGAGCTTTCCTTCTGCAATCAGATTGGCTTTTTCTACTTGAATGCGTTTGAGTAGTTCGCTAGCAGGCTCATCATTCGAGTCTTGCGGAACAAGTTTACCGCGCACTGCCAAATCTAAAATCAAACCACGTAGTTTTTGAATGCCATAACCTTTGCCAGTATTACCGCCAGAACGTCCACGGCCTGATTTTTTTTCAGGCTCTGCAGCTGTCCAAATATCGAGGTGCTCGGTGAGCAGTTGTTGAATTTGTTGCATGACTTAACCTTGACTGCTTAAAGCTTGTGCGAGGATGCTCTTAAGCTCATCACGCAGTGCACTGATCTCTTGTTGCATGTTTTGATATTGGGCTAGAAGCACTTCTGGGTCTTGGTTTAGCTGCTCGACAATATGCGGGTTTTTACAATCGAGGTTGTAATTACGCGCTTTAATTTCATCTAAGCTCACCTTCCAAGCTTGCGTGGTTTCTTGGCGAGCGCTAAAGCCATCCTCTGCGCTACCCCACCATGCGGCGAGTGGTTCAAACTCTTCCACCTTAAGCGGCTTACCTTTGTTATAAGCTTTCACCCCTGCTGGCAGGGTATGCTCATAAAACCAAATATCCTTTGTTGGTGTGCCTTTAGTAAAAAATAGCAAGTTGGTTTTAATGGGGGTATAAGGCGCAAAAACACTATTAGGAAGGCGAACCACTGTGTGCAGATTGCAGTCTTCGAGTAGTTTTTCTTTAATGCGGGTTTTAATGCCCTCACCAAATAAAAAGCCATCAGGTAAAACCAGTGCTGCGCGACCGCCTGATTTGAGCAGTTGCATAATCAGCACTAAAAATAGGTCAGCTGTTTCGCGCGTTCTAAAAGCCACTGGAAAGTTGGTTTCAATGCCATCTTCTTCATTACCGCCAAAGGGAGGGTTGGTAACAATCACATCTACACGCTCTTGCGGTGTCCAGCTAATCAGCGGTCTGGCTAAGGTATTGTCGTGACGAATGTTACTCGGCACATCAATACCGTGCAGAATCATGTTAGTGGTGCATAGCAAATGCGGCATGGGCTTTTTCTCAACGCCGTGAATGCTGTTTTGCAATACTGCTTCATCTTCTACCGTTTTTACATCATGGCTACGGATATGCTCAATACTGCAGGTTAAAAAGCCACCCGTGCCACAGGCTGGGTCCATGACCTTTTCACCTAAGCGTGGGTTGGCCATACGCACCATAAATTCCGTCACCGCTCTTGGCGTATAGAATTCGCCCGCATTGCCTGCGGCTTGTAGGTCGCGTAAAAGCTGCTCATACATATCACCAAACATGTGCCGCTCTTGCGCTTTGTTAAAGTCCACGCCTTCTTGAATTTTGTTAATCACCTGACGGATCAGCTGGCCTGACTTCATGTAGTTATATGCATCTTCAAACACCGAGCGAATCACATAAGCACGCTGGTCACCACCTTTAGCTTCTAGCTTTTGCAAGGCTGGGAACATGTCGTTATCAAGAAAGGTTTTTAGCTCATCCCCTGTCATGCCTTCTGCATTTGCCGCCCAATTGCGCCAGCGGTATTGCTCAGGCAGTGGCGATTGATAGTTATCTTGCAATAACTCCCATTGGGTTTCACGGTCATCAAATATCTTGAGAAAGAGCATCCATACTAATTGGCTTAGGCGTTGTGCATCGCCATCGACACCCACGTCTTTACGCATGATGTCTTGGATAGCTTTAATGGTGCTTGAAATGCTCATGATGTTTTTCTAAATATAGGGGTTAATGAAGCGTTATGCGTAAAGCTCTTGTTCTAATTCATGTAAGGCTTGAATGTAAGCAGACTTACCTCCAAAGGCTTGCACTAACTCAACAGCTGAACCCATATTGCTAAAGGGTGCCAAAGTGAGAACTTTGATATCTTCAATGTTTTCTATGCCAGTGTCTGCATATTTTTCCAATAAACTTTCTAGCACTTTGCGCGCTTGGTCGCCATATTTAGAGAAATAACTACGTTTCTTTACTTGCTCGGCACGCTCACGGCGAGTCAGTGGTGGCTGATCAAATGCTACATGACAAATTAAATCAAATGCATCGAAGTCTTTGCCTACCTCTTGTGCGAGGGCATCAATCAACACACCATGTTGTTCAAGCTCATGCAGGATAGCTGCTTTACGGTCCGCTTTACTCCAGCGCTTCAAAAATTCATCTAGCGATGCGTAATCTTTACGGACAGCATTACGGGTATAGTCTTTAAGTGACTCTGTAATCAGCTTACCTTCAGGGCCGTAATATTGAACACGCTCAGAAACTACATAAACAGTCACATCACCAAGCACATATTTTACTCTACCTGACTCATCGATATCACCGCCTTCTCCTGACCCGACTGTTGATTCGCCATTGCCTAGCTCTCCAATGTTTTCTTCGACATCATCTGGAGGAACGGGAGAATCGCCGCCTTGTGGCTCATAAATCATTACCGGCTCTCCATCAAAGTCTTTATCCGCAAAAAGCTCAGTGGCTTTCTTAAAGTCCATGATGGTGAACCAGTATTTGTCGTAATCTTCATTGATGCGCGTACCACGGCCGATAATCTGCTTGAATTCGGTCATGGATTTAATATGTTGATCCAACACAACTAGCTTGCAGGTTTGGGCATCCACCCCTGTGGACATCAGCTTAGATGTTGTTGCGATGACAGGGTAGCGCTCCTCAGGGTTGATAAAGTTATCCAGCTCGGCTTTACCTTCCATTTCGTCACCCGTAATGCGCATGACGTATTTGCGATTTTCTTTTACACGCTCAGGATTGAGATTGACTAAGGCTTGGCGCATTCGCTCGGCATGGTCAATGTCGTCACAAAACACTATCGTTTTAGCGAAGGGATCAGTGGCTTTTAGAAACTCGGTGATTTTTTGGGCGACTAATTCAGTCCGCTTTTCCAATACCAAGGTTCTATCCATATCGGATTGATTAAAGATTCGATCTTCAATCAATTGACCTTTTTTATCAACCTGACCTGCTTGCGGACGCCATCCTTGTAAGTCTTTATCAATGTCGATACGAACGACTTTGTATGGTGCAAGAAAGCCATCTTCAATGCCTTGTTTAAGAGTGTAGCTATAAACAGGATCGCCGAAATAATGAATGCTAGAAACTTCTTTCGTTTCTTTAGGAGTGGCGGTCAACCCAATATGCGTTGCAGTATTGAAATATGAAAGTACTTCACGCCAAGCCGAATCCTCAGCCGCACTTCCTCGGTGACATTCATCAATCACGATCAAATCAAAGAAGTCTGGGCTAAATTGCTTATATATATTTTTATCCTCCTCATTACCAGTAACCGCTTGGTAAAGAGATAGATAAATCTCATAGCTTTTGTCGATTTGACGTTTACTGATTTTAGTCATTGCCGCGCCAAAGGGCTTAAAATCATTATTCTTAGTTTGATCGACTAAAATATTGCGGTCTGCTAAAAACAAAATACGCTTTTTAGTGCCCGACTTCCATAAACGCCAAATGACTTGAAAGGCTGTATAGGTTTTACCAACACCCGTTGCCATGACTAATAAGATACGTTGTTGTCCTCTGGCAACTGCCTCAACCGTATTATTAATCGCATTGGCTTGGTAGTACCTTGGTGCACGCCCTGTGCCATCATCGTAATATGGCATTTCGACAGTCTGACGGGCCTTTTCTGTTTCTATGCCTTTCCATTGACAGTAGCGTTGCCAAAGCTCAGTAGGAGATGGGAATCTATTTAGCGCTAATTCTTGTTCTGTTTGAGCAGCAAGCCCTGTCCTGTCATGTAATAAGAATCCATCACCATTTGAGCTAAACACAAATGGAATACCGAGCGTTTCAGCATAATTGAGCGCTTGCTGCATACCAGAACCAATCCCGTGGCTATTATCTTTGGCTTCAATAACGGCGATTGGAATATTGGATTTGTAATAAAGGACATAGTCAGCGCGCTTTTGCTCGCCTCGACTATGAAGCTTACCGCGAACAATAATGCGGCCTTTGGTGAAGCTTACTTCTTCACGAATTTGGCTATGCAAATCCCAGCCAGCCTCTAAAATTGCTGGTGTAATGAATTTGCTACAGATATCTCTCTCGGAAAGTTTTTTCTTATCAGTCATAAAGACATTTATTCTTATAAAAGGCTAGGGAAATGATACTTCAAAATCGAAGTGCTTGTCCTATTGATTACCAATCAGGGCAGTTCATTAAATAGAAGTAAATGAATGACAAATACGATTACTCAGGTAAAGAAAACTAGCATTTTCTTTACCTGAAACATAACCAATTGATTTTATTGATTCTTCGCTAGTGCCTTTTTCGGTTGTCCATTTAAGCCTAAGAAAACAAAATATATAAATACTTTTCTTTATCGGAGATATTTATATATGGCACAAGCAAAGACATTTACCCAATCAGAACTAGATCAAGTTCTTCGTTTCATTAGCACTAAAAAATACGCTTTAAGAGACCGAGCAATGATATTGACTAGTTTTTGGTCAGGAATGCGTGTGGGTGAAATTGCTAACTTAAGAATGCGTGATGTATTAAACGAAGATGGCTCAATCAAAAACGAGATTAGGTTGAATGCTAGTCAGACAAAAGGGGATAAAGGCCGTTTAGTGTTTATTCCAAATAAGCTCAAAGATGAATTTGCCAGCTATCTAACCACAAGAAAGGTACAACATTTAGATGTGCCGTTCTTTCATACAGACAATAGACTTGGGTTTAGTCCTAATGGCTTATGTCAGTGGTTCTTTTGGACATACAAGCGAGCAGGAATTAATGGCGCAAGTAGTCACAGTGGAAGACGTAGCTTTATTACTAATCTAGCTCAAAAAGGGATTGGTGTTCGCGTATTGGCAAGTCTTGCTGGGCACAAATCAATCATGGTCACGCAACAATACATCGATGTGAATGACGATATGAAGCGGAATGCTGTTGAGTTGATTTAGGATTGCACCGTCCTGATTCAGGACGGTTACTTGGAAGCGTTATTGCTTCACGCAATTATTTTTTCGATTAATTTATAAACTGTACTTACTCCAAGATCTACTTCCCAGTTTTGTGCTGGGGGCGTGTCTCTGAGTTTTCCGTTTTTTACTGCTAACTTTATTTTTTCTAAATCAAATTTTTTGCGATCTATATGTTTGTTGTAGTTTGGAAGATAATTTTCTAATCTTCGGCAACAGTCTGCTGCCGAACTTAATCTATTACCATCTTCAAAATGAAGTAGAAGCCAGTATTCAAATTTTGGATTACTAATTGCAAGATTATAGTTGTTCGCTCTTTGAGACCAAATTTGCAGTTCTTGAATATCGTTCTCAGGCCAGTTATCTCTATCTATAATCAGCCATGCCTCGTCAGTCTCTTTTAAAGATTCTTTTGTTATATGTTTTTGTAATCGCTTCAATACATCACGTGGTGATGTCCTTGTCCCCGTTTTTAGTGGCTTAATACGAATATGTGAGAACATTGAGTCAATATGTGCAAAATACTGGGGCTCCGTTCTAGATCCCTCAAAAGATAGTAAGAATATTCGCTTATAAGGCCGCTCTCCTAGCTGCCTTTGGAAAGATCTTCTTACTTGAGCCATTAAAACAACTCTCCATTTATTTCTTCTGGCAGCTCTCTCGAAATTCCAGATAGCAAAATCCTAGGAATTCCACCTAACCTGCCTTGTAAGTAACTTTTTCGGATGTCCTTGTCATACCTGACCTCTTTAAATTCACTAAATGAAAGCAATGTAGAAACTCCATTGCTGCCACGCTCAGCAACCCACATTTCATCTCTTCTTAATAAATCTTGATCCATCAATAAAACATCATGAGTGGTTATAAGAAGTTGTGACCTAGTTTCATTGCTGCAACGATTTAAATACGCACTTACAAGTTTTTGAGTCATAAGCGTGTGAAGACTTCTGTCAATTTCATCGATAACATATACTCGGTTTGAATTTTTGGGTGACAATTCTAAAAAAGCTGGCAATAGATCAATTACTCTTTGTGAGCCATCAGACTCGTGCCGGATCTCAAATTTTGCTTCGCTTCCATCATCTTTAGAATGATATGCGACCAACTTCTTTGCAATTAACTGTTCATTTTTTCTAGTAATTATGAATCGTTCATTTATAGGCTCAGAAGTTATTCTTACTGTCATACCTTCTTTAATGTCTTCTTTGAGCCTTTGTCTTAGAAGCTCATCTATGGGCATATTCTCAAAAGGAATTTCCTCTCCACCTAAATGTGATATGCCTGTATCAAGCTCAGATAGCATTTCGTTCATTGTGATGTACAAAGGATTTAATTCATCTAGAAATTGTTCGAATGGCTCGAATCTGGAATCGGGAGCTACAAGCTCCAAAGTGTCTTTGAACCAATCATAAATAGGTTTGAAGTTATCAACTTTTTGTGAAACGGAGTTTGTAAGAAACAATTGATTTTCACGAGTTCCTTGAAATGCGAAATGTAAAAACTGATCTTTATCTAATGCAGAGTCAAAATGAGGCTTTCCATTTTTTCTTTCAAATAATATCGTTTCACTGGTTGTTTTGATGAGAACTAGCTTTTCTTCTATTACTTCTTTGCTTGTAATCACAAAGCTATATTCGTAAATGTTATCTTCAATCAGGATTTCGAAAGCGAATTTAGTCGGCCTCTCGAAACTGTTGGCATCCAGTCTAAATGCCTCCACAGGTATCAAGCTATCAGGCTGGCTACCCCTTACAATCATTGTTTTTGCGAAGTGAATTGCTTTAAAAAAATTAGTTTTTCCAGATGCATTTCCGCCGTATATCGCAGCAACAGGTAAAATTCTTGAGCCGTATTTATCGAGTTTATATACGCGATCGCCATGCTGCCTTTCACGGCTTGCAATCATCGAGAATGCCACTTCATTTTTGAATGACATCCAATTATCTATAGTAAATCTTATTAACATATTTCGCCTTTAATGAGATTTTTTCTCTTTAAACAGTGAACATAATACATTTTTTAATGGTTATTGTGTGAATCTACGTGAAATATCGTGAATTAAGCTGTCAATTTAGAACCGTCCTGAATCAGGACGGTTCTAAGATAAGTCCTCAGCACTCATCATCGGTGTTAGCTTGCTGTAATGATTTTCAATCATCTTTACGCTAGTGCCCATTTGGCGTGCTAGCGTATGTATATCAACTCCCTTGGCTAGTGCCAAAGTCGCATAGGTATGTCTGAGACTATAAAGGGTTCTATGTAAGCCACTGGGATCATCGCGCAGCTTGCTTCTGATCATCAAGTTCCTAAAGATGTTTTCCATGTTACTCAGCTTCTCACCATTAGGTAATCTGAAAATCAATCTATCTAACTTGGCATCAATCACAGCGTTCAAATTGTCATAAGGCAAACATTGCCAAGTAATCAAACGCTCAAAAACTTCTATCACTTCGTGTTTAGCAATTAAGTAGCGCGGTCCTGTTTTACCACTAACCCATATCCGCAGATATTTCTTTGCGCCTATCCAATGCCACTGTAAATGCTTCCATCTTAGTGGCAGTGATTCAGTGCTGTGCCTTACGCCAGTGTTCAATAAAAACTCTACATAAGCAGCACCAAGTATTCTCATTTGTGCCGTGCGTTCTGTATAAGATGACTTCTGCCATATTGGGATGTAGGTCATCATGGCATCTATTTCTTGTTCATTAAACGCAGGTCTTGCCACACTCTTAGCACCCCTCGCATCTAACAATGGAACAGCCTTAGTTTGTAATATCAATCCCTTGTTTCTGGCTAAAGCAATCACTCTGTTATAGGCACTAGCGTGGTTTTTTTTGGTGCTGGCTTTTGGCACCTTACCCATCTCCGCTGCTCGCCAAGATTCAAAGTCAGCGATCACTTCAAAAGTGATTTTATCTATCTCATATTTGCCAAAAAATGGGATCAGATATTTGTTAATTGCCTGTGTGTAATCGATGTAAGTGGTCTTACCAACGCTCGCATTTAATGCTCTAGTCATATTGGCTAATTCTTCTAGTGCTAGCTGCTTAAAAGTTTTAGAACTGATTGCCAGTCCCGCATCTAATTTGATCTTTGTCGTTTCATAAATTGCCAGTGCTTGTATGCGAGCTTGAGCGAGATCATCAGTACCAGTAGTTGTTGTATGCCATTGACCATTAGATAACTTAAAACGGCATTGCCATGGTTTAGCGTTAGGTCGCTTGAATACCGTTATCTTGCCGTTAAGTAGTTTGGAATTTGTAAAAGGTTGCTCGTTTTTTCCAGCGAACAAGAATTGAAGATTAGACATAGCCGCACTCAGTAATTAGATGCGAGTTATTGTGTTTTCAGATAAGATTTTTTGCGACCGAAAAGACAAAATTACTCTGCCGATGCCAGTCGTATTTGTATGAAATTTATTGAATTCCAGCGGTGTCGCTGCGTATGTAACTATGGAATTTTTGGGGCTGTAGACTACTGAAAATAATGTGCTAAGTATCTGATTTTATTGCTTTTCAATCCGCTGCTCTACCAACTGAGCTACCCAGCCATCAATTCTTGATGTTTGCACATCACGAAAGACCGGCATTATAGCAAACTAAATCTATTGTGGCATCCTTAAATCGTAAATCTGTGGTGATTCTGTTGGAAAATGCCTGCCTTATGCAATAATCGACGCACAGAATGTTGTGCGGACTCGAGAGCTTAATGGATGTTTATTTGGTAAGGCATACGACGCCAGATGTGGCAGTTGGTGTGTGCTATGGACAAGCTGATGTTGGTTTAGCGGAGAGCTTCGATGCTGAGTGGTTGGCATTAACTCCAAAGATTGAGCATTTGGAAACCCCCTTGGTGTTTAGCAGTCCACTTCAGCGTTGTGCGAAGTTAGCGCAAAGGACGGTGGATCATTTTAAATTTTCATCACCACTGATAGATACTCGATTGTTGGAGCTTGATTTTGGAGATTGGGAATTAAAGTCTTGGCGCGATATTCCAGAAGGTATTGTAAGTGAGTGGACGGATGAACATGTTAAGCTAGCACCGCCAAATGGGGAATCTTATGTCGAATTACACCACAGAGCTAAAGCTTTTTTATATGATTTGGCTAAATATCAAAACAATAAACAGGCGCTAGTCTTTACTCATGCAGGAGTCATTAGGGCTTTAGTGGCAGAGGCTTTAAATTTGCCTTTGCGAGAGGCCTCGCGGGTAGAGTTGAATTACGGAAGCGTGACTCACATTGCAGTGGATGCAGGAGTCACGCGACTTGAGTTTGTAAACCGTTAAGCGGTTTTTCCATGGCGAACAGCTAGTTTGATTAAGGCTGCTTGAGCAATCCAAGCTACGCCTAAGTAAAAAGCTGTGTAGCCCAGATATGGGGTGTAGTACTGAGCAACTCGCTCAGAAAATTCAGCTAAAGTAAGTGTGTTTACCTTGTCTGAAAAAGCATACCAAAAAGCGTTTGATAAGATAAAAGCCAAGCTAGTAGATAACCAGGCGGTAGGGATAAAAAAGTCTAAGGCAAAAGGTTGTTCTTGTTTGCTAAGGTAGCGACCAACGCCCCACACCATTGCATAAGTTGGGATTAAGCCCCAGTAGCCCAATGACATGCAGTAATCTGAAACGCCAGCAAAGTCTAGCGCGTAGAAATCTACAGCAAATGCAACAGTGATGGCGATAGCTAACCAACGTACTTTTTGCATCAACATTCCTGTTAAGAAAAGCGCTGCTATGGAGGCGTCAGGCAAAAGAAAGCTGGTGCCAAAATGACTGCTGCGTGTGAGTAAAATTAAGGCGATGAGCACCATGCCAATTAGTGTTGAATTTTGTGGTTTTGAGAACATAAAAAACTCCGTTGATATTTAGTTGTATTGTAACTTCTAATAAAGGGTTGCATCAAAAATTGTAACTCATAGAAGCAAATACTGATCTTGGGTCGCTTGGATAGTAGAAGTACGACCAGTCTCCACCACCGCCAGGATGTGTTACAAACCCCATCCCACCATAAGTTGCATAATGAGAATTAGCTAGATTCTTGACAGTAATTCGTGCGTCCCATCTATTAGCTTTGTAGCTAGCATAGATATCAGCGAGAGTATAAGAAGGGATTTTGTTGAACAAATTATTAATTTTGTACGCTACGCTATAAGGATCTGTGGGGTCACCTTTATTATTAAATAAATCCTGTGCACCAGCGTAATACTGATTCCCAATGTAGTTAATGACCGTCCCTAATGACCAGTTTTCATCAATCTTATAATTTAATCTTGCGTTAATTAAAAGGTGTGGTGCCATAGGTACGGATTGACCCTTATTAGGCCCATCAGCATAAGATACGTCTTGCAAGTTGGAATTGGTGTAAACCGTCAGATTTTCGCCGATTGGGGAAGTAGTGCTTAGATACAAGCCTTTTCTTTCAATTGAGTAAGGGTCGTTAATATTTGCATCTGCGAAAGAGTCGTATCGAATTTGATTTGACGTGTCCGTATGATACACAGAAGCGGTAATTTTAGTTGAGCCAGCTAAGAAATCTCCACCAACTTGGTAAGTCCTATCGTTCTGCGGTGTGAGTACAGCGCCTTTGAATACCCGATTCCATTGTGAGTCAAGTCCCCAAAACTCATCAATATTAGGAAAGCGGAAAGACTGGTTGAATTTTACATATACCTTTTCCGTTTGAGATAGTTTGTAATTTAGGCTAGTGTCCCATGCATTGGCATTAGTAGTTTTTCTGCCAGTAGGTATATTGTTTAATGGTTGGTCGTTTGCTGTTACTTCCTCAACTTGATGACGAAATCCCGCATCCCAATCCAGATTATTCATTATTGGAAATCGATACATGGCATATATCGAGTTATCAATTAATGCGGCATTCGATAATTTATTGTCTCTTCCATAGGCATGGCTAAAATCATACCCTGTAATTAAATTGCCAAATCTATTGAAATCCATTTTTAGGCGAGGAGAGAAAGTAAGGCTCCATCGGGTGTATGTGTTGTTTATACCATTGTAATTCTCTTCATAGGTGAGGTTGGCTGTTTTATAAGCAAGGTCTGTTTCCAGTAAAACGTTTGAGGCCAGTTGCATTATGCCGCCCAGGGTGGCGCCGTAATTTTCACCTTCAAAGAAAGAACCCACATTATTAAATTTGGCGGCTTGGGTATTCCCTTGACCAACCAGACCTACCACGCCACCAGGGCTTTGTGAGAAGCGGTGGCTTCCAGAAACATCTAGGTATACACTGTTTTCACCAAAGAACTGTGTTACTCGTGCATTTGCCATATAAGCAGTAGCGGCTGAATTTTCTCGCCATCCGTTTGTGTGCTCAGTATTTGCTGCAACTTTGAATAAGGTATCGTTAAATTTGCTCTGTAAAAGTGCATTTAGTGTTTCGGTGTTAAAACTTCCATAAGAGGCAGATACTCGATTGATGTTTTGAGAGTTTTCATTAGTCACAATGTTAATTGAGCCACCAGTGGCACCGTTGCCATACTGCACGCCAGCGCCACCTTTTGTAATTTCTATACGCTCAATAGATTCAACAGGAATCATTTCCCATGCAGGTCCAGAGGAGTCAATAGGCGTTATTCTTTGTCCGTTAATTAAGATAACAGTGTTGCTACTTGCCGCTTCACCATAAGATCCAATGTCAACAGTTGAACCGAGGTTAAATTGACCAAGAGATGTTCCGCTAATCTTTAGGCCTCCAAGTTGACTTAAAATTTGAGGAATTGAGTTGGAATTAATTTCTCGAATATCTTCTCGAGTTATTACCTGCACATTAGCTGAAATATTTTGAATGGACTCATGGATGCGATTAGTTGTTACAACGATTTCATCTGCTTGAATATCAGTTGCAGCAAAGGCTTGTGAAGAAAGTGCCAAGCTAACAAGACTGGCAAAGTTAGTTTTTTTCATGATCATTCCCTAGTAAAGGCGTACGTCCCCGCGCGCCAATATCAAAAATGAAAATGCCGAGTGTGCAGCTCGATTAGAATATAGATTGTATGTAGTATTAATCTGATTGGATTTAATACGACAGAAACCGTCACCCCGCGGCATTTCCATGCTTAGGTTGTCTAGGCCGGTCTCCGGGCTTGTGAGGATACGATTTGCGCCTTCCCAAACTTTTGTTCAGTGGCGTGTTGCAAATCTACAATCACTTACCGTTGCGGGGGCAGCATAGGATTTGTTTAAAAACGCACCTATTTCCCAGTTTCACCTTTGTTGCCGAAAAGCATCGCAGGCACCTATCAACTTGTGACAATTATATTGGATTTTAATTAAATACGTTTGAACATTTATATAAACGCGCTGTCATCAAGGTGCAGTAACGCTTTCAATGTAATTGCTTATAGGTTGACTAGATAAGGAATTAACAATTATAGTGGGCGGATGGATGCTGATTTAAAAGCTTTAGAGGAGAAGATTTCACAACTCGTGCAGTTGTGTAAATCTCTGCGCGAAGACAACATTGAACTGAGGCAATCAATTGCACTAGCTCAAGAGGCTGAACGCCAAATAAAAGCACGTATGCAGGAAGCTCAAATTCGAATTGAAAGCATCATTGATCGCTTGCCAGAGGATGTCTTATGAGTGACGTTAAAGGCGTTGAAGTCAATATTATGGGACGAGAATTCACGATTGCTTGCCCCCCAGAAGAACGTGAAGGCTTGTTAAGTGCTGTTGCTTATCTCGATAAAAAGATGTGTGATATTAGAGACTCTGGCAAAATCGTTGGTGCTGAGCGTATTGCCATGATGGCGGCACTTAATTTGGCACATGAGTTACTCACCACCCGCTCTGGTGGTGTTGATATTGGCGGAATGAAAGGCAAGGTCGCTCGTATGCAAAGCATGGTGGATAATGCGATAGCTGAGCAAAACAAACTGTTCTGATTTATCTTTCAAAATCTGTTTTACAAGTTACTTTTGTTCCCCGCGGTGTGGTTTAGGTTATATATTCCTTGAACTAGTTTCTAGCATAGGTCTCTGTTATTCAAGTTGCTGTGAGCTCGATCCACTGCGGTTGAGCCTAATGCGCTTTAGATGGTTACCACTTGAGCCTTTTTGGTTCAGGATGCTAGCCTAGGCTACATGCAGTGGGGAACTCCTTATTTTTTATCGTAGTTCGTGATACTTTAAGTCGGCTAAGCTTACTTTTTCTAAACATTTCTCATGGCTTGCTTCCAGTACAACTGGGGGTGCAAATCCAGCTTCGGCAGCTTCGTGCCAACGTGAGGCACATAGACACCATCTATCTCCAGGTTGAAGTCCTTCAAACCCGAACTCTGGACGAGGAGTGCTAAGATCATTGCCCTGGCTTGCAGAAAAAATTAAAAACTCTTCTGTGACTTGTGCGCAAACTGTATGGTTGCCAGTGTCCTCAGTGCTGGTTTCACAGCATCCTGTTCTAGTAAATCCAGTGATTGGATCTAGGCTACAAACTTGTAATGTCGTTCCCAATACATTTTTTGCCATTGCGCGTCTCTTTTTTAAGATTAAGTCGGGTTATGATAAGCGCATATTTAAATATCCGGAATGATAAGGAATAAATAATGCGTTATTGGCTAATGAAATCTGAACCAGCTGATGTATCTATTGATGATTTAGCATCTTTTCCAAATCAGACGATTGATTGGTACGGCGTGCGTAATTACCAAGCACGTAACTTTATGCGTGATCAAATGCAGGTCGGGGATGGGGTTTTATTTTATCACTCCAATTGTGAGCAGCCTGGCATTGCTGGCATTGCAGAGGTGTCAACGCTTGCTTATCCAGACCGCTTACAGTTTATTACAGGCCATAAGTACTTCGACCCAAAAGCTACGCCAGAAATGCCCCGTTGGTTTAATGTGGATGTGAAGTTGGTTCGTAAGACGAGATTGCTGAGTTTGAAAGAGATGCGTGAAAATCCAGCATTGGAAAACTTACGCATCTTACAGCGCGGCAACCGGCTGTCGATTACGCCTGTTGATCCGAGAGATTGGCAGATAATATTGGCACTATTAGCTTAAGATGAAAACAAAAGAGCCCTGATAATTTCAGGGCTCTTTTCATTCACTGTTTTTGATTATGGCTGATCCAAACTACCCATCGATTTAGGGTAAGTCACAACGCCCCAAGGCATCTCTTTGTCACCAATTTCTTTGGTTTTTTCTAGCGTCTCAGTGTCAATCACCATCACTGCTTGAGACTTGCCACAGGCAAGTAAAATCTGCTTATCGTCTGGCGTAAAGCTGAAGTGCCAGCATCGATTGCCAGTGCTGATGTCTTTGATTTTCTCAAAGGTTTTTGCATCAAACACTTGAAGTGCTTTTTCTTTGGATGTAGCAATAAAAATACGTTCACCTTTGCGGTCAAAGGAGATGCCATAAGGTGCTTGGCCAGTCTCCACAGTGCGCGTCACGTTGAATTTTTTATCTAACACCATAAATTTGTTACCGTATTCCAATGTGGCGACGTAGTAATTGCCATCAGGCGATACTTTGATTCCGCGTGGGCGATCGCCATACTCTTTGGTTGAGATGGTTTTGATTAATTTACCGGTCGCAAAGTTGTGAATGGTAATGGTATTGTCAGCCTCATTCGTAATAATGATTTTTTTGCCGTCTTTCGAAAACTCAACACCTTCAGTTTCTGGGCCACCAACAATTTCACGTACTTTTTTGCCTTTTTTTAAATCAACGACTGCAATAATGGCTGGCACTTTGTCATCATCGTCATCTTCTTTAACAACCTCACCTGGTTTAGGTGGTGGGCCACCTTTTGAACTTGGTTCGGTTGAAACAAAAACGAAGCCTTTGTATACGCGCACGAACTCTGGGTTTTTGCCAACAGCGATATGTTTGACGAGCTGACCAGTGGCTCGGTCGATCACTGAAATATTGTCATCGTCTTTGTTTGCCGTAATTAAAAACTTACCATCTGGAGTTACCGCAATGCCGCGTGGGCTTTTGGCTTGAATATCAATATTGCTGGTTGCTTCCATATTGTCTAAATCAATGACTGTCACGCCGCCATCTTGATTTGAGACATAAGCATTACCTTTTTCACCAGCAACGCTTGATATGCTAGTTGCTGAAAAAATAAGCGCGGCTGCAAGTAGTGAAATGTGTTTCATGTGTTTCTTCTCCAATATTTAAAGTCCTTATTTTTAGTCTCTTGGCTGGTGATTAGGTTCTATCAAAATTCAAGTTGGGAATTTATCCCAAGAATAGCTTGTAGGCGGGGTTATTGCTTTCATCCCAATATGGATAGCCAAGCTGATCTAAGAAAGCTTTGAATGCTACGCGGTCACTAGGCGGCACTTGCATACCCACTAAAACACGACCGTAATCAGCTCCGTGATTACGATAGTGGAATAAGCTGATATTCCAATCATGACCCATGGTGTCGAGGAAGTTCATCAGCGCGCCAGGTCTTTCAGGGAACTCGAAACGATAAATTACCTCGTTGGTGGCTTGAGGGGCATGCCCGCCTACCAAATGGCGCAAATGTAACTTCGCCACCTCGTTATCGCTAAGATCTAAAGAAGGCAATTCATTGGCTTTGAGCATTTCAACCAATTGGCTCGGTGCTTTGTTGTCATTGACCGCAATGCCAACAAAAATATGGGCTGATTTTGGATCTGAATAACGATAGTTAAATTCGGTGATGCTGCGGCCGCTTAGCAAACGGCAGAATTTCTTGAATGAACCTGGCTTTTCTGGAATCGTCACGGCTAAAACCGCTTCGCGTTTTTCACCGATCTCAGCGCGCTCAGCCACAAAGCGCAAGCGGTCAAAGTTCATGTTGGCGCCAGAGGCAATGCCCACCATGGTTTTGCCATGCAAGTTGTTACGTTTGATGTACTCTTTCATACCGGCCACGGCGAGCGCGCCTGCAGGTTCTAAAATAGAGCGTGTGTCTTCAAAGACGTCTTTAATCGCTGCGCAGATGGCATCGTTATCGACTAAAATCATTTCATCGACATATTCTTGGCAAAGCTTAAAAGTATGCTCTCCAACTTGCTTCACCGCTGCGCCATCAGCAAATAAACCTACTTGGTCTAGCATGAGGCGCTTTCCAGCTTTGAGTGATTGCGTCATGGCATCGGCATCGTTTGCCTCTACGCCAATCACTTTAATTTCTGGACGTAAAGCTTTTACATATGCGGCAATGCCAGCGAGCAGTCCGCCGCCGCCCACACAACAAAATATCGCTTCGATCGGTTCTGGATGCTCATTAAGGATTTCCATAGCAATCGTGCCTTGGCCGGCAATGACTTCTGGGTCGTCGTAAGGGTGAACGAAAGTAAGGCCTTCGGATTTTTCTAGTTCGAGCGCATGTAAATAAGCATCTGAATAAGAGTCGCCAAACAACACTACCTCACCACCTCGGCTTTTGACGGCATTTACCTTAATGAGTGGGGTCGTGGTTGGCATCACAATCACAGCGCGACAACCTAATTTCTGTGCAGATAAAGCAACGCCTTGTGCATGATTGCCAGCAGAGGCTGCAATTACGCCACGCTCAAGAGCTTCTTTTGATAAGTGCGCCATCATGTTGTAAGCGCCGCGTATCTTAAATGAAAATACAGGCTGCATATCTTCACGTTTCAGCAGCACGCGATTATCTAAACGCGCTGATAAATTCGGTTGATATTCAAGCGGTGTTTTTTTCGCCACGTCATAGACGCGCGCGTTACGAATTTTTTCTAAGTAGTCGTTTTTCATTCAGTCTAGCAAAGTGTATGATTGAGGGTAGCTTGTAATTATAAAGAAAACGCATCGTTAAAGAATTTTATTATGCAATTTGAAGGATAAAAGAACATGGCAACGCAAGACGAATTAAAACAACAAGTCGCAAAAGCGGCGGTTGAATATGTTAAAGGTGGCATCATTGGCGTGGGCACAGGTTCTACTGCTAATTTCTTCATTGATGAGCTTGCCAAAGTAAAGGCAAAAATTGATGGCGCTGTGGCTAGTTCCGAAGCAACTGCACAACGTTTACGCGCGCATGGTATTGAAGTATTTGACTTAAATGCGGTAGATGGCATGGAAATCTATGTAGATGGCGCCGATGAAATTACCGAGCATCTTCATATGCTTAAAGGTGGCGGCGGTGCGTTGACCCGTGAAAAAATCGTGGCAGCATGTGCAAAGAGCTTTATCTGTATTTGCGATGAAAGCAAATATGTTCCAGTATTAGGTAAGTTCCCACTGCCAGTTGAAGTGTTGCCGATGGCGCGAAGCCATGTGGCACGGGAGTTGATGAAACTCGGTGGTCAGCCAAAGTTACGTGATTTTACAACCGATAACGGTAATGTGATTTTGGATGTACATGGTTTGACGATTAGCAATCCAATTGAAATGGAAGCAAAGATTAACCAAATCGTAGGCGTAGTCACCAATGGTTTATTTGCTGCTCGGCCAGCTAACGTATTGTTGCTTGCAACAGCTGATGGTGTAAAAACTTATACTGCGAAATGACATGAAACTGTCATAAATAAAGTCTAAGCTAATTTGCTTTTTCATTATTTTGGCTATTAATTTTTAACAAGGATATTCCTAATGCAAACTGAACATACCTATAAGCAGTACGATGCTGAACTAGAAGCAGTGCGCGCAAAAGTGCTGCAAATGGGCGGCTTGGTTGAGCAACAAATCATTAACGCTTTGGAGTCATTGGTGAGCGTTAATCCAAAGCTTGCAGAAGAAGTAATGGAAGCGGACCATCGTGTTAACGCATTAGAGGTGCAGGTCGATGAAGATTGTAGTCACATTATTGCGCGTCGCCAGCCTGCTGCTAGTGATTTGCGTATGATTATGATGGTTGTTAAAACAATTACTGACTTAGAGCGTATCGGTGATGAGGCGACTAAAATCGCCCGGGTAGCCCAGAAGATTTACGAGTCAGACCGTATGTATAAACCACGTTTTAATGAAATTAAAACGATGGTGAGTTTAGTGCGCGATATGTTGCGTACGTCTTTAGACGCTTTTGCTCGCTTGGATGTTACAAGAACTGTTGAAGTAGCCCGTCAGGATGAGCAAGTAGATGAGCAATTCCGTGCAGCGATGCGTCAGTTAATTACCTTTATGTTGGAAGATCCACGCACCATTTCTATGTCGTTAGAAGTGTTGTTTGTGGCGAAGGCGATTGAACGTATCGGCGACCATGCTAAAAACATCGCTGAATATGTGGTCTATATGGTGAAGGGTAAAGACGTTCGTCACACCACTGTGGCTGAGATGGAACGCGAAACGCTCGCACAGTAATTTTCTGTTTTTTTGTTAGAAGAATAAAGGTTGGTCTTGGTCAATAGTAAACCAACTTTCTCTGAAATTGCCGCGGTTGATTTAGGCTCTAATAGTTTCAGATTGCAACTTGCGAGGGTGGTCGATGACCACCTCATTTTTCATGACTCCCTGCGTGAAGTCGTAAGACTTGGCGCAGGTCTCGGTGATGATAAAACCCTAAGTGATGAAGCCTTAGTCCGCGCTGTTGATTGTCTCAAGCGCTTTGGCGAGCGCCTGCGTGGCTTACCTCCACAAGCGGTGCGCGCTGTTGCAACCAATACGTTCCGTGTTGCTAAAAATGCCCCTCAACTCCTAAAAGCCGCTCAAGAAGCGCTTGGCTTTCCTATTGAAATTATTGCGGGTCGTGAAGAGGCGCGCATGATTTTTGTCGGAGTTAGTCATAGTCTCCCTAAGGCAGATCATAAGCGTTTGGTGATTGATATTGGTGGTGGCTCAACAGAGTTTATTATCGGTGAGGGCTTAGAGCCTTTAGAGATGGAAAGTCTCTATATGGGCTGTGTGAGCTACAGCCTCCGATATTTTTCTGACGGAAAAATCACGGAAGACGCTTTTGAGCGCGCGCAAATTGCAGCGGCGACCGAAGTTCAAACGATTTCCAAAAAGTTCAAATCTAAGCACTGGCAAGAGGCCGTTGGATCTTCTGGCACTGCCAGAACGCTTGGTGAAGTATTACGCCTGAATGGATTGACTGATGGTGCTGTGACGCTAGATGGTCTATATCAATTGCGCCAATTACTGATTAAATCCAAAGAAATTAAAAAGATAGAATTGAATGGATTAAGCGTTGACCGTGCGGCCGTTATTTCTGGCGGTCTGGCTATTATGTTGGCTGCTTTTGAAGGTTTAAATATCGACAAATTAACGGTTGCCAATAGCGCCCTTCGTGAGGGTGTGCTCTACGAGTTGCTTGGTCGCATGCAACATGATGATACGCGCGATTTAACGGTAAATAGCTTTATGCGTCGTTATCATGTGGATAGAGATCAGGTGAAGCGCGTGCAAGCATTAGCCCTGACTTTACTCGGCCAAGTTGAGCATAAATTAAATATGGATGTTGATGTTGCAAAGCAATATTTAGTATGGGCGGCAAAATTACATGAGATTGGTGTTTCGATTGCGCATGGTGGTTATCACAAGCATTCGGCCTATATTATCGAAAATGCTGATATGCCTGGATTTTCTAAAATGGAACAAGAAAGTTTAGGTTTTTTAGTGCGCGCACAGCGTCGCTCATTAACGAAGTTGCAAATGCCAGTATTATCTGACGACCGTACATTGTTAGTGATGATTTTCAGATTGGCGGTTTTATTTCATCGCAATCGTTTAGACATCACCCCACCAGAATTAAATTTAGCTTGGCATAAAGCTGGTTTTGGTTTGGATGTTGAGCCTGGCTGGCTGGCAAGCAATCCATTGACGGATGCTGAGCTAGCCAGTGAGGTGGTTTACTGGGAAGACCTTAATATTACGCTGTCTCTAGCTTAGCCCTTTTGGCTTTCTTGAGCTGGTAAGTCCTGACCATAAAGCTGCATTAAGAATTGTTGAGCTGAATTTTGAACACCACGTTTGTGCGCTAATTGATAAGTGCTGTCAGGCATCATTTCCCATGCGTTCACATTATCTTTAAGGTAGATATCTAATCCTTCTTGAATGACGCGCTTTTTAACTTTCGCATCTAAAATAGGAAAGCAAACTTCAATGCGTTTAAATAGGTTGCGGTACATCCAATCGGCACTTGATAGATAAACGTTTTCTTCACCTTCATTGAAGAAGTAAAAAATACGTGTATGTTCTAAGTAGCGACCCACCACTGAGCGAACCCTGATATTTTCAGAAACTCCAAGCACCCCAGGTTTTAGCGCGCAGACGCCACGCACTAACAAATCAATCTCAACGCCGGCATTAGAAGCATCGTATAAGGCTCTAATAACATCGTATTCTAACAAAGCATTCATTTTTGCGATGATGCGTGCTTTTTTACCAGACTTTGCAATCTCCGCTTCTTTATTAATCGCTTTTATTAAATTACTTTGTAATGTGAATGGAGATTGCCATAAATGATTCAGCTTGTTCGACTTTCCCAATCCCGTTAACTGCGCAAAAATATCGTTCACATCCGAACAGATTTGCTCATTGCAGGTGAATAAGCCAAAGTCAGTGTAAAGCTTAGCAGTACGCTGGTGATAGTTGCCTGTTGCAAGATGTGCGTAGCGGCGTAATACCCCATCTTCGCGTCTTACCACCATAGCCATCTTCGCGTGCGTTTTGTGCCCTACGACGCCATAAACCACATGTGCGCCCGCATCCTCTAATTTAGCAGCCCAATTGATATTCGCTTCCTCGTCAAAACGAGCAAAAAGCTCAACGACAACGGTGACTTCCTTGCCGCGCTTTGCCGCTTCAATTAAGGACTTCATTAAAGTGGAGTCAGCACTAGTTCGATAAAAAGTTTGTTTAATCGCCAACACATTGGGATCTTCAGCAGCTTGTGAAATAAAATCAATGACTGCATTAAAAGATTGGTATGGGTGATGGACTAAAATGTCTTGTTTGCGGATGGCTTTAAAGACGTCAGGTTCTTTAACTAACTCTTTGGCTTTGCTTGCCGTGTATGGCGCATATTTAAGGGTTGGTTTGTCGACCAAGTCAGGAATTTGCATTAAGCGAACTAAGTTCACAATGCCATTAACTTGATATAGGTCTTCTTTATGCAAGCCAAACTGACCAAGTAAGAAATGAGACATTTCAGCAGGGCAGTTATCTGCCACTTCTAGCCGAACACCGTCACCAAATTGGCGATGTGATAATTCACCTTGGAGAGCAATTCTTAGGTCTTTTGTTTCTTCATCATCTAAAGTTAAGTCGCTATCTCGCGTTACACGGAATTGATAACAACCTTTAACCGTCATGCCGGAGAACAGTTCGTTGACATGGGCGTGCAAAATGGATGAAAGAAACACAAAGCCATATTCACAGTTGGCAATTTCGCTTGGCAAGCGAATGACGCGAGGAAGCGCTCTTGGGGCTTGCACGACAGCAATGCCAGAGTTACGACCAAAGGCATCTTTGCCTTCAAGCTCAACAGCGAAATTTAAACTCTTATTTAAAACACGCGGAAATGGATGTGCAGGATCAAGCCCAATAGGGGTGAGAATGGGCATTAACTCTCTAAAGAAAAAGTCGCGAATCCAAAGGCGTTGCTCATCATTCCAAGAGGTGCGGCGAAGAAAATGAATGTTCTCTGCGGCTAACTTGGGAAGAACCACTTCATTGAGAATTTTGTATTGATGCGCAACTAAATCATGTGCTTCGGCGCTTATTTTCGCATAAGCTTGTTTTGGCAAAAGGCCGTCTGGGCCCGTCTGCTGGTTATTAAATTTGATTTGTTCTTTAATGCCAGCAACACGGACTTCAAAAAACTCATCCATGTTGCTGCTAAAGATACATAGAAATTTAAGGCGCTCAAGCAAGGGAACGCGCTCATCTTCTGCCTGAGCAAGCACACGCTTATTAAAAGCGAGTAAGCCTAATTCACGATTTACAAAGTGTTCTGAATTCAATTTAATGGAACGCACTAAAATAATCCTTAACTGTAATCGTGAATGATGAAGTTTTTATGACAAAAGTTGATCTGAGTCTATGTTTGAGCGCTAGGAGGAACGTAGCCGCTAGCCTTATCTGCACCATCACCAAAGAAATAAGCTTCGGTTTGCTCTTTTAAATATTGGCGTGCTTGCGCGTCAGCAAGGCTTAAGCGATTTTCGTTTACCAGCATGGTTTGTTGTTTTAGCCAGCCCGCCCAAGCTTCTTTTGAGACGTTCTCAAAAATCTTTTGGCCTAATGGGCCTGGGTAAGGTGGAAAGTCCATGCCTTCTGCTTCGCGTCCAAGTTTAATACATTTGATAGTGCGTGCCATTTTTCTGATTTTCTAGTGAATAAAGTTAAGAGTTAATGATAGCGCATGACTGAGTGATGCGCATCTCTCGATTGATTAAAGGTGAAAAAAGCCCAGCGTGCTTTTGCAGACTGGGCTTGATGTAAAGAGAAAAATTAAGCGCTGAAATTTGCAGAAGCAAAGTCCCAATTAGCCAATGAAGCTAAGAATACTTCAACAAATTTCGCACGTGCGTTGCGGTAGTCGATGTAGTATGCGTGTTCCCAGACATCAATTGTTAAAAGTGCTGTATCGCCTGTAGTAAGCGGTGTGCCAGCAGCACCCATGTTTACAATGTCGACTGATCCATCTGCTTTTTTCACAAGCCATGTCCATCCAGAGCCAAAATTTCCAACTGCTGAGGCTTGGAATGCTTTTTTGAACTCATCAAAAGATCCCCATTTTGCATTAATAGCATCAGCCAAAGCGCCAGTTGGTGCACCACCACCATTAGGTTTCATGCTGCTCCAGAAGAATGTGTGGTTCCAAATTTGCGCTGAGTTGTTGTAGATGCCAGCTGATGACTTCTTCACGATCTCTTCAAGGCTGCTATTTTCGAATTCAGTGCCTTTAATAAGGTTGTTAAGGTTAGTCACATAAGTTTGATGATGTTTTCCGTAATGAAACTCTAAAGTTTCTTCTGAAATGTATGGCGCTAAAGCGTTTTTAGCATAAGGCAAAGCTGGTAATTGGTGTTCCATGAAAATCCTTTAATGACGACAGAAAAATTTGAGACCCGATTTTGCCACATTCGTTCTTGATAAAAAACAATGCTCGCTTTGTGGATAAAGTGATTAAGATTTTTTAGCGCGGGGATGGGCTTGGTCGTACACTTTTGAGAGATGCTGAAAATCTAAATGAGTATAAACTTGAGTTGTACTGATGTTGGCGTGGCCTAGCATCTCCTGCACTGCCCTTAAATCCCCACTGGACTGCAATACATGCGTGGCAAAACTATGTCGAAGCATGTGCGGATGTACGTCACTATTAATGCCCTGTTTAATTGCCCATTCTTTTAGTCGGTATTGAATAGCGCGCGGGCTAAGTCGGTTGCCTTGTTTGGTAATGAATAGTGCATTTTGGCCTGACTTAGCAATCGTAGTGCGCGCAGTCAACCATGTCTGAATGGCGCTCACGGCGTGGCTGCCAACTGGGACAATGCGTGTTTTATTGCCCTTGCCAGTGACAGAAATTGTGCCGTTGGCAAGATCTAACGTATTGAAATCGAGACTAACAAGTTCGGCTAAACGTAAGCCAGAGGAATAAAAAAGCTCTAGGATTGCATGGTCGCGTAAGCTTAATAAGTCATCTTCTTTGACATCCACCAATTGCACGGCTTGGTCTGCAGAAAGTGCTTGGGGTAGGGTCTTTGCCGACTTAGGAGCTCGCATCCCAATGCAGGGATTGCTACTAAAGTGATGTTGTTTGACAAGATAATCAAAAAATCCGCGCCATGATGAAAGCATCCTGGCGATGCTTTTTGCGCCTAAGCCACGGCTATGAAGTCTGGCTATCAGTTGGCGGATGTGAGTCGGCTTTAATGTATCTAAAGGCGTGGTAGCTGCATCATTCGCTTCGAGCAACAGCTTAATGTCGCGGGCATAGTTATTTTGAGTGAGTTTGCTCAGGCCACGTTCAAAAGTGATATGGTTGAGATAAGACTCTAAAAAATTCAAGATAGGGTAACCCTTGGGTCGTTCATTTCATTTAAATGACAAATCGAGTGAGGGCAGCGCTTGTAAGTTCACCGATGCGTTTCACGAAAACGGTCCCCATCTCTGGGTAAAAACGCTTTTCGTCATCAGATGCCATAACTAATAATCCAACTGGGTTGCCGATTTCTAATGCTGTCATCGCATATGATTTGGCATTATCGTTTGTTTTAATGCTCACAAGATCTTCATTTGGAAGCTTGCCGCAGTATGGTTCAATAAGCGCCTCGGCCCAATTTCTTGAATTCTCATCAACTTCGTCAAATAGTGAGAGGCTTAAATCTTCAGTATTTTTCGGTTCAGCCCAAAGCATAATTTTTGAGCTTGATATGCCAAACTCATTTTGAAGGCTGTTGTTTAATGCTTCAGTAATTTCAGTTAGGCTATTTGCGTTTAATAATGCCAGTGTGAGATTGTGAATTTTGATGCTTTTCTCATCATTTTCGATGCCAAATCGAAGGAGTTCATTATATTTCCTATCAATTTGATGTATTTTCTCGCGTTGCGCTACTTGTTGGCGTTCTGCCAAAGATACGGTGCCACTTCCATGAGGGTTGGGGAGGTGCATTGTTGCAAGCAAGCCAGTGTGGCTTGAAAAAAACTGGGGGTTTTTTTCTAAGTATGCAGCAACTTCAGCTTCGTTAACGATGGTGTTAGCTTGGTTTTCCATGAGTGTATATATCCAATATCTTTTAATTAAATTTCGATTTTGCCTTTAAAGACTGTGACTGCCGGTCCTGTCATCATCACGGAAGAGCCCTCACCGCTCCAGGTGATGTTGAGTTCTCCGCCGCGCATAGCAACTTTTACAGGGGATTGTAGTTTGCCCAATCGTATTCCAGAGACCGCAGCAGCGCACGCGCCAGTTCCGCAAGCAAGTGTCTCCCCTGAGCCTCGTTCAAAAACACGTAATTTTATTTCATGTTGGTTGATGATCTGCATAAACCCAGCATTGACGCGTTGAGGAAATTGAATGTGATTTTCTATTAAAGGACCTTGTATTTGCACTGGTGTATTGTCTACATTTTCGACGATTTGCACTGCGTGCGGGTTCCCCATAGAGACGGCAGAAATCTCGATCTCTTTATTAGAAAGGCTGAGATGATAAGTAAGCGCTAATTTATCTGTGATAAATGGAATTTCTTCAGGGTTGAATCTAGGGGCGCCCATGTTGACTGTTACCAGACCATCGTCTTCGAGTTTTGGGTAAATAAGACCGTTCGCTGTTTCAACACAAATTTGCGATTTTTCAGTAAGTTTTTGTTCATGCACAAACCGCACAAAGCAACGAGCGCCATTTCCGCATTGTTCAACCTCGCCACCATCCGCATTGAAAATGCGGTAACGGAAATCCGCTTGAGGATTGGTTGGCATTTCAACAAGCAGTAGTTGGTCACAGCCCACTCCAAAGTGCCGGTCGGCAAGCTTGCGAATCTGTTCGACACACAATTCAATTTTTTGGCTAAAGCCATCAATCACAACAAAGTCGTTGCCTATACCCTGCATTTTTGTAAATTTTATATGCATATTTAATCTGTAAGATTTCTTGAATAATTACTTATATTGTATGGGATTGTAGCGGACGAAGGTAGTCGTCATTTTGTGAAAGAGACTTATTTTGTTATCCTAGACATCTTTGCAAAAACAATCGATTAATCATTATGTCCGAATATTTATTTACTTCAGAATCCGTTTCTGAAGGCCATCCAGATAAACTTGCTGATCAGGTGTCTGACAGTATTCTGGATGCGATTCTTGAACAAGACCCAACCGCCCGTGTAGCGGCTGAGACTTTAGCAAATACTGGTTTGATTGTGCTTGCTGGTGAAATCACCACAACAGCGAACGTTGATTACATCAAAGTTGCGCGTGAGACGATTAAGCGTATTGGTTATGACAATACGGAATACGGCATCGACTATAAAGGGTGTGCTGTTCTGGTTGCTTATGACAAACAGTCTCCTGATATTGCCCAAGGTGTGGATAAAGCAGAAGATGATCCACTAGACCAAGGCGCTGGTGACCAAGGCATTATGTTTGGGTATGCGTGTGATGAAACCCCGCAATTGATGCCACTTCCTATCTGGTTATCTCACCGCGTCATGGAACGTCAATCACAACTGCGTAAAGATGGCCGTCTGCCATGGCTTCGCCCTGATGCGAAATCTCAGGTCACGATTAAGTACGAAAACGGCAAACCAAGTGCGATTGATACTGTGGTGGTTTCAACACAGCACGCACCGGAGATGGAATTAAAAGATATCCGCGAGGCCGTGATTGAAGATATCATCAAACCAACATTGCCTAAAGAGCTTATCAAGGGCGACATCAAGTTCTTAGTGAACCCAACCGGTCGTTTTGTGATTGGTGGTCCACAAGGCGATTGTGGCTTAACTGGCCGTAAGATTATTGTGGATACTTATGGCGGTGCAGCCCCACACGGCGGCGGTGCATTCTCTGGTAAAGACCCTTCTAAGGTAGACCGCTCTGCAGCTTATGCAGGTCGTTATGTAGCGAAGAACATCGTGGCAGCCGGACTTGCTTCACGCTGCCTAGTCCAAATCTCTTACGCCATCGGTGTGGCACAGCCAACCTCGATCATGGTGGAGACTTATGGCACGGGTAAGGTATCGAATGAAGTCCTCACTGCCTTGGTACGTGAACACTTTGATTTGCGTCCTAAAGGCATTGTAAAGATGTTGGATCTTCTACGTCCGATCTACACCAAGACGGCCGCCTATGGTCACTTTGGTCGTGATGAGCCAGAATTCTCTTGGGAAGCAATTGATAAAGCGGCTGCATTGAAAGCGTCGATTTAGTATAACTAGTTAAAAAAAGCCCCAATCTGAACTGATTGGGGCTTTTTTATGTCCATGACTACTGATCCTGGTAATTAATACAAGCTAATACCTTGAATTTGTGTAAAAACAATATTCGCGTATAATTGCCGCCATTCCGAGGAGCGCTGCGAGAGAAAACTCCCAGGCTCGGAACATGTTCTAACGGCGCTCACCATATTAACCGTGCCGGGCACGGGATACGGGTGAGCGAGTTAGAACTTTAAGTGACATCACTTCTAGTTTTTCAAGTAACTCCAAATTTTCCGCATTCCCTCCGGTCACACCATTCAAGGAAGAAACATGAATACTGTGACTGATTTTAAAGATTACATCATTGCTGATATTAATTTAGCTGGTTTTGGCCGCAAAGAAATTGCGATTGCTGAAACTGAAATGCCTGGTTTGATGGCTATTCGTGAAGAGTTCTCAAAGGCGCAACCGCTTAAAGGCGCGCGTATCACTGGCTCATTGCATATGACTATTCAAACAGCAGTGTTGATTGAAACACTTAAAGACTTGGGTGCTGAAGTTCGCTGGGCATCATGCAACATTTACTCTACACAAGATCACGCGGCGGCGGCGATTGCTGCAGGCGGTACACCAGTATTTGCAATTAAGGGTGAAACCTTAGAAGAATATTGGGATTATACCCATCGTATTTTTGAATGGACCGATGGTGGATACTCAAATATGATTTTAGATGATGGTGGTGATGCCACGTTATTACTTCATCTAGGTACAAATGCAGAAAAAGACATTTCTTTACTAAACAATCCAGGCAGTGAAGAAGAAGTTTGTTTATTCAATGCCATTAAAGAAAAGCTTAAAACAGACCCAACTTGGTACTCAACACGTCTTGCGCAAATTAAAGGTGTAACTGAAGAAACAACCACAGGTGTTCATCGTTTATACCAAATGCATAAAGAAGGTCGTTTAGCTTTCCCAGCAATTAACGTGAATGATTCTGTGACTAAATCTAAATTCGATAACCTTTACGGTTGTCGTGAATCATTGGTTGATGCAATTAAACGCGCAACTGATGTGATGATCGCGGGCAAGATTGCCGTAGTTGCAGGTTACGGTGATGTGGGTAAAGGTTCTGCACAAGCATTGCGTGCATTGTCAGCTCAAGTTTGGGTAACAGAAATCGATCCAATCTGCGCGCTGCAAGCCGCGATGGAAGGTTATCGCGTAGTGACGATGGACTATGCTTGTGAGCATGGTGATATTTTTGTGACAGCAACCGGTAATTACCATGTAATTGGTCACGACCATATGGCTAAAATGAAAGACCAGGCGATTGTATGTAACATTGGTCACTTTGATAATGAAATTGATGTGGCCTCTCTTGAAAAATATGAGTGGGATGAAATCAAGCCGCAAGTAGACCATGTAATTTTCCCGGATGGCAAAAAAATTATCTTGTTAGCTAAAGGCCGATTAGTAAACTTGGGTTGCGGTACAGGCCATCCGAGTTATGTGATGAGCTCATCATTTGCTAACCAAACTATTGCTCAAATCGAGTTGTTTGCGAACACTGAAAAATATCCTGTAGGCGTCTATACGTTACCTAAACATTTGGATGAAAAAGTGGCGGTATTGCAATTGAAAAAATTGAACGCACAGCTAACTCGCTTAACAGATCAACAAGCGGCTTATATTGGCGTTTCACAAAACGGCCCGTTCAAGCCAGATAGTTATCGCTATTAATTAAGCTTAATATCAATAGGTCACTTTCGTGGCCTATTGGTGGCTAAAGATAGAAGAAAGCATTTATGAAACCTGAAATTAGTTTTGAGTTCTTTCCGCCAAAAACGGAAGAGGGTGTTTTAAAGCTACGCGAAACGCGTAAGCAATTAGCGCTTCTTAATCCAAAATTCTTCTCTGTGACCTTTGGTGCAGGCGGCTCAACACGTGACCGTACAATGGATGCAGTGCTTGAAATTCAAGGTGAGGGCTTTGATGCGGCACCGCATATTTCTGGTATTTCTTCTTCAAAAGAAGAGATTTTAAGCCTACTGACTACCTACCAAAGTCATGGTATTCGGCGCTTGGTAGTGTTGCGCGGTGATTTACCTTCAGGTGAGGTGAGCAGCGGAGATTTTGCTTATGCCAGTCAATTAGTTTCTTTCATTCGTGAAAAGACCGGTGATTGGTTTCAAATTGAAGTGGCTGCTTATCCTGAAACGCATCCAGAAGCCAGATCAGCCGCGAATGATTTGAAGCACTTTAAGACCAAGGTGGATGCAGGCGCAAATGCTGCCATTACCCAGTATTTTTATAATGCGGATGCATATTTTCAATTTGTTGATCAATGCCAAAAACTGGGAATTGAAATCCCTATTGTGCCAGGCGTTATGCCAATCTATAACTACACACAATTAGCGCGTTTTTCTAATGTATGTGGTGCGGAGATTCCTCGCTGGCTGCGTTTGCGATTGGAGGATTACGGTGATGATATTGCATCACTGCGTGCTTTGGGCTTGGATGTAGTGACGAATTTGTGTGAAAAATTGTTAGTAGGTGGTGCACCAGGCTTACATTTTTATACGCTTAATCAATCAGGCATTATTAGCAACATCGCTGAAAGATTGAATCTTAAAAACTAAATGTTGGATGAATAAAAAAGCCTAGAAAATTCTAGGCTTTTTTTGGTTGTGACTGATGAGTGACTAATGGAATGTGGGACTATCATCGCCAAACATTGCATCTTCAACGAATAAGAAGTCGTTAGTACGGCCTTGTTTTCTAAGTGCCATTAATGCGGTCCAGCGAATTTCATCCACGCCAACATGCTCTTGAGAAAGCGCCATTGCGCGATCCATAATGACTTCGTGTAATGCATGATTGATGACATTCGACTGCATCAAAAACATCAAAAAGCTTAAGCCTTCAACGTCGATTTTGTTGGTTTCGACATCACTGTAAATGCGTGTTGACTGGGTGATGCCACTTGGTGCATTGCCTGCCGCATCGGCCATCGCTTCTAGTGAGCTAAACCAATCAAAGGCGCCATTGATGTCGGTGCTATCGAAGCCAGCTTCAAAAAGTTCTTGGGCTAGGGTGTTGTGGTCAGGCTTAACATTTGCCTCCACGTAATTTTCGAACATATAAACCAAGACTTCAAACATAGATTCTCCTATCAAATTTATCCAGTTAGCCGATATGCTGATAACGACCTCTTGGTAGAGAAGCTATTTTATTTTTAACTCCAGCAGTGTCAGTTTGTCTGAAAGGTTTAAGCTCGTCAAGTTTGATAGTGCAATGATTGCTGTCAGTTTAATGGGTTTAATTCATCAGTGATGTCTTGAATGCAGTCCACGAGTTTTGCTCCTTCTTTAATGAGCGCATGACAGCCTTTAGACATGGGTGAATGAATTGAGCCTGGAATTGCAAAAACCTCGCGTCCTTGTTCTGTAGCGAGTTTTGCTGTCATGGTTGAGCCGCTATTGGTATTCGCTTCTATTACCAAGCAACCGAGGCTGATGCCGCTAATGATACGATTTCTGCGTGGGAAGTTTTCGGGGTTGGAGGGTGTACCAATCAAAAACTCTGAAAGGATTAGTCCTTGCGTAGCAATCTGATGAGCAAGATCACGATGTTTGGCTGGGTAAACAATATCTAAACCCGTACCAGCAACTGCAATCGTTTTCCCGTTTTTATTGCGAAGCGCGCCACGGTGCGCGGCACCATCTATTCCAACAGCCATTCCGCTTACGATACAAAAACCTTGCTCGCTTAAAGCAAAAGCAAACTCTTCTGCATTTTTCTCGCCTTGTGCAGATGCATTACGACTCCCGACAATCGCCATAGCCGGCATAGTTAAGCAACTTAAATCGCCCTTGGCATAAAGCATAGGCGGGGGGTCGGGTATTTCTAAAAGTGATTGAGGGTAGTGCCTATCAGCCAATGTGATGAGATGATTGTGATCTTTGTACAACCATTGTAGTGATGGCTCCGCTCCTGAAAAGTCAGGTCCGTTTTTGATTGAGCTGGAAACCGCTTCGGGGACTACCTTGTTGAGATCTTGATGTGATGCACTAAAGATATTTTCAGGGCTACCAAATTGGCCTAGTAGCGTGCAAATACCCTTACTGGTCAAGCCTGGTATTAGTTGCAGGCATATCCATAGTGCGGCTTCGGCATTTTCTTCTTGGGTCATCTTAAAGATTGTTAGATTTCTTTATTCGGGGGTCTCAACAAAGTCTGCGTTGGTAATTGGTTCAGAAGCTTGCATTACCAAGCCATATGATACACGGTCAAATGTTCTAAACACCATCAATAGGCCAACGCGCTCATTAGGTAGTTTAATGAGTTTTGGGTTGTTGGCAGGATTATTTTTTGGATCGACTCTTTCAGTGATTGGTTTCTTATCTGGTGAAGATAATTCTTTAAGTTTGAATTTTTCTTCGGTTGTTTTATCTCTAGGGTTGCGGCTTACATAGCGTCCGATATGATTAATGCTAAATACGTGACCTACCTCTATGCCATCATTTTTGCCTAAGTTGATTGTGACAATGCTATTGCTACCAGTTTCAGCAAGTCCGCCATAAATCGTTAGGATTTTCCCCGTAATTAAAGTCTCTGGCGCATGAGGAATTAAGTTCGTTTCAAGCTCATCTTTTGCTTCGACTAACTTATCGTTTGTGAAAATCTCTTCTTTCGCTCGGGTGATTTCAGCGGTCGCTGGTATGCCGTACTTGATGACCTTTAGATCCCCAAGATAATTGGCTTCAGTGCCTAAAACATCTCTTGTGTCAGGATCGATAATTGGGTTGCCCACTCGATAGATGTACCAATGTAACCCTTGGTCCTCATTGATCTGATCGATATAAACTTTGTTACCATGACTTAATGCGACACGACTATCGCTGCCTGCAATAATGGTCGGTGCGTCATCCAAATCTTTGGATTCAATCACTAGGGGTTTGTTGAGAAAAGGGCCAATGATTTGAGGGGATATTGTAGGAATAGCTTCTTTATCTAAAGGCTCAACTCGAATATCGGGCGACAAATCAATTGTTTCTCGCAGTAAGCGTAGCTGAGGCTTCACATTTGACAGGTCTAATACAACAACATCTCCGGGATAAATCCAGTGTGGATTTTTAATTTCATCTTTGTTCATTTCCCAAACGTGGGGCCATTCCCATGGGTTTTTTAAGAACTTTGCCGAAATGCCCCATAAAGTATCGCCTTTAACGACCACATAGCTATCTGGATGACTATGTTGGAGTTCGATATTTTTATTTGCGGCTTGCGCGGTCAAACAACAAAACATAAGCAGGGTTATAATAGGGCGGAGAATCATATTGGCTCGGTAGAGGGCATTCATTTTTAATCGAAAAAAACGATAAAAGCTGTATTAGATTCTGCATTTAATTTGTATAACAATCAAGTTTTTATGACAACAAAATCATATGGCAATCTTAGACATACTTAATTATCCGGATGCACGTTTATACACAGTCGCTAAGCCTGTGTTGCAAGTAGATGCAAAAATTCAGCGTTTAATCGATGACATGGCTGAAACCATGTATGACGCACCTGGTATCGGCTTGGCCGCAACGCAAGTTGATGCGCATTTACAAATTATTGTGATTGATATCAGTGAGGCTAAAAATAAATTACAGGTGTTTATTAACCCTAAAGTAGTGACAAAAAAAGGCACTCAAGAATATGAAGAGGGTTGTTTATCTGTGCCTGGTGTTTACGAAAATGTGACGCGGGCTGAATCGGTTGTTATTGAGGCGTTAGATAGGGATGGTAAGCCTTTTGTCTTGGAAGCCAATGGTTTGATGGCGGTGTGTATTCAACATGAGATGGATCATTTGTTAGGGAAAGTATTTGTGCAATATTTGTCACCTTTAAAACAAAGCCGCATTAAAACCAAAATGCAGAAGATGCTGCGTGGTCGATAAAATGGCGCCGTTGAAAATAATTTTTGCTGGCACACCTGATTTTGCAGTGCCAGCTTTGGCTGCGCTTATCGAAGCTGGCCACGATTTAGTGTTGGTGCTTACTCAGGCTGACAGGCCTTCTGGGCGTGGCATGAAATTAAAAGCTAGTCCTGTAAAAGAATTGGCATTGCAACATAACATTGAAGTTTTTCAGCCTGAAAGTTTGAAAGATGTTGATGCGCAATTGCGCATTGAATCGGTAAAAGCTGACGTGATGATTGTTGCGGCTTATGGCCTAATCATTCCTAGCAATGTTTTGCAAATGCCGCGATTGGGGTGCTATAACATTCATGCTTCGTTGTTGCCACGCTGGCGTGGTGCGGCGCCTATTCATCGTTCATTGTTAGCTGGAGATGCTGAAACTGGCGTGACAATTATGGAGGTTGTGCCAGCCCTAGATGCTGGTGCGATGGTTTCAAAAGGCGTATTAAAGATTGGTGAGCGAGATACCACCCAATCTTTGCATGATGAATTAGCTAAAATGGGTGCTGATTTGATGGTAGATGCTATGAAGAAATTGGCCGATAACGGTCAATTGCCCGCTACGCCACAGGATGAATCCTTAGTAACGTATGCCGCTAAATTGCAAAAATCTGAGGCGGGTATTGATTGGTCGCAATCTGCTGATTTAATTTCAAGGCAGGTGCGTGCGTTTAATCCTTTCCCTGTGGCACATGCGATGCTTGGTGGTGAGGTTTGTCGCATATGGATGGCGACCGCCTCTGGCGATTCAGTGAATCAAACGCCTGGCACTGTTTTAGAAATGAGTGCTGGGATTCGGGTAGCTTGTGGCAGTGGTGTGCTCACTATAGAAGAGTTGCAGTTGCCTGGTGGAAGACGCTTAAAAGCCAAAGATTTTACCACTGGGCATGGTTTAAAAGTTGGCCAGTATTTTGAATAAATTTAGTTTTACATTTCGATGAGATTGGTGAAATAACACGTGCATATCTCACAACAGATTGCTGCAGAAGCAATCGGACAAGTTTTTGCAGGTCGTAATTTAGGTGTGGTTTTAGAAAGCCTATTTACACGATATTCAAACATTTCCCCACAACAGCGCGCCGTTGCTCAGGATTTGAGTTATGGCACATTACGCTTTTACGGAACAATAGAAGCTTTATTGGATCAGCTTTTACAAAAGCCATTAGACGATGCCAAATTGCAGTGTTTGTTATTAGTCGCCATTTATCAGTTGCAGTATGACAAAGCTGCATCGCATACGGTTGTTGACCAAGCAGTTAAAGCGGCGAGTCAATCTAAAAAGACTTGGGCAAAAGGTTTGGTTAATGGGGTTTTGCGTAATTTCTTGAGACAACAAACCGAATTGCTTGCCAACCTTGAAGGCAATGAGTTTGCGACTTACTCCTATCCAGCTTGGTGGATAACCAAGCTTAAGTATCAATATCCAGAAAATTGGCAAGCTATCCTTGAAGCTGGCAACCAACATCCACCAATGACTTTGCGCGTGAATCAGCGTCAAATTTCAGCGGCGGACTTTGTCGCTAAACTTAATGCAGAGGGTTTTGCTTCAAAACCCTTAGGCGCAAATGCAGTCACATTAGAAAAACCTGTTCCTGTGGACCGCGTTCCAGGATTTGTTTTGGGGGAAGCTTCGGTGCAAGACTATGCGGCGCAAGTCGCAGGTTATGCCTTAGACTTAAAAGATGGTCAGCGCGTATTAGATGCGTGTTGTGCTCCCGGTGGCAAAACAGGGCAGATTTTGGAGCTTGCTGATGTTGAATTGGTAGCTGTAGATAATGATCCGACAAGAATAGCTCGTACACAAAGCAATATTGACCGCCTAAAGTTAAAAGCCACATTGCTAGTGGGAGATGCTGGAAAGTCATCAGATTGGTGGGATGGAAAACCATTTGATCGTATTTTGGCGGATGTGCCGTGCACAGCCTCCGGCATTGTAAGGCGACATGTGGATATTAAATGGTTGCGTCGTGAGGCAGATATTCTCTCATTCACTAAACAACAAGCATTGGTGCTTCCTTCTTTGTGGCAGGTATTAGCAAAGGGTGGTAAATTGCTTTATGTGACGTGCTCAGTGTTTCAAGAAGAGAATCAACGTCAGATTGATAGTTTTTTAAAAACACATTCAGATGCACAACAGGTGCCTTTGAATGAACCCTTGGCAGGCTTGAGTTTAAAAAATGGACAATTACAACCGAGTGCCCAGCATGATGGTTTATTTTATGCCTTATTACAAAAGCGCTAAGCGTTTTCTCGCGCACATTATTTGTATCGTCATAACAGTTCTTATTGCGTTTAGCACGCTTGCAAATGCGGCAAGCAGTGGAATTCATATTAAAAGTGCGGAATTGCTGGCTGTTGATGAGAGTTACTCATTGTCGACAGATTTTGATATTTCTTTAAGCCCTGTCATTGAAGATGCTTTAAACAAAGGTGTTCCACTTACGTTCTTGATTGAGTTTCAACTTAGTAGCCCCCGCAAATATTGGTTTGATGATGAAATCGTTACTCAAACTCAATTTGTTACCTTAAGCTATCATGCGCTTTCAAGACAGTATTTGGTCAATCGCAGTGGGCATCAACAGTCTTTTTCGAATTTACAGCAGGCGAAAGATGATATTTCTAATATTAAAGCTTGGGCTGTAGTTGATAAGAAAATGCTTAAAAAAGGTGAGTCGTATATCGCTGCCATTAAAGTGCGCTTAGATCAAACAAAGTTACCTAAGCCAGTTCAAGTTGAAGCAATCGGCTCTGATGATTGGAGTATTGCATCTGAACGATATCGCTGGACGCCAGTCTTGGCGTTTTAAGGACGAGTAATTACTAATGCGATATATTGTTCTCATTACTGCGATACTTGGAGGAGGGTTGCTATATCTGCTCTCTCAAGCTGGAAGCAGTGTCTCTGGTACGGATTACACATTATTACTTGGTCTTAATATCGCCTTTGCTTCTGCATTGTTGCTGATAATCGCATTTCAACTTTCACATCTTTTTAAACAAATACGCGCACGAGTCATAGGGAGTCGTCTTACTTTAAGGCTTTTGGGTGCTTTTGCTTTGATGGCCATTACACCAGGTGTGATTGTTTATGCAGTTTCAGTGAATTTTTTAACTCAATCTATTGAGTCTTGGTTTAACGTTAAAGTAGAAGCGGCATTAGAGGGGGGTGTTCGACTTGGGCAAAGCTCACTTGATACTATGTTGGCAGACCTGAAGCAAAAGGGTGACAGTATGTCGTTAAATCTTGCCTTTCAACCGAGTAATTCGCAGCTTACTGTGTTGAATGATTTACGTGAAAAAAGTGGGGTCCAAGATGCTGTTTTGCTTACGATGCAAGGAAAAATTCTCGCCTTTTCTAGTAACGATGCAACGACATTTTTACCTGCCACCCCAAGTCTAGATCAGCTCAGACAAGCCCGCCAGAGGGACTTTGGCATTATCGAACCGATTGCTGGAAAAGGCTTGTATCTTCGAGCACTTATTCCAGTCAACATGAATGACATCGGTGGTGAAACGCGAATTTTGCAATTGTTACAACCAGTACCTAAGCAACTTTCAAATACAGCTGAAGCGGTACAAAACGCCTATCAGGACTATCAAGAGCTTTCCCTCAGTCGCGAATCAATGAAGCAAGTGTTTGCTTTAACGCTGACCTTAGTGTTGATGCTAGCGATGCTTACGGCAGTTTCGGTTGCATTTGTGTTAAGTCGTCGGTTATCTGCGCCACTTGGAGTTTTAGCTGATGGTACAAGAGCAATTGCACGTGGTGATTATGAGACTGTGCTACCTGTCCATGGAAATGATGAGCTTGGTGTATTGGTGCAGTCTTTTAACAGTATGTCTAAACAACTTGGAGAGGCTAAGCAAGCTGCGGAGCGAAATAGATCAAGAGTTGAAGCAGCGCGTGGTTATTTAGAAACGATTTTGGCGCATTTATCTTCAGGCGTTTTGGCCCTTAATGATAAGGGTGAGCTCCGCACTTATAATCTGACTGCTTCGAATATTTTAGGGGTCGTGCTCGGGCATTTCTCTGGGCATCCTTTTGAAAATGTAGGTCAAGAATTTCCTAACTTAAGAAATCTAACTGATGCCATTTTGCAGAATGCCCGCGAAAATAAGGCGAATGAGTGGCAAACTGAGATGGAAGTGGTGACAACACAGGGTCAGCGAACTCTTTTGTTACGTGGTACACGTTTGCCCTACAGTGCAGATAGTGGTTATTTAGTGGTGTTTGATGACATCACAACTATGGTTCAAGCACAGCGTGATGCGGCCTGGGGTGAAGTGGCAAGACGGTTGGCACATGAAATTAAAAATCCGCTCACCCCGATTCAACTATCTGCTGAACGCATTGAGCACAAGCTGTCATCTAAGTTAGATGCGGCTGATAGTGAAATGTTGAAGCGAGCGACTGGTACGATTGTTGCCCAAGTGGATGCGATGAAAACCATGGTCAATGAATTTAGTGAGTACGCGCGTGCACCAGTACTGAATTTAATTCATTTAGATTTTAATACGCTGGTGCGAGAAGTGCTGGATTTATATGAGCCAGTAGGGATTAGTCTTAGCGTGAATTTGGCTGAGCAACCGCTTGATGTGTTGGGCGATGCGACTATGTTGCGTCAAGTGCTTCATAATCTATTACAAAATGCACAGGATGCTTTAGATGGGGTGCAAGCAGCCAGTATTGAAGTGGCGACCTTGAAAAAGGCCAATCAAGTTTATTTGACGGTGACAGACAATGGTGCCGGTTTCCCTGTTGAAATTCTATCTCGCGCTTTTGAGCCTTATATGACGACTAAGAGACATGGCACAGGGCTTGGCTTGGCGATTGTGAAGAAGATTGTAGAAGAGCATCAAGGATCGATTGCAATTGAGAATATTAAGGTGGACGATTCACATAAAACTGGCGCAGTGGTCATTGTGGCCCTGCCCGTTCACCTAATTGCATCTGAAAAACCAAGCGTTAAACGCAAAAAGGCTGAACAAGTATGACCGCAAGACAAGTGCTAGTTGTTGATGATGAAATAGGCATCCGCGAACTACTTAGAGAGATTCTTCAGGATGAAGGATATCAAGTAAAGCTCGCTGAAAATGCAGCGGAAGCCCGAGAGTATCGCCAACATACCCGTCCAGATTTAGTCTTGCTTGATATTTGGATGCCTGATTGCGATGGTATTACATTGCTGAAAGAGTGGGGTACCGGCGGCATGTTGACTATGCCTGTTGTGATGATGTCAGGGCATGGCACGATCGATACCGCTGTAGAAGCGACTCGCATAGGCGCATTTGATTTTTTAGAAAAACCAATTGCGTTACAAAAGCTATTGAAGACGGTGACAACTGCACTCAAACATAGTGAGCAATTGCCTAAGTCTGATATGAGTTTGTTGAGTCTTGGTAAAAGTGCTGTTATCAATGAGCTACGTCAGCGATTAGAGCAAGTCAGCATGAGCAAAGTGCCTCTGTTGTTGATCGGTGAAAAAGGGTGTGGTGCGGACCTTTGTGCTAAGTTCTTACATCAAGCAAACACCCCTTGGATGGAACTGCTCGAGCCGCAACGACTCGCCGATGCCCCACTTGATGTATTGGAGCAGCTTCGTGAAGGCGTTTTATTTATTTCTGAAGTAGCGGAATTGGATAAGACTCAACAGAAAGGTTTGTTGGTTTTACTGGCGAAAGCGGAAAAGTATGGCACGCGCGTGGTGTGCGGTACTTCACAACCATTGCCAGATTTAGTCGCTGAAGGTACTTTTGATAATGGCTTGTTGCAAGCGTTATCAGTGAGTACGTTACGCATTCCTAGTTTGGCAGACCACAGAGAAGATATCCCAGATTTGGTGCGCGCGATGGCATTTCTTTTGGTTGAAACCACCGCTTCACCTTATCGAGAGTTCGAAACAGCCGCGCTCAATATGTTAAGGAACGCTGATTGGCCTGGTAATTTAACTCAGCTTGATAGCGTGATTCGTAATTTGATTCAGACAAGTCTTGGCGAAAGAATCAGTTTAGATGACGTGAACCGAGTGATGGAGCAGTTTGCGCCACTGCAGACGGTTGTTGTTGAAAAACCATCTTCAAAAGAAGGTGGGTTGCCAATTGATCTGGATAGGCCATTGCGTGAAGCAAGAGATGACTTTGAACGTTTATATTTCGAGCATCACATCCAAAAAGCGGATAAAAACATGAGTCGTGTTGCTGAAGCTGTTGAGCTTGAGCGAACCCATTTGTATCGTAAGCTCAAACAGTTAGGCATTAAAACGAAGTAATTTTATTGCTTTGTTTTTAAACGCAACAGCGAAGTGACTTCGGCGTTTCTTGCCTGATGAAGCCTGTCTGTTTCATCCATTACCTTGCCATGTTTAGGCTTGATATCAAGCTTCTCTTCTGTATATAGGCCGGCTTGTTCAATCGCGTTTCCTAACTCGTCTTTATCCCTCAATCCTAAATGCTCAGCGAAGTCAGACATAATTAGCCAGCCTTCACCGTCATCAGTTAGGTGTGTTTTTAAGCCATTGAGAAAAGCAAGTAGCATCCTGCTTTCAGGGTCATAAATAGCAAACTCAATCGGAGAACTAGGTTTGGCTGGTAACCACGGGGGGTTGCATACGATGAGCGGTGCTTTACCTTCAGGAAACATATTGGTTTGTTTTAGTGTAATTTGCGATTGCAAGCCAAGTCGTGTGATGTTTTCTTGGGCACAATTAATGGCGCGTGGGTCTTGATCTGTTGCGATGATTTTTTTGATGCCACGTTTAGCCAGCAATGCGGAAATGACACCAGTGCCAGTACCGATATCAAATGCCAACTCTGTGCTAGGCAGTTGCGCTTTTGCCAGTAGTGCTAAATACTCTCCCCGGATTGGAGAAAATACGCCGTAATGTGGGTGGATTTTGGCATTTATCGCCTCAATTGGCACCCCTTTTTTGCGCCATTCATGTGCGCCGATTAGGCCTTGTAACTCGCGGAGTGAAACTACAAATGGACTGGTGAATTCGCCATAAGCCTCTAAGCAAGCTTGGCTAAAATCAGGTGCCCGTTTGAGTGGAATTTTATAATGCTCACCCACTTCAATCAGTAACATTCCCAATACTCTTGCGCGCTGTGCTTGAGCAACACGATGTAAGTTAAAAGCTTGTTTGAGGCTTATTGGAGCAGTTTCTTGTTTATTTTTTTTAGAAGGATTCTTGCGTTCACAGCGCCTTGCTATGGCTTGTAACAACTGCTTTGCATTTTGAAAATCCCCGCGCCACAATATTGCTGTACCTTCGCAAGCCAGTCTATAAGCAGTATCAGCATTAATGGCGTCATCTGCAATCAAGAGCCGTTTTGGCGCGACAACCCCAGCCTCTGATTGCCAGCGTGCGCTTTGCGTCCTACCGCCTTCTACCCAGCTAATCGACATTAATTATTGAATTCCAACACCACTGGCGTGTGGTCGCTAGGCCGTTCTAATTTACGAGGGGTTTTGTCTATATAGCTTGTTGTACTTAATTTGCTTATTTCAGGCGTTATCAAAATATGGTCAATACGCATGCCTAAATTACGTCTAAATCCCGCCATGCGATAATCCCACCAACTAAATTGACCTTCACTTTTTTCAAACAATCGGAAGCTATCTTCCAAGCCTAAATTAATCAGTGCTTTGAATGCATCTCGCTCTGGTTCGCTGACTAATACTTGGCCTACCCATGCCGCAGGGTCATGACAGTCGATATCTTCTGGTGCAATATTGTAATCACCCAATAGCGCCAGTTTTGAATGCTCACTAATTTCTTTTCTCAGCCATGGCGTGAAAGCTTGAAGCCAGCTAAGTTTATATGCATATTTATCAGAGCCTACCGCCTGACCATTTGGAATATAAACACATACAATTCGAACACCATTAATCGTTGCAGCAATTAAACGTTTTTGTTCATCAGCAAAGTTTGGGATGCCCATATGTAAGTCATCTAAGGTGTGTGGGCTAATAATGGCAACGCCGTTATAGGTTTTCTGTCCACTATGAATGGCGTTATAGCCTGCCTCTTTTAGTGCTTCATAAGGAAACTTGTTGTCTTCTTGCTTGGTTTCTTGCAAACACAAAGCATCTGGCTTGTTTGTCGCGAGCCAATCGAGCACGTGTGGTAAACGCACATTGAGGGAGTTAACGTTCCATGTAACGATTTTCATATTAGGCTGCCACAGTCATGCCATTGTGACGCAACAATGCCTCTATGTCTGGCGCACGACCTCGGAAAGCGACGAAAGACTCCAAGGCAGGACGTGATCCACCCTTGGCTAGAATCTCATGCCAGAAGCGTTGCCCCGTTTCTGCGCATAGCACGCCATTTTCTTCAAACATACTGTAAGCGTCCGCTGAAAGTACTTCGGCCCATTTGTAGCTGTAATAGCCAGCAGCGTAGCCGCCAGCAAAAATATGGCTGAATCCATTAGGGAAGCGGTTCCATTTTGGTGGTCTAACCACCGCAACTTCGTCACGTACTTGTTCAATTAAATCAAGAGCACTTGCTTTGCCATTTGGGTCAAAGTCGCCGTGCAAACGCATATCAAATAATGAAAACTCAACCTGGCGAACCGTTTGCATGCCTGCTTGGAAGTTCTTCGCAGCAATCATTTTGTCGAATAGTGCGCGTGGCAAGCTTGCGCCGGTTTCCACGTGTTTGGTCATATGGCGAATCACATCCCATTCCCAGCAGAAGTTTTCCATAAATTGGCTCGGCAGTTCGACAGCATCCCACTCAACACCTTTGATTCCTGATACGCCGTAATCATCGATCTGGGTCAACATATGGTGCAGGCCATGACCAAACTCATGGAACATGGTGATGACTTCATCGTGCGTAAATAAAGCTGGTTTGTCACCAACAGGAGCGGAGAAATTGCAGGTGAGATAAGCCACAGGGGTGACAATATTATCTGTACCGTGTTTTCTGCGGGTGATAGCTTCGTCCATCCAAGCGCCACCACGTTTATTGTTGCGAGCGTATAAATCTAAATAAAATTGACCAATGGTTTTTCCATCTTGGTCGTTGATTTCATAAAAAGCCGCATCGTTATGCCAAACAGGTGCATTGGACTTTTTAACATGCACACCAAAAATACTTTCAACCACTCTGAAAAGACCTGCCAAAACTTGTGCTTCAGGAAAGTATTGTTTTACTTCTTGGTCTGAAAACGCATACTTTTCTTCGCGTAATTTTTCGGAAACGAAAGCTACGTCCCAAGCTTGCATATCGGTTATGCCCAGCTTTGCTGCGTATTCGGTAAGTTCTTGCATGTCGCGTTGAGCAAAAGGCTTGGCGCGTTGTGCCAAGTTATCTAAAAATGTAATTACGTCCGCAGGGGTATCTGCCATTTTGGTTGCGAGCGACATCTCAGCGTAGTTCTTGTAACTTAATAAAGTTGCGGCTTCGCGTCTAAGTTTGAGGATTTCACTGATTAAAGGTGTGTTATCCCAATCTGCTTTGCTGAATTCAGAGGCACGGGTTGCATAAGCGCGGTAGAGGAATTCACGTAATGAGCGGTTTTCGCAGTATTGCAATACGGGCATGTAAGATGGGAAATGTAGCGTGAATTTATAGCCAGTTTTACCATCGCTAGAAGCCGCTTCCTGTGCAGCTTGTAGCGCATCTTCTGGCACGCCTTTTAGCTCAGCAATATTTTCGACAAAGTGTGCAAAATAATTCACGGTGTCCATCAAATTTTCTTCAAACTTTGTGGTGATTTTGGAGAGTGATTCTTGGATAGCTTTAAATCGTGCTTTTTCAGCTTCAGCTAACTCAGCACCACCCAAACGAAAACCGAGTAATTCATTTTCAACAATTTTTTGTTGAGCTATGTTGAGTTTGACAAATGCGCTACTGTTTTTAAGTGCGCGAAACTTTGCATACAGGCGCTCATCCTGGCCTAGATCTGAATAGAAATCAGTCAGTTTAGGTAGGCTCGCATTGTAGGCTTCACGAAGTTCTGTACTATTCACCACAGCATTCATGTGGCCGACTTGTGACCAAGCACGTGAAATTCGTTCTTCCATGTCTTCAAGCGGTTTAGCAAAGTTCGCCCATGTTGGCATTTCAGTTGCAGTTGCTAGTTTCTCTATGCAAGTACGTCCAGCTTCTAGTAAATGGTCGATAGCTGGCTCAACGTGTTCGGCCTTGATTTGGTCAAATTTTGGTAAGCCAGAAAAATTGAGCAGTGGATTGTGAGTTAAGTCGGTCAATTCAAATTCCTTTTGGGTCATGCAGATGCGTGTGATTACGCTAATATTTCTAGAGATTCATTTTTTGGATTAAAGGTTCAATTTTGTCACTATCCTGGTTAGACAAAATCTTGCGCGCAGTGGGTACTAACTTCACCAAATCACTTTGTAACACTTGATGTTTTACTGACAGAATATGCGAAGGATGCATAGAGAATTGGCGTAAGCCCAAACCTAGTAAAAGGCGGGTTAATTTTGAATCACCAGCCATTTCACCGCAGATAGAGACCTTCTTCCCAAGTTTTTGCCCAGCTTTAAGTGTAATCTCTATGAGCTGAAGAATTGCTGGGTGGAGAGGATTGTATAGATGAGACACAGTGTCGTCGGTTCGGTCAATAGCAAGAGAATATTGAATTAGATCGTTGGTGCCAATGGATAAGAAATCTAATTCTTTAGCAAACGCTTCTGCACAAAGCGCTGCTGCTGGAATTTCAATCATGCCACCAACTTCAATGTCGTTGTTAAACTCAATTTTTTCTAATCTTAAGCTTTGTTTGGCACGCTCAAGTAATAGCAGAGTTTGTCTAAGTTCTGTAAGTGAAGACAGCATTGGAATGAGTATTTTAATGTTGCCAAACGCTGAGGCGCGAAGCAATGCTCGTAAATGAATATGGAACATTTGGGGTTCGGCTAAGCATAAACGTATTGCACGTAAGCCTAGTGCAGGGTTCGTGCAGCTGCGTTCTGTCTCAGGGTTGATTTGCTTGTCGGCGCCTAAGTCCAAGGTGCGGATAGTCACAGGCTTTCCATCCATGGCTTCTGCTACTGCTTTATAGGCCTCAAACTGTTCTTCTTCTGTCGGTGCTTCACGGCGGTTCATGAATAAGAATTCAGTACGATACAAACCGATGCCATTTGCGCCTGAGGCTTTTACTTGCACAACGTCATCAGGCACCTCAATATTAGCAAACAAATCAATCGCAGTGCCATCCAATGTGACTGCTTTGGTAAGCTTAATACGTTTGAGTTTTTGTTGCTCGATTTGCCATTGTTCTTGCTTGAGTTTGTATTCGGCCAGCGTGTCTTTATCTGGATTAACAATCACAACGCCTTGCGTGCCGTCCACAATGAGTAGTTCGCCATCACGAATCAGCGCTCTAGCGCGTTGCAATGCAACGATAGATGGAATATTCAAGCTACGTGCCAAGATGGCGGTGTGTGAAGTTGCTCCGCCAACATCTGTCACAAAAGCTGCAAACTGATGTTGTTTGAATTGAATTGCATCCGCTGGTGATATGTCATGCGCTACCAAAATAATGGCTTTTTCTTGTTCTAGCACAGGCACTTGGCTAGGGCGGCCAAGTAATACTTTGATGATACGTTCAACTACTTGAACAACATCATGTTTGCGTTCGCGCAGATACTCATCTTCAATTTGATCAAATTGTTCGACGATACTTTCCATCTGCTGTTTAATGGCCCACTCTGCATTGCACTGCTCATTTTTGATCGTCAGCTTGGGATCTTCAGCTAGGGTGTGGTCGTTCAAGATCATCAAGTGGGTATTGATGAAAGCAGCTAGTTCGGCGGGAGATTTGCTTGGAAGTTGTGCCTTTACCGTCTCCAAATCAAGCTTGACGGTATTGATTGCTTGATCGAAACGCGCAATTTCTTGCTCAATCAGGTTTTCTGGAACTTGATAATGCACGACTTCTAATAGTGCGTGCGAAACTAAATGGGCGTGGCCAATCGCAATCCCGTTTGATACGCCAACACCATGAATAGAAAAACTCATTATTCTGGCTCACCAAACCGATTGTTGATTAGCGCCATCAGTGCTTCCATCGCCAATGCTTCATCTTCACCAGTCGCTTCTAATGAGACGGTGCTACCTTTGCTAGCAGCTAACATCATCACGCCCATAATGCTTTTTGCATTGACACGGCGACCGTTGCGCTCAATCCAAATATCGCTTTTAAATTGGCTCGCGGTTTGTGTGAGTTTGGTTGAGGCGCGTGCATGCAAACCGAGTTTGTTGATGATAAGAATGTCTTGTTTCATTAGTTAACTTCCTTGCGTGACGCTTCTGTACAGGCAACTTCAGTAAAATTAATCACGCCTTCTTGACCTCCACTTAAGGCTTTTTCCGCGAGCTTTGCGAGATCACCATTTCGGTAAGTTAGTGCCCGAACGAGCATGGGTAGATTTACGCCGGCGATGCCTTCTACGCTGTTCTGTTTCACTAATTTACTCACAATATTGCAGGGTGTTGCGCCATAAATGTCTGAAAGAATGAGCACGCCATCCCCCTCATCTAGGTCTTTTACCACCTTTTGCATGACAGGTAATAAAGTGGATGGATCGTCATGCATATCAATGCCGAACTGCTCTAGCAATGGCGGTCTAGAACCCATGACGTGGGTCGCGCAATCAATCAGGCTTTCGCCAAGTGCGCCATGCGCCACAATTAAAATACCAATCATAGAGACAGTTCCAATTCGCGGTGTCTGATTAAGACTTTTTGTTGCTGTGAAAAATGCTTTCCTAGCTCTTCAACGATATGAACGGAGCGATGTTGTCCGCCAGTGCAGCCAATTGCAATCGTTAAGTAACTGCGGTTTTCTTGAACAAAACTTGGCAGCCAGCGGGTGACAAAATTTTGGATGTCTTGATACATATCGTGCACCAAAGGTTGTTGTTCTAAAAAGGCCTTAACAGGGGCGTCTCGGCCTGTCATTGGTCTTAGCTTTAGGTCGTAATGTGGGTTGGGCAAACAGCGAACATCAAACACGAAGTCGGCATCTAATGGGATGCCGTGTTTAAATCCAAAAGAAGTGAATAGCAAGGTAATGTTTTTGTTTTCTTGGGCAACAAAATCTTTGACCCAGCCACGTAATGTGTTCGCACTTAAGTCGCTTGTATCAATGTGATGTCCCAATTCAGATAATGGCGCAAGCAATTTACGTTCACATTCAATGCTTTCTGCTAGCGTGATATCCTCGTTACTCAAGGGATGGCGACGGCGTGTTTCGCTAAATCGTTTTACTAAGGCTTGTGTTGTTGACTCAAGAAACAATACTTGGACGTTAACGCTTTGCGCTTTAAGTTTTTCTATATTCTCAGGTAGCGCTTCTAAAGCCGCACTACGGGTATCGGTGCTAATAGCGACTCGATTTTGAGTGCCATTTAAATTTTCATAAATTTGTGGGAGTAGGGTTGCAGGTAGGTTATCTACACAGTAATAACCAGTGTCCTCAAGTGCTTTGAGAACAACGCTTTTGCCTGAGCCTGATAGCCCTGTGACGATAATTAATTGCATTAGCTTTTACTCGCATTATTTTTCATTTCGCGCGCTTGTCTATCCATAAATTGTTTGGTTCCGTTTACCCCACGCAACAAGAGCATATGATTTCGTACCGCAACTTCTACTAACACTGCAATATTTCGGCCCGCAGCTACAGGAATAACGACCTTTTGTACCTTAATGCCTAATACATCTTCGTCATTAGACTTAATTTTAAGTCTATCAAGATTTTGTGGTGCTAACGTGTCAGCCATTTCAAGTTGGATAATCAAATCGAGTGGCTTTGTTGGTTTGACGGCGCTATCACCAAATAGTGCTCTGATATTCAAAATACCAAGTCCACGTACTTCTAAAAAGTCTTGTAAAAGTGGAGGACATCTACCTTCTATGCGTTCAGGAGATACACGGTAAAAGTCCACAATATCATCAGCGACTAAACGGTGTCCTCTAGAGATTAATTCTAAGGCCAGCTCACTTTTACCAATTGCAGGGCTACCTTTAATCAATACGCCAAAGCCTTGGACCTCTATAAATACACCATGCGAACTTGTTGATTCAGCTAAGGCTTGGGCTAAATGATGACTTAATAAATCCATTAAATTAGGACTCGCTAGGGGCGAGGTCATTAAAGCCGTTTGGTTTTTATCTGCAGCAGTGATGAGCTCTTCAGGCACTTTCTCACCATTTGCAACAATAAGCGCGGCTAATTTTTGCGCGAATAAATGTTGAATAGCTTGCTTCTGATCTTGCTGACTGAGACCATTTAAATAGTCCATTTCAGCACAGCCTAGAACTTGGACGCGATTCGGATGGACGAAATTGCGATGGCCAGTTAAAGCCATCGAAGGTTTTGACACCGTCTCGCTATTTAATAAATTATCACCGCCAGATTTGCCCGCCACCCAAGTAAGTTTGAGTTTGCGGCGGGTTTCTTGGTGAAGCTGGTGTACGCTAATTTCGGCCATCAGAGTTCGCCTATTTGATTACTCAGTTGCTTGATGTTTCACAGCGCCATTTGCTTTGTGATGGTCAGCGTGTTTTTCTTTGTGTTTTAACACTTGACGATCAAGCTTGTCAGCCAGTAAATCAATAGCGCTATACATATCGGCATCGCTCGCCTCGGCATGTAAGTCGGCACCGGGTACATGGATAGTTGCTTCAACCTTTTGAGCGAGCTTTTCTACCGTCAATGTGACTTTGACATCAATCATATGATCAAAATGATTGCTGACACGAGTCAGTTTGGTTTCGATATATTCACGCAAAGCAGGAGTGACTTCTAAGTGGTGCCCAGTTAAATGTAGATTCATGGTTTACTCCTTTTGGTGGTTGTGATGCAAGTCTTATAAGGACTTGCGTAGGTTAGCCGCGGGAATGTTTAAAGACTCGCGGTATTTGGCAATTGTCCGTCTTGCAACGACAATGCCTTGTTTCGATAACACTTCAGTCAATTGATTATCGGAAAGCGGTTTTTTAGGGTTTTCTTCGGCCACCATTTGTTTAATTAGTGCCCGAATGGCGGTGGCTGAACAAGCGCCGCCCGTATCGGTAGCAACGTGGCTACCAAAGAAATATTTTAGTTCATAAACACCACGCGGTGTGAGCATATACTTTCGCGTAGTAACCCTAGAGACAGTCGATTCGTGCAAGTTAAGCTCATCTGCAATTTCACGCAATACTAAAGGACGCATAGCAATTTCACCATGCTCAAAGAACTTGCTTTGTTGATCAATAATAGCTTGTGAAACGCGCAAAATGGTAGAAAATCGCTGTTCTATATTTTTAATCATCCATTTTGCTTCTTGCATTTGGCTGTTTAAATATTGATTTGAGCTATCACGATTACGTTTCAAAATATCTACATAAAGTTTGTTAATGCGTAATTTTGGAACGACCTCATCATTCAAGCTTGCTAGCCAGTGGCCTCTAACTTTTTTAACAACAATTTCATGCTGAATATAATGTCCTGCGGCTAATTTCGTGAAATCACTGCCTGGGCGTGGATTCAGCTGTTTGAGCATTTGCTGAGTTAAACGAAGGCTCTCATCATCGCAATGAAGTGTCTTTTTAAGCTTTGCATAATCACGTGATGCAAGCGAAGCTAAATGATGTTGAGCGATTTGTAACGTGAGTTCAAATACGTTTTTATTCTCATCACGAATTTCTTTTGGAAGAAGCTGCAATTGCAACATAAGGCATTCGGATAAATCTCTAGCGCCAACACCAGGTGGATCTAAATGTTGAATGTGCTTGAGCGCAGTTTCAAGTTCAAGCATATCAATCTCAAGCTCTCCAGGAAGAAGCGCCTCCAGTTCTGCTAGTGATTGTTCTAGGTAACCATCCTCATTGACAGCATCAACCAAGAACATCGATAAAGTTTGGTCGCGCTCAGAAAGTGGCATCAACTTGAGTTGACTGATGAGGTGTTCACGCAAAGTTGGCGCAACAGCCTCTTGAAATGTATAGTCGTTGTCGTCGTCTGGGTTGTTATTTTCTTCCCAGCGGTGACTACTACTTCCGCCAAAATAATCTTCACTTAATGAGTCTTGAGAGGAGCTTTCTGTTGGGATTTCTTCATTTTTTTGAGTGGTACTTTCGCTGTCGGTTAACTCTTGCCTGCTAAACCCTTCACTTACAAATTCACTGATATTTTCTGAACCGTCATCGTTTTTGTCGGTGCGTTCAAGTAAAGGATTTTCTTGCAAGATTGTTTCTAATTCTTGATTCAACTCTTGTGATGAGAGTTGAAGTAAACGAATAGACTGTTGCAACTGCGGGGTTAGCGCAAGATTTTGTGAGAACTTGAGTTGTAGGCTTTGTTTCATTTAGCGCTTAATTCGCTTTGTCCATTAAAGGCGGAAATCCTTGCCTAAATAGACTTCTCGTACGTCTTGATTTTCAATAATTTCTGTTGGGGTGCCAGATGCAAAAATACGCCCTTCATTTACAATATACGCTCTATCGCAGATGCCGAGAGTTTCGCGTACATTATGGTCGGTAATTAGCACACCAATATTTTTAGCACTTAAAAACTTAATGGTTTTTTGAATATCCAGCACGGCAATTGGGTCAATCCCGGCAAATGGTTCATCTAGTAAAATGAACTTAGGATTTGTCGCTAAGCAACGTGCAATTTCAACGCGGCGACGCTCACCCCCAGACAAGCTTACGGCCAAATTGTCGCGGATGTGAGAAATATGCAACTCATCTAGCAACTCATCTAAACGTTTTTCAACTTCTTCTGGGCTCATACCTTGAAGTTCAAGCACTCCTCGGATGTTGTCTGCGGAGCTTAGTTTTCTGAAAATAGAGGGCTCTTGAGGTAAGTACGAAATGCCCATACGAGCACGTTGATGAATCGGAAGGCGGCTAATATCTTTACTGTTAAAAATGATGCGCCCATCATTGGATGGCACTAAGCCCACAATCATATAAAAGCTTGTGGTTTTCCCTGCACCATTTGGGCCAAGCAAGCCAACCACCTCTCCGCTTTTGATATTGAGCGAAATGTCATGAACAACCGTACGGGCTTTATATTGCTTGCGTAAATTTTGAACAATTAATTCAGTCATGGTGCCGCTTAGTTGTTATCAACTGGTTTGTTTTTAGGTTGGATAATCGCTTTAACACGCCCAGAGGGTGTTGCCGGAGTGGCTGATTTAGGGCCACCACCAATCACTTCAGAGTATTCGGCATTAGCGTCATACATAATGTAATCGCCATGCACAATATCATCACCTTTTTTCACCCAGGCTTTGGTGTAAAGCTGGACTTTGTCCATGCGACCATCATATTCAATGCGAAGTGCTGCGCCTTCCATATATTCGTCCTTGCCTTCACGCTTTTGTTTGAAGGTAGTTGGTGTGCCATAAGAAGAGCTGTGTTGAAACCCAGACTCATCTTCCCGGACGACCAGTTTGTCCGCTTTAATGAGTAATGTGCCTTGCGTGACGATAACGTTGCCTGTGTAGACACTTACCTTCTTGGCGTCGTTAACAGTTACCGTATCTGCTTCAATTTCAATTGGTTTTTCTTTATCTGCTTTTTCAGCAAAAGCTGTTGTTGCAAGCAACATAAATAAAAAGGAAATGAAAAAATGACGCACCATATTGACTCCGAAATCAGTTCTTCTTGGGTTCGCGGATTGATTTGCGAGATTTTTGTGAGGGGTTTTTAGCATCTTTTGCCTTATTGTTTTGGGCTGCTTTATTTGAGGGTTCTGTAGGATTCACCTTATCGCTTGTGACGGCTTTAGGCAATAGTGGTAGGGCAGATTTTGTATTCGGCTTTTCATAGTGCACCCGCACTCTTTTTTGCAAAGTGAAGTCTTGTTGGTTTTTGTCATAAATCATACCTGTGCCGTGAATAACGGTTTTGGGGTCTTGTGTAATCTCAACATCGCTCGTAGTGCTTGCGTATTCTGTTTTTGGTAATATTTTGAGGTAGTCAGTTTTCAGTCGCATTTCACCACGCCCTTCAAAGGCTTGGCGAATAATAATCACATTACCTTTAAATTCAACTTCTTCACCATTGGGAGATACAAAACCTTTTTGAGCTTCAATTTGAGTATAAGGCTTGTTTTCGCCGAATTGTGTATAGCGCGGTCTTAAAAGCTCTGTTGTGTCGTTATCCGGGTAATGACGCATTTCAGTTGCCGCAAGCATATTATGTAAATTACCGTTTAAGTCGGTTTTGGTCGTGACGAAATTCTCCACGAAATAGTCCACATCATGACGATTGCTACCATCCATTTTTGGAAGACCAAGTTTCACAGTGCTATCGATCCAAAATGTGATGAATGCAAGCACCCCAAGCACCATGAGTGGAAAAATAATTGGACTCCGTCCTTTCATATCAATCCTGACTAAAAAGCCTCAACCTTTACCTGAGAAACTTTGCCATTTGACCGTCAAAAGTACCTTGCGCTTTCATGAGCAACTCACAGAGTTCGCGCACAGCGCCATGCCCCGCTTCACGAGTGGTAATGTAATGCGCATATTCTTTTACTAAAGGCATCGCATGTGGCACGGTAACAGCTAGACCAGCGCGACGCATTGGAGGTAGATCAATCACGTCATCTCCCATGAACATGCATTCTTCGGCGGTTACTTTTAAGTCTTTTAAGATATCGTTAAATGCTTCTAATTTATCTTCAACACCTTGATAAATGTTCGTAATTTTTATGTTTTCCGCGCGCTTGGTGACCACGTTAGAGGATCGACCAGTCACAATGGCCATTTGAATGCCTGTGTTGTGCAAAAGCTTCAAACCCAAGCCATCTTGCGAGTGAAAGTTTTTGTATTCCAATCCATCATCTCCCAGCATCAGACCACCATTGGTCATAACGCCATCCACATCAAAAATCACCACTTTGATTTTCTTAGCGCGTTCTTCAATTGAAATATTGTCTGCTAAAGCCACTTTTAAACCACCTTTGCGATAAGTAAATCGTGCATATTCAGTGCACCTAATAATTCACCTTGTTGGTTTACGACCAACAAGGCAGAAATTTTTCTTTGCTCCATAATTTCAACGGCTTCAACAGCTAATTGTTCAGGGCTAATGTTTTGAGGGTTTGCATGCATGACATCGCGAATACCTGTTTTGTTGATATCAATACCGTTTTCAAAAGCGCGGCGCAAATCTCCATCGGTAAATATACCCACTACTTTGTTTTGGTCATCGACAATCGCAGTCATCCCTAAGCCTTTGTGGGATATTTCAATGAGCGCAACTTTCAGGTCAGCTTGAATGTTGACGCTTGGCACAGCGGATCCTTGACGCATAATGTCTTGAATACGAACTAAAAGTTTGCGACCAATACTGCCGCCAGGATGGGAGCGCGCAAAGTCTTCTGCTGAAAATCCACGTTGATCCAACACGGCTAAAGCAAGCGCATCGCCAAGTGCTAGCATGGCTGTGGTGCTAGCAGTTGGTGCAAGACCTAACGGACAAGCCTCAACAGCAACTTCCGCATCTAAATGCGTGTCACCTTGTCTTGCTAACGTTGAGTTATTTTTACCAGTGATGCTGATAATTTTCGTCCCCATCCGTTTGAGCAAAGGCAGAATGGTGAGTATTTCATCACTTTCACCAGAGTTTGATAGGGCAATCACTACATCATCTTTGGTAATCATGCCTAAGTCGCCATGACTGGCTTCAGCAGGGTGCATAAAAAACGCAGGCGTGCCAGTACTAGCAAGCGTGGCAGCAATTTTATTGCCAATATGGCCAGATTTACCCATCCCGCTTACCACAACCCGGCCTTGGCATTGTAAAATGAGATCTACCGCCTTGGTGAAATTGCCATCAAGCTTTTGCGCGAGTGCCTCAACGGCATTTGCTTCAATCAAAAGTACTGATTTTGCAAGTTCGATAGGCGTTTTATTGGCGCTAGATGTTTGTAATGATGAATTTTCCATACATGCCAAGTATAAAAGGGAATCCATCATGAATAAAGGATACATTTGCAAATAAAACCGACTTTTAGCTCAGTCGGCACACATTTTGCATTATTTAAGGATTTATGCACGAAACGCTACCCGCCATTTTACTTTTACTTGTCAGTTCAGTCCTTTTGGTTGCGCTGTTTCGAGCATTACGTTTGCCTGGGATGCTGGCCTATTTTTTGGTTGGTTTGTTGCTTGGCCCAAGAAGCTTCGGATTCTTACCTGATACTGAAGCCAACCGAGAATTAGCTGAGTTCGGCATTGTATTCTTGATGTTTAGCATAGGCTTGGAATTCAGCTTGGCTCAACTCTATGCCATGCGCCGCATTGTATTGGGGATTGGTGGATTGCAGGTTTTGGTCACCATGGGCGCCATTATTTTGGTGTGCTTGACTCTAGATCTACATTGGCAAGCTTCGCTAGTCATTGGCGGCGCATTGGCAATGTCCTCAACTGCTATTGTGTCTAAACTACTTGTCGAACGTTTGGATTTAAATTCTCGACATGGACGCGTCGCCATTGGCGTGCTCTTATTTCAAGATTTAGCAGTGGTTCCTTTACTTGTGGTGATTCCTGCTATCGCAAGCCCATCAGGCTCTTTGGCCTACACGCTTGGCATCGCATTTCTCAAAGCGGCAGTGATGCTGTCCATCCTTTTCTTCTTTGGTAAGAATTTAATGAATCGCTGGTTCGGCGTCGTTGCGCGTCAGCGTTCGCGTGAACTGTTTGTAATGAACGTCTTAATGGTGACCATGGTGTTGGCATATGCCACCAAAGTAGCGGGTTTGTCTTATGCGCTGGGTGCATTTATTGCGGGAATGTTGATTTCAGAAACGCGCTTCCGCTATCAGGTGGAAGCAGATATTGCCGCATTCCGCGATATTTTGATGGGTTTGTTTTTCATTACCATCGGTATGTTGTTAGATTTCCACAGTTTGGCTGGCAACCTGTTCGATATATTGATGGTGGTTGTTGGACTCATTGTTTTCAAGTCTTTAGTTGTTGCCTTGCTTAGTCGTTATTTCCGTTACGAACCTGGGGTTGCTGTTAGAGCGGGGGTGACGTTAGCGCAAGCGGGTGAGTTCTCGTTCGTTGTATTCTCGCTCGGAATGGAAAACGGGTTGATTAGTAATGATATCTTGCAGATTGTTTTGGCTGCTTCTTTGCTTTCAATGTTTATTGCGCCATTTATTATTCAGCACAACTTGCAAATCGCCGAGTTTTTCTCGCGTAGTTACACCCGCAATCGTAAAAATCAAATTGAAGGGATTGAAAGTGTCGGTAAGCAACTTAAAGACCATGTAATTATTTGTGGCTTCGGACGTAGCGGCCAATATTTGAGTCGTTTCTTAAAAGAAGAGAAATTTCCTTTTATCGCTTTGGATATTGATCCTGCTCGTGTTCAAGAAGCGGCAAGTGCGGGTGAGAATGTGATGTATGGCGATGCAGGAAAAAGGTTGGTGCTAGATGCGGCAGGTGCAGCAAGAGCAAAAGCCTTGATTATTAGTTATGACGACCCACCAGCAGCCATCAAAATTCTGCACTTAGTGAATGATTACTTTCCGAATTTGCCAGTTGTGGTAAGGACTGTTGACGATAGCAATATGGAGCGCTTCCGTGATGCAGGGGCGTCTGAAGTGGTCCCTGAGGTGCTAGAAGGTAGTTTAATGTTAGCTTCGCATGCTTTAGTTCTGTTGGGTGTACCACTTAATCGCGTAGTGAAGCGAATCCGTATCTTCCGTGAAGAACGCTACAAAATGTTTAAGGGCTTTTTCCATGGCATTTCGGATGGCGATGAAGCAGTGGAGCGTGCCGCGCCGCGTATGCATTCTGTGCCGCTGAATGCTTTGGCTTATTGCATAGGTAAGCCGCTCAAAGATATTTACTTTGGACTTTGTAAGGCTGAAATCACCGCTGTGAGGCGTGATGCACATCCTGTAGAAGTTTCGCCGGATTTCGTTTTTAAAGAGGGTGATGTTGTGGTCTTGCTTGCTAAGCCGCATGACTTGGTATTGGCAGAGCGCATTCTTCTTACGGGCAAAGAAACTTGAGCGAACACATCGTTATTGTTGGCGGAGGCATTGTTGGGTGTATGACGGCAATGGCGTTGGTGGATCGTGGTCACCGCGTCACCATTGTTGAGCGTAATCAAATTGCCAGTCAGACTTCAGGCGAGTCATCTTGGGCCGGTGGGGGCATTGTTTTTCCTTTGTTGCCTTGGATGTATTCCGAGCCGGTTAACCAGCTCACGAGCTACGGTGCAAAATCTTATCAACAGATCTGTGAACGTTTAGAACGCGAAACAGGACTGCCAACAGGTTTTATCAATTCAGGTTTTTTACTGCTTCCACCGTATGACCAAACAGCTGCGATTCAGTGGTGTGAAGCTCACAATCAGTCTTATGAGATGGTTGATAGCGTCGATGCTCAGCTCGTTGCAAACCATCACAGTCAGCTATCCCTTTGGATACCAGACGTTTGCCAAGCTAGGCCACCTTTCTTTATGAGGGCTCTTCGTCAGTGGTTGGAGCAAAACAATGTAACCTTGTTAGAGCAAACTGAGCTGAGTCCACTGGATGAAATTAAGCCTATTAATACATGGAAAACCCTAGACGGTTTAGAAATTAAAGCCGATAAGTTTGTCGTAACTTCTGGCGCGTGGAGTTTCCATTTGCTAAAGTCTGTCGCCGATAAGCTCAATATTAAACCGATGCGCGGGCAGATTTTACTTTATCAACCTGCCGAGAATCTTAAACAAATTGTTTATAAAGATGGCTTTTATATGATTCCCCGTGCCGATGGACAATTGCTTGCGGGTAGCACTTTAGAAGATGTCGGTTTTGATACATCAGTGACTGAAGAAGTTAAAGCTGAGCTTGCCAAAAAGGCTGAAGCGATTATGCCTGCATTAAAGGGCTTGCCTATCATTAAGCATTGGAGCGGACTGCGGCCAGGCACACCTGAAAATTTACCAACGATTTCAGCACATCCGAGAATTAAAAATCTGTATCTCAATACCGGACACTTCCGCTACGGCTTAACGATGGCGCCAGCAAGCGCTCGCTTAGTTACAGAGTTGATGGCAGATGAAAAGCCATTTATTGATGCCAGCCCCTTTGCATTGGCAATTGATTAAGCTCAACGAAGCATTGATTTACGTTTGCTTAATCAAAGCCTAGTTTTTAGAATGCCCCTATTATGCATAGCAAAGTGATGACAATGAAATACATTATTTTAGGTTTGTACGCAGCCTGTATTCTTTTCGTGCATTTTCGCGGCAAAGCCCGCTTGCCATTTTTTAGGCAAATCTTTGATCACTCTTCAGTTGTTTCTCCTATTAATATCTTTATCTATCTATTTTCAAAAGTGCCGACCAGCCAAGCTTATATCCCTGTGAGCGAATTCAAAGGGCTGAAACTATTAGAAGATAATTGGCAGGTAATTCGTGATGAAGCTTTGGCGCTCGATAAACTAGAAAAGATTAAAGCTGCAGAAAAGAATGATGACGCTGGTTTTAACTCATTTTTCAAAAAAGGCTGGAAGCGCTTTTATCTAAAGTGGTACGAGGCAAAACATCCATCAGCGCTTCAATTCTGTCCTAAAACCGTGGCTCTATTAGCGCAAGTGCCAGAGGTGAAAGCGGCCATGTTTACCGAATTACCACCCGGTGCAAAGCTCAATCCACACCGAGATCCCTACGCAGGTTCAGTGCGCTATCACTTGGGTCTATCAACGCCTAATGATGACCGTGCTTTTATTGATGTTAATCAACAACCCTATAGTTGGCGAGATGGTGAAGGGGTGATTTTTGATGAAACCTACATCCATTGGGCCATCAATGAGACCGATAAAACACGTATTATTTTATTGTGTGATGTAGAGCGTCCGATGAAGTATCGCTGGGCAACAGCGATTAATCGCTGGCTTGCAAAAGTGGTGATGACCGCAGGGAGTTCGCCTAACGAAACCGGCGACCAAACGGGTGGCATCAATAAGATTTTCCGCTTCTTCTGGTTGGTAGGTAAATACAGGCGCAAGCTGAAAAAATTCAGTAAACCGCTTTATTTGGTGATTAAGTTTGGGTTGATTGCAGCGTTTGTTGTTTGGTTGGTAGGCGTTGATAACGTGGCAATGGTTTTACACGCACTCTAGCGTGGGCAGTTAAGCCACCCAATGCCCAGATTTTCCGCCTTGTTTTTCTAGCAGCTTAATATCACCCATCACCATGCCGCGATCTACGGCTTTGCACATATCATAAATGGTAAGCAAAGCTACGCTAGTCGCTGTGAGTGCTTCCATTTCCACGCCTGTTTTACCTGTGCATTTCGCGGTCACTTTGCAATGAATGGTGTTGGTTCTTTCGTCTATTTCAAATTCTACGCCCACTTTTGTTAGGCTAATGGGATGACAAAGAGGGATTAAATCGGAAGTGCGCTTTGAGGCTTGAATCGCCGAAATTCGGGCAATTCCCAGCACGTCTCCTTTTTTGGCATCCCCTTTAAGAATAAGCTGTAAGGTGCTCGCCAACATGCAGATATTGCCTGTTGCAATGGCTACGCGCTCTGTCTCGGCTTTGCTGCCAATATCGACCATGTGCGCTTGGCCTTGGCTATCAAAATGGGTGAGTTCGCTCATTAATATTGCCTTTTTATTTAACTTGTTTGTACCAAAATTTCATCACGAACCGTGAACTAGGCCCTTAATATCGTTATCATACGCAATGATGAAATTAGTTTATACCCTTCTGTTACTTATCGTGATTGCGCCATTAGCGTTGGCAGATGACCTGCCAGATTTGGGTGATGTTTCTGCAACCGTACTTTCGCCGCTAGACGAAAAGAAAATCGCAGACCAAATCATGCGTAGCGTGATGTCCAGCGACGAAGTACTTTCTGATCCAGAGGTTACCGATTACATTCAAAACCTAGGCATGCGTCTCGCCAGCAACGGCCCTGATAAAACCCAGTGGTTTAATTTCTTTGTGGTTAAGGATAACAGTATCAATGCTTTCGCAATGCCTGGAGGTGTAGTTGGCGTTCACACAGGTTTGATTGTTGCTGCGAGTAATGAGTCTGAACTAGCTAGCGTGATTGGGCACGAGATTGGCCACGTAGTGCAACACCACATGGCGCGTATGATGGCGCAACAAAAGAACGACTCTCTTATCAGCTTGGCGGGTATGGCTTTGGCAATTTTATCTGCACGTGCCAATCCGCAACTTGCAAGCGCTGCGATGACTGCATCATCCGCAGGCTCTGTACAAAAGCAGCTAGATTACACACGCGAACACGAGCGCGAGGCTGACCGTGTGGGCATATCGATTTTAGAAAGTGCAGGTTACGACACCCATGCAATGGCGAGTTTTTTTGAGACCATGCAAAAAGGTACGCGCTATGTAGAGGGTAGTGCCCCAACGTTTTTGCGCACTCACCCCATTACTAGTGAGCGTATTGCGGACGTCACCGCTCGCACGGCTAATAGTAAATATCGGATGGTGCCTTATTCACCCGATTTTGATTTAGTGCGCGCCAAAATTTTGGCAAGCTCTGGCATCGCCAGCCAAGCCGTTTCCTTGTTTCAAAGCAATATTCAAGATCGGCGCTACACCAGCGAAATTGCGCAGCATTATGGACTTGCCGTTGCCTTTTTGCGTGTTGGTAATGTGGATGGCGCGACTAAAGAACTGAGCTGGCTACGTGCTAATGCCCCTAGTCATCCCTTTTTTGCAAGCCTTGCTGCCAATATTGAAGTCGCGCGTGATAACCCCACTCAAGCAGCTAAAGCTTATCAAGCTGGCCTCGCGATTTACCCAGGCAGTCGCGCTTTGATTTATGGTTATGCTGAACACTTTTTACGCATTCGACAGCCTCAACAAGCTTTACAATTTCTAAATGAAAAACAAACCTTATATCCTGCTGACGCTTATATGTATGAACTACAATCTAAAGCCTACGCAGCGTTGGGTAAAAATTTGCTAAGTCATCAAGCGCAAGGCGAGGCTTATTTTAGACGATATAATAATCCAAAAGCGCTTGAGCAAATGGATTTGGCGGTCAAGTCTAGTGATGGGGATTTTTATCAGCAGTCAATTGTTGAGGCGAGATTAAAAGAACTCCGCGCATTGGTGGATGAGCCGAAAAAAAGTGGCTGGTTTAAGTGAGTTTGAATAGCTCGACTAAAAAGGAAACAAGCATGATGCAACGCCGAAAGTTTATTAAAGCTTTATTCGCAGCAAGTGCCTTGGCACTGCTACCTTTTAGGACATTCGCCGCGATGTGGAATACGTCCGCTTTTCAGGCGACCAAATTGCAAGAGGCCATGGCTGCTTTGCAAATCACCAACATCTCGCCATCAAACGATATTCAAATGGTGGCGCCAGATAAAGCTGAAAATGGGGCAGTGGTGCAAATTGAAGTTACTAGTCGCATTTCCAATACTGAATCTATCGCAATATTTGTCGAGAACAATCCTACGGCCTTAATAGCTAATTTTTTGTTTGGCGAGGGGGCTGATGGCTTTGTGGTAACGCGCATCAAAATGGCAGAAACCTCAGATGTGCTAGCAGTCATTAAATCGGGCAATCGTTATTTTTCTGCCAAAAAACGGGTAGAAGTTTTAGAGAATGGATGTGGCTAATATGGCTGAGAATATGCGTATGCGCGCCCAGTTGAAGGGCGAGGTGACAGAAGTCAAAGTGCTGATGACGCACCCCATGGAAACAGGGCGTCGTAAGAACGACTTTGGCGATTTGATTCCTGCTAGTTTTATTCAGTTAGTAAGCGCTACCCTTAACGGAAAGCAAGTACTAGAGGCGCAGTGGGGAACTGGAATCTCAAAAAACCCATACCTGACATTTCATCTACGTGGTGCAAAAGTCGGTGATGTACTGCGGGTCAATTGGACTGATAACCAAGGTAAAACCGGTCAAGGTGAGATTGCCGTTACGTCAGTTTAGCCTTTATTCACAATGCTCATTGCAACCGATTCAGCAATTCTAATTCCATCTACCGCTGCAGATAAAATCCCACCTGCATAGCCAGCGCCCTCGCCCGTGGGGTAAAGACCTTTGGTGTTGATGCTTTGTAGGGTTTCGTCATCGCGTTTAATTCTAATTGGCGATGAAGTTCTGGTTTCTACACCTGTCAGCACGCCATCGGGTAAATCAAAACCTTTGATCTGTTTAGCAAAGGCGGGGAGTGCTTCGCGGATCGCGATAATGGCGTATTCAGGTAATGCGGTACTCAAATCGGTGAGGTATACACCAGGCGTGTATGAAGGCTGAACTGCGCCAAATTCAGTAGAAGGTTTTCCGTTGATAAAGTCACCAATGAGTTGACCTGGGGCTTGGTAGTTTTTGCCACCCAACTCAAAAGCGCGTGCTTCCCATTTGCGTTGAAATTCCACGCCAGCAAGTGGATCTCCTGGGTAATCTTCTTCAGGGTTTATACCCACTACAATGCCTGCATTGGCATTACGTTCATTACGAGAATATTGGCTCATCCCGTTAGTGACTACGCGACCTTCTTCAGACGCAGCTGCCACTACTGTACCCCCTGGGCACATACAAAAGCTATAAACGCTACGTCCATTTTGGGCGTGATGCACGAGCTTATAATCCGCCGCGCCCAAGACGGGGTGTTGAGCATTTGGACCAAAGCGGGCATGGTCAATCAGGGACTGAGGATGTTCAATACGGAAGCCGATAGAAAAAGGCTTGGCTTCTATATATATGCCACGTTTGTGGATCATCTCAAAGGTGTCACGGGCGCTATGGCCAACTGCCAATACGAGATGGTTGGTAGAGATACGTTCGCCGTTTTGTAGGACCACGCCTTGCACTTGGCCATTTTTAATTTCAATATCATCAACGCGGCTTTGGAAACGGATTTCGCCGCCTAGCGCGATGATGTTTTGACGCATTTCTTCTACCATTCCCACTAAGCGGAATGTGCCTATATGAGGATGGCTTACGTATAAAATTTCTTCTGGCGCGCCTGCCTTTACAAATTCATTGAGCACTTTGCGGCCGTAATGTTTTGGGTCTTTAATTTGGCTATAGAGTTTGCCATCCGAGAATGTGCCTGCGCCACCTTCACCGAATTGCACATTAGACTCTGGGTTGAGGACACTTTTACGCCACAATCCCCAAGTGTCTTTGGTGCGTTCACGCACTGCTTTTCCTCGCTCTAGCACAATCGGTTTAAAGCCAGACTGCGCCAAAATGAGTGCGGCAAAAATGCCTGATGGACCAAAGCCAACAATCACAGGTCTAGGCGCCTTGCTTGTTTCTGGTGCTTTTGCCACAAAGTGGTAAGAGGTGTCGGGCGCCTCTTTAACGTGTGGGTCTTTTTTGAATTTCGCTAAAATTTTAGCTTCGTTTTTAACTTCAATATCCAGTGTGTAAACAAACAAAATCGCGTGCGATTTACGTGCATCCACGCCACGTTTAAAAATCGCCATGCTGATTAAATCACTGGCTGAAATACCTAGTTTTTTAATCAGTGCGGCCTGAATCACCTCAGGTTCGTGATGCAGCGAGGTGGCGTTGTCTAAAGGTAGTTTGATTTCGGATACGCGTAGCATTTTTATTAAGATCAAATCAGCGGTAGTTGAAGTAGTTTTTTAAGTAACGGCACGGTCACTGGGCGTTTTTCAGTGAGCGACCACTCATCAAGCGCATCTAAAATTGCCATCAAGCTTGGCAAATCTCGACGCAAATAGCGCAAGCAATAATCTACCACTTCATCAGGCAATCTCATGCCCCGTTCTAAAGCGTGGGCTTGCAAAGCTTGGGCTTTTTCTTCATCGGTGAGCGGATGCAATTGGTAAGTTAAGCCCCAAGCTAGTCGGGTTGCAAGGTCATCACGCAAACTCATCTGACTAGGGGATGCGTTTCCCGCAGCAAGTAGCACGCCATTTGAGGCACGTGTTTGGTTGTAAGTATCGAACAAAGCGATTTGTGCCTCGTCACTAAGTAAATTGACATCATCAGCTGTAACGAGATGAATATTGGATACTTTTGCTAATTCTTGCGCAGCTTTGAGCAAGTGCGTTTTGCCACTGCCTGCAACGCCCCAGAAATAAATAAAACGGCTCTCGGCACCTATTTGTAAAGATTGATGCAGGCTGTGTAAGGCCTCGGCATTGCGGCCAACAACGAAGTTGGCAATGCTGGGTAATGCATCTGGCTGGATATCTAGGAGCAGTTGTTTCATTAATTTAATCTTGCAACGTCATTAAAGCAGAATAACTCGGCTTTTATCGTTCAGTCTTTTCTCGTTTAGGCGTCATTTAGGTTAAAATTCGGTTATTACAAAAAATACGCAATAAATGTGTATTTTAACCTTTTATTTGTTTTTATCTTGTAGAAAGCGAGAAAGCTTTGAATTCGAACGACCAAACCAACAGCACATCTATTAGCTACCGTGACGCTGGGGTAGATATTGAGGCGGGTGACGCGTTGGTTGAACAGATTAAGCCTTTCGCAAAACGCACCATGCGTCCAGAGGTTTTAGGGGGTATTGGCGGCTTTGGCTCATTGTTTGAGATGCCGAAAAAATTTAAAAATCCAGTATTGGTTTCTGGTACTGATGGAGTGGGTACTAAATTAAAACTCGCTTTTGAACTGAATAAACACGATACCGTGGGAATCGATCTTGTGGCAATGAGTGTGAATGATATTTTAGTGCAAGGCGCTGAGCCTTTGTTCTTCTTAGATTATTTTGCCTGTGGCAAGTTAGAAGTCGGCACGGCAGCACAAGTGATTAAAGGCATTGCGCAAGGTTGTGAACAATCTGGCTGCGCTTTAGTGGGTGGCGAAACGGCTGAAATGCCTGGTATGTATCCAGCGGGTGAGTATGACTTAGCTGGTTTTGCAGTGGGTTGTGTGGATAAAGAAAGCATTATTACCGGTAAAACAATCACTGAGGGCGATGTTGTGTTGGGATTGGCTTCAAGCGGCGCACATTCAAACGGCTATTCATTGATTCGTAAATTGATTGCGAAATCAGGCATTGATTTTAATGCGGACTTCCACGGCAAACCTTTCAAAGACGTGGTGATGGCGCCAACACGTATTTATGTAAAACCTTTGCTTAAATTGATTTCATCCATGACGGTAAAAGGCATGGCGCATATCACTGGAGGCGGTATTACAGAAAACGTGCCACGTGTATTGCCTGAAGGCTTCACTGCTGAAATCAAAAAAGGTAGCTGGGATATGCCACCTTTGTTCACATGGTTGCAAGCACAAGGCAACGTGGCCGAAAGTGAAATGCATAAAACATTTAACTGTGGCATTGGCATGGTGGTGATTGTGTCTAAAGAGCAAGCCAAAGCAGCGATGGACTTGCTAACAGTTGAAGGCGAGCAAGTGTTTGAAATCGGCTTTATTCGCAAGCAACAAGCGAATGAAGCCCCAACGGTTGTGGTGTAGCATTAAAGACATAGTTAAATTCGTTTTAATTGGTTTTCTGGCCAGCTTTTTGGTCATTGCAAACATTGCGTTTGCCGCGCCCAAAAATGTAACGCTCACTTATCAAGCGACTCGAAATGGAAAGCCTTTTGCGAAGGTGACGGAAACATTCAAGCAAACAGGCGACCAATATGAGATTGAAAGCGTGACCGAAGGTGTGGGTTTGGCTGCGCTTTTTGGTAAACGTATTTTGAAAAGTGAAGGCCTCGTTACTGCTGAAGGCTTACAGCCTAGGCACTTTGAGCAACACCAAGGGGATAACGAGAAAAAGACTGTTTATGCGGATTTTGATTGGATTGTTAATCAATTGAGCATGAAAAACAAAGGCAACCTGACCACAGAGCCTTTAGCTAAAGGCACGCAGGATGTGGCGAGTTTTCCCTATCAGTGGATGCTCTTCCCACCTAAAAGCGATGAAGTGAGCTTGCCAATTACAACTGGTAAGAAACAGCGCGTTTATAGCTATAAAATTGTAGAGCGTGATGTAAGCTTAACAGTCGATGCGGGTCAATTTAATACCATTCATTTAAGCAATGCGAGTGAGAATGGCGGCGGTAACGAAAAAGAATTTTGGTTGGCGGTTGAGCATTTTAACTTGCCAGTTAAAATCATCATGCGCGAAGAAAGTGGCGCGATCATTGAGCAAACGCTGACCAGTATTGATATGCAATGATTTTTGATCTTTTTTATGTTTGAATTTAATCTATAAAAAAATCAGTAAAAACATCATTTGAAAAATAGCGGATTTTTAACCCTTCAATTGCCTCAAATTCATGTGCCGCAACGTTGGGTGTGGGCGGTGTTTTTGTCTGTGTTGTTGCACGTTTTATTGCTAGGTAGTTGGAGTTTTGTGATGCCTAATTTTGATTCCTCATCACATTTGATCGAAGCGAAGTTGCTTCCCCTGCCAGTAAAAAAAGCAGATAAAAAGCCATTCCCTCCTAAAAAAACGCATAAGTTAGTCAAGTATCAGCATGCACCGAACGATTTTAGCCGTGAGTCTATTAAGCCTGATGCTGGTGAACCAACAGAAGCATCCCAAGTGGCTGAGCCGCTATGGCGTGAGGAAGATAGGCCAGCTTACGAAGAGATGCAACGATTACCGCCACCTTCATTTGTGGATATTGATTTTGATGTAAAGCGTGTGAATAGTTTTGGCAGTGGGCGCGCCCATTATCGCTATCAAGCTGAGCCGCAAGAGCGTTACAGTTTACGTAGTGAAATGGAAGCTGTAGGTTTGGCGTCGATCGCTTTTGCTGGTAAGCGGCTTGAAACCAGCATGGGTAAAATCACAGTGCAGGGACTTCAGCCAGATCTTTATCGCGTTGAGGTAACTGGCAAGCCTGATAAGCTGCAAGTGGCTAATTTTGATTGGGGCAATAATAAGCTGACCCTCAAAACCGCCAAGACAGAAACTGTGGAGGAGTTACCTGAAGGCACGCAGGACTTTTTAAGCTTTATGTATCAGTTTATGTTTGTGCCTCCGCTCGAAAGGATGGAATGGCCTTTAACCAACGGAAAAATGGTGCGCGTCTATAATTATCAGTTTATTTCTGAAGAAGTGATAGCGACTAAGTTTGGCCACATTAATACGTATCACATCGCTAAAAGTAGTGGTGATGCGGAAGAAAAAACCGATGTTTGGTTAGCAGAAGATTATCGATTTATCCCCATTAAAATTTTGAAAATAGCAAAGGACGGTAGCGGGTATGAATTCATCGCCACTCGCATAGATACCGATATCGCAAAATGACAATAAACCCTAATTTATTACGACTCGCCGGCGTGGCGCTATCCGATGTGTTATCTAACACAGGCCCTGCCGATGTGAAGCTTGGTTGGTTCTTTAAGCAAAATCGTGATTTAGGCACTAAAGATCGCGCATTTATTGCCGAGTCTGCTTATGGTGTTTTGCGCCGTAAATCTTTTTTGACCTATGTGGCCGATGGGGATGATCCTCGTAAATTATTAGTGGCTTACTTGGTGCGTGTGCTTGGTATGAGTACGCGTGACCTAGCTGATACCCTAAACGCTCAACAAAAAGAGTGGGCTTTAGAAATTAAATCCAAGAAGACTGATGATATTAGCAAAGCCATGCAAGCCGATTTGCCAGAATGGTTTTGGGATAAATTGGTAGAGCAATATGGTGATGAGCAAGCACTAACCATCGCTAGAAGTATGCACCAACCTGCGGCATTGGATTTGCGTGTGAACTTGGTAAAGGCAACGCGTGAGGATGTGATGGCTAAATTTGCGTCTGAAAATACTGAAGTTATGCCAACACCATACTCACCAAATGGGTTGCGTATGGCGCAAAAAATGACCATCAGTCGCCACGTATTATTCACCGACGGTAAGATTGAAGTGCAAGATGAAGGCAGTCAATTGTTAGCACAGTTAGTTGCACCACGCCGAGGTGAAATGGTGGCAGATTTCTGCGCTGGCGCTGGCGGTAAGAGTCTTGCATTGGGCGCTTTAATGCGTAACTCAGGGCGAATTTACGCATTTGATGTGTCTGAGAAACGCTTGCAAAATTTAGGTACACGCTTAAAACGTTCAGGCTTATCAAACTTGCATAGCCAATTAATCAGCAGCGAAGCTGACCCTAAATTAAAACGCCTCAATGGCAAATTTGATCGTGTGCTGGTGGACGCACCTTGTAGCGGCTTAGGGACTTTGCGCCGTAATCCAGATTTGAAATGGCGTCAAAAGCCACAAGACGTGTTGGAGTTAACTGTCAAGCAAACTAATATTTTGGCGCGCGCATCTAGATTAGTGAAAGCTGGCGGTCGTTTGATTTATGCAACTTGTAGTTTGTTGCAAGATGAAAATGAGCAGATTGCTGAAGCTTTCTTAAAAGCAAATCCTGAGTTTGTTTTGGTGCCAGCTAATAGCATTTTGGCGCAACAGCAAATCAATTTGGATACTGGGGATTACCTAAAATTATTGCCACATTTGCATCAAACGGACGGATTCTTTGCAGCAGTATTTGAGAAAGTCAGCCTAGTAAAACCAGCATTGAATAACACATCAGAAAAGACTGAAGTAGTTGCTGAGGCTGATGAGGTTAAGGTGAAAGCTGACCGTAAAAAAGCAGCGATTTCAAAATCTAAAGCGGTCACCAAAGCAGCTGCTGTTAAAGCACCTGTTAAAAAATCTGCGCCTAAAAAAGCCGTGCCTAAGAAGGCTAAAGCTTAAGTATGAAGCGGCCTAGTCTTAATTTACAAATCCTGATTGGCGCGATTACTGGGCTAGGCTTGGGTTGGTATTTTCATGGGTTAGGCGCAGAGAATGAGGTCGTTAAATTAGGCTTGTATTCTGCAAGCTTGGTTGCAACTTTGTTTATCGATTTGCTCAAAATGATCATGATTCCTCTGATTTTTTGTTCGATTACTGTAGGTATTGCTAACCTTCGTCAGCATCAGCAAATGCATAAAGTATGGGTCGCTACATTGGCTTTCTTTACTTTTTCTATGGCGGTTGCGATAGCCATTGGTTTGTTCGCCAGTAATTATTTTAAGCCGGGCGTAGGTATGCACTTGGCTATGTTTAGTAATGCGATGCAAAATTTTGAAGCAAAGCAATTGCCCTTCTCGGAGTTTTTTGCGCAGTTTTTACATGGTGTTTTTCTAAATCCGTTCACTGCATTGTCACAAGGAAATGTGCTGTCAGTTGTGGCTTTCGCACTAATATTAGGTATAGCGTTAGTCATGGGCGGTGAGCGCTACAAGAACATATTGGCCTTGTTACAGGAGACTTTAGAAGTTTGTATGCGCATAGTGAACTGGATTATGAGATTAGCACCGTATGGCATTTGTGCATTATTGCTTAAATTAGTGTTAATTCAAGATGCCGAATTAATAAGTACGTTGGGTAAATTTATAGTCGTAATTCTAGGCACTACAGTATTTCATGGCTTGGTGATACTTCCTCTGATTTTATTTGTCTTTACTGGTAAAACGCCATTGTGGTTTTGGCGTGGCGCTCGCGAAGCTTTAATCACTGCTTTTGCTACTAGTTCCAGTAATGCAACATTACCTGTTACGTTGCGGTGTATTACCCAGCATTTACATGTGAAGCCAGAAATTGCTGGTTTCGTTATTCCGCTTGGGGCCACCATGAATATGGACGGTACTGCATTATATGAAGCTGCGGCCGCTCTTTTTGTAGCTAACCTTGCAGGCATTGATTTAAGTCTTGCTCAACAGTTGATTGTCTTTTTTGCTACGATGATTGCTGCGATGGGCGCACCAGGTATTCCTAGTGCGGGCATGGTGACCATGATCATGGTGTTGCAATCTGTTGGCTTGCCAGTAGAAGCAATTGCCATTTTATTACCTATTGATCGTTTGCTTGATACGGTGCGTACAGCGGTTAATGTCCAAGGTGATATGGTGGGTAGTTTGGTCGTTCAAAAGCTAGTGCACTCCTCATAAATGCTTAACTTCTATAAAGCCGAATTAAGCGATGTTGCAGCAATTGCAGCGTTAGTTAATTCTGCCTACCGGGGTGAAACTAGCCGTGCTGGTTGGACTACCGAAGCTGATTTGTTAGATGGGCTGCGTATTACTACCCCAGAAGTGGCAACACTGATTAGGCGTGAAGACGCATTTGTATTAGCGGGTGTACTGCGTGACCAAGTGGTGGCAACGATTGCCTGTGAGCGACTAGAGAACACTGCTAAATTCGGCTTAATTGCAGTGAAGCCCACCTTGCAAAATAAAGGCTATGGCCGCGAGATGATACAAGCTGCCGAAGCTATTACAACTCGAGAGTGGCGAGTAGCAGGCTTTTTTATGTCTGTGATTACGTTACGAACAGAGTTGATTGAATTTTATGAACGTTTAGGATTTGAGCGTTCAGGTCAGTTTGAAGACTTCCCAGAAAACCCAGCGCTTTGGCAGCCTAAGGTTAGGCCCTTAGCGCTTGAATATTTAGTCAAAATGACTCGAAAGTAGTTATTTAGTAAGGTAACTAAAGTACTTGGGTTTCTTATTTTTCCAGTTCTCGAGACCGCTCATCACTAAAGAGTAAGCTGCTGGTACCACCACCAAAGTAAGTAGTGTGGATGAGATCATCCCCCCAATAATCGCAACTGAAAGCGGTTTATTGGTTTCACTCCCTGCACCTAACCCCAATGCCGCAGGCAATAGTGCCAAGATAATGGTGAGCGATGTCATCACGACAGGTCGCAGACGAATTGGACAGGCCTCCTTAAGTGCATCGTTGATACTCGCACCACGTTCACGTAGTTGGTTGGTTAAGTCCACCAGTAAGATTGAGTTTTTAGCCACGAGGCCAATCAGCAGTACGAGACCAATCATTGAGTAGATGTTGAGAGAATCTCCCGATAGCAAGAGCGCAATCAAGCCCCCAATAATTGCTAGCGGTTGTGCCAACATAATGATGACCGGCTGAATGAATGAGTTAAATTGGCTTGCAAGCACCATGTAGAGCAAGATGAAGGCAAGTATAAAGATGAATTTAATGTTCTTGAATGTTTTACCAAACTCCTCCGCTTGGCCTGTCATTTTTAGAGTGTAATTGGTGGGGAGAAGTTTTGCTGCAGTTTGATTCACTAAATTAACGGCATCCCCCAACGGCATATTGGGGTTAGCATAAAAGTTTGCTGAATATTGTAAATCGTACCGACCAATGACTGCTGCACCCAATGTTGGTTTAAAGCTTGCAACTGTATCTAGGCGAACTAATTCCCCACTTGCACTTCTTAAGTAGATTTTACTTAAATCGCTAGTTTGTTTAAGTTCGTCCTCATTTGCTTTTAGACGAATGTCGTAGCGCATGCCGTCGCCATTTAAGTCGTTATATTTTGCTACATCTACGCCACCTGCATACATGCTAACTGCACCTGCTATATCGCTAGCATTAAGCCCTAGCGCTGCAGAACGGGTTCTATCTATAGACAAATCTAATTGCGGAAGGTCTAGCTGTACATCTAAATCGACTTTTCCCATATCGCTGTTTTTGGTTAAAATTTGTTGCATTTGTTTAGATAGACTACCAATCTCATCTAAGCTTGGGCCTCTGATAATAAATTGTAGTTTTTCTGAACGTTGGCCTTTTGCAATCGATGCGGGTGATGGAATTGCTTTCACGCCAGGAATTTGGTCGAACTGTTTTTTGAGTTCTTTCATTAGTTCTTTTTGGGATTTCTCTCGCTCTGTTTTTGGCACCATTCTTACGTTTACATTCCCTTGATTCACTTGGCCTTTCGAGCCCGACCCAATGGTTGCAAAATAGCTGGCAATTTCCTTGGGATGGCTGGCAAGAACCATCTCAACTAATTTCATACGGGAGTTAGTGTAGTCTAAGCTTGAGCCAAGTGGTGATTTAACACTGATAGTAAAGCTGCCCTCATCGGCATCTGGCACAAAGTCTTTTTGTACATTTTTCATCGCATAACCACCACCTAAAACCACGAATATTACTGTGATGATTAGCACGCGCCATCGATGCTTAAGGCTGATATTGAGCAAATAATGATAAGTAGAATCAAGTTTTGCTAAACCTCTCTCAATAGCGCTATAGAATTTATTTTCTTTGTGGTCGACACTTAAATAGCGTGAGCAAAGCATAGGGGTAAGGGTGAGCGAAACGAAGAGTGAGGCAAGTACGCCAAATGTCACCACAACGCCAAATGATTTAAAGAACATCCCTACAACACCATCCATAAAAATCACAGGGGCAAAAATACAAACGAGTGAAAGTGATGCTGCAATCACTGCAAAAGTCACTTCGCTAGAGCCGTTAATGGCAGCGCTAATTGGGTCTTTATCTAAATGTTCACGGTGGCGGAAAATATTCTCCAGCACGACAATGGCATCATCCACGACTACTCCGATCAGCAATAACAAGCCAAGCAGGGTCATTGAATTGAAGGTGTAGCCAGAAAAATACATCACCGCAATGGCGCCCAATAATGATACTGGAATTGCTATTGCGATAATTAATGTTGAACGAATAGAGCGTAAGAAAATAAATACAATCAGTGCCGCAAGCAGCGTACCTGTGAATAAATGTTCCTTAAGGGAGGCAACCATTTGGTTAATAAAAATTGAATCATTGGTTGATATTTCAAGTTTCATGCCGGGCGGTAAATTAGGACGTATATCTTCATCTAAACGTCGTTCGACTTCTTTAATGATTTCAACAGTGTTGGCATTGGCAATTTTTACCATGCCCAACCCTACGGTTGGCATACCGTTATAGCGTGCGACTTGACGGTTATCGGTAATGCTATCTGTAATGGTCGCAATGTCCTTTAGGTGAACTGGTGCGCCATCCCGGTGATTGATGATTAGGTCACCTAAATCTTTGACATCATGAAATTCTAAATCGAGTTTGATTAATTTCTCAGTTTGGTTGCTGACCAAAAAACCACCTGGCAATTGCACGTGTTGCGTATTGAAAGCGTTAATGAGGTCATTAGCAGTAAGTTTGTAGGCTGCCATGCGATCCGGTGAAAGGCTGACACGAACAACACGGTCACGTCGACCACCTAGAGTGACTTCACCAACACCGTTGATGGTTTCAAATTTTTTCTTGAGTACGTTGGTCGCGTACAAATTGAGTTGTTGTATGGTACGGTCACCAGTGAGTGCCAGCCAAATGACAGCCTGCGCATTAGAGTCTACCTTTTGAATGGTGGGTGGGTCAGTGTCTTGGGGTAGTTTTTTAAGCACTTGACTGACTTTTGATTGCACTTCGTTGTAAGCCACATCTATATTTTTATTAAGTGCAAAAGTAATTGTAATGGTTGAGACACCAGGTGAAGAGGATGACTGAATATGTTCAATGCCAGGTGTTGTATTGACGGCAGTTTCAATAATGCTGGTGATGCTTGAATCCACGACATCAGGGTTAGCTCCCTTGAGGGTGGTGTTAATCATAATGATTGGGAAGTCGATAGACGGTATTCGATCTATCCCGATACGTTGATAAGAGATAACGCCAAACAATACGATGACGGCGGAAAGCATCCATGCAAACACATGGCGTTTAATGGAAAGCTCGGGCAAGTTCATGCGATATTCTCTTGAGGTCTTATTTTTTTAATTTTTGTGTATCTATTGATTAGCTTGTTTTTTAGCTTCCACTTTTACTTTTGCTTTGTCGGTGAGAAAAGCAGCACCGTCTTTAGCAATCACTTCTCCAGCACTTACACCTTCAATAATTTCGATTTTACCATCTTGGCGCATGCCGGTTTTGACGATCCGTTGAATGGCTAAGCCGTTTTTTACCAGATAAACGACTTCACCCGCAGGACGCAAAACAACGCATTGCTCGGGAATTAAAACCGCATTGGCATGCTCACCTAAAATAATTTCACCCTTAACGCTTGCACCTGGTTGCCAACCTGCTTGATCCGTCACGTCGGCAATCACATCAACAGCACGGCTTGTTTCGCTAATCAGTGGCTTTAACTCTCGGATTGTGCTGATGACTTCTTCGGTTGATGTTGGCGTACTTAAGCGAACCTTGATGCCGGCGTGAATTTTGGCTGCGATATTTTCCGGTAATGGTAAATGCGCGCGTAATTTTTGTTTGCTAATAATTTGCAATAAAGGGTCGCCAATTTTAACGAAGTCCCCTGTTGAAACGATTTGTTTTTCTACTACGCCATCAATTGGTGCAACGATGGTAGTTTTTGCGCGGGTATGTTCGATAATCGCGATTTGCGCTTTTGCACCATCAAGCTGTTGTTGAAGAGCGGCATGTTGCGTTGTCACATCTTCTAGAGCATTTTGCGAAATAAATTTCTTTTGGACTAATACTTGGTTTCTCTCAACAATGCGACTCTGGTTGCTAGTAAGTGCTTCCAATCTAGCCACTTCCGCTTGCACTTGAGTGCGCTGTAAATTGTAGTCTGTTGCGTCTAACAATACCAAAACTTCTCCTTTTTTTACCACTTGACCAGGATGTACTGAGATTTTAACAACGCGCCCAGCAGCTTCTGCTGCAACAGTTGGGTCCATGAGCCCTTCTATGGTTCCAATCGACTCTTCACGAATCTCTAATGTGCTAGCCTCGGCAATGGTGGTACTGATCAGTGCGGCTTGTGGTTTTTTTTTGGTATCTTGCTCAGCCTCTTTTTTGCTGCAAGCAATTAAAGATAAGCTTAATAAAAATACTAAAAGCGCAGCAAAGGCTGGTTTTTGTCTTGAGTAGTAATGCTGAAAAAACATGCGGTAAGCTTTCAATAGTAATTAACTAGAGTATATCGAACTCATTTGTAAAAGTATGATTAAGTCTTAATGTGAGACCAATCAAAATAGGGGCCAGGATCGGTTTTTCGTTCAGGGGCAATGTCGGAATGTCCTGTAATTTCTTGGATTTGATAGCGCGCTTTAATGGCAGCTGTTAACCCTTGGAGTGTTTCATATTGAGGAGGTTCAAATGGTTCAAAATCACTACCTTCTAATTCGATGCCAATCGAGAAATCGTTGCATCTTTCACGGCCTTTCCAGTGAGAGGATCCTGCGTGCCAAGCACGTTTATTACATGATACAAACTGAATGAGCACACCATCGCGACGAATGAAGAAATGCGACGAGACTTTTAAATGTGCAATTTGAGCATAATAAGGGTGCGCATCAGGCTTAAGTTGATTGGTAAATAGCTCAATCACGCCTGGTCCACCATATTCGTTGGGTGGAAGGCTAATGTTGTGAATTACAATCAGTGAAATGTCTGTTTCCAAAGGTCGGGCATCTGAATTGGGCGATGCAATAAATATCGCTTCGTCACAAATGCCATCTTGGCTAACTTTTAGAATGTGCATGCTTAATATTCGCTTATCCGATAAAATTCTGCTATATATTTTTGGGGTGTCATCATGATTTTTGCCGAATTATTTTTGTGTCTTATCGTCATTCTAATTGCTGCGGAAGTCTTTACCAATGCGCTTGAGCATCTTGGTGAAAAGCTTGGCATTTCCGAAGGTGTAACAGGATCTGTATTTGCTGCCATCGGCACTGCTTTACCAGAAACGTCTGTACCGCTTTTAGCCTTAATGGCAGGTACGAGCGATGCGCATTTGAATGAAGAAATTGGTGTTGGTGCCATCTTAGGCGCGCCATTAATGTTGTCGACCTTATCCATCTCTTTGCTTGCTTTTGCTGTATTAAAAAATCGAAAAGCTCTTGGGCATTTTCATCCGGAGAGAACTGGCCTAAAACGTGATTTAGATTTTTTCATCTTCGCTTTTGGTTTTGCAACCCTTGCTTTATTTGTGCCGCATGAAGTAAAGGCCGTTCGTTATGCCATCGGTTTTGTGATGATAATGATTTATTTTATTTACATTATGTTAACGCTACGCGCATCTAAGAGCTTAGTTGCTGATGGTCATGCCACTGAAGCGGAAAGCCCAATGTTCTTATGTCGTTTAGGTTTGCCTAATCATATGATCGTTGTGATGCTGCAGTTGCTGATTGGCTTGGCTTTGCTAATTGGAGGAGCGAAAGGGTTTATTTCTGGCATTGAAGGGGCTTCTGAGCTATTGGGCGTTACCCCATTGTTACTTTCTTTATTGGTGATTCCTATTGCGACAGAGTTGCCTGAAAAAGTGAACAGTATTTTATGGGTACGCAAAGGCAAAGACACTTTGGCATTCGGCAATATTACCGGTGCTTTGGTCTTCCAAGGTACTTTATTGCCTGCTATTGGTATTATGCTGACGCCTTGGGTGCCACAAAAAGAAGTGTTTGCTGGCGTAGTGATTACTCTGCTGGGCGTGCTTTGGATACGCTGGATGATTTCTCGCGGCCAACTCCGCGTTTGGCACGTTTGGGTAAATGGCTTAATGTATCTTGCTTACTTGGTATTTACGCTCAGTTAGGCTGGCTTACTTGTCTATCTCGTCTTCGCCCTTGCTTAAGCCCAGCTTAGCAAGGCGATAACGTAAAGTTCTAAAGCTCACACCTAACAATTTAGCCGCTGCTGTTTTGTTTTGGCATGTTTTTTCTAGTGCTTCTCTTATAGCTTGCTTCTCAATGTTCTCAAGATAATCAGGAAGTGATAGCGTTGAAGTGTCTAGTTGAGATTGCTCTGGCAATAAAACTTTTTCTTTAATGTGCAAATCTTCCGCTTTTATTTCAGTGCCATTACTTCAGTGCCATTACATAGAGTAAATGCGCGTTCTAGTGTGTTTCTTAATTCGCGCACATTCCCTAAAAGACGGCTTGCTTTCAATTTGTTTAATGCACACTCAGCCAGTGTTACTTGGCTTCCACCATAAGTTTCGCTGATTTTGATGAGTAAGTGTTGAGCAATAATAGGGATGTCTTCTGCAATGTTTCTCAATGCCGGCATTTCAAGGCTCATGACATTGATCCGGTAATAAAAGTCTTGATTAAATAAGCTCTGTTCCATGAGCTTGACGATGTCATGGTGACTGGCAGAAATGATACGCACATCCAAGTGCTCATCTTGAATAAGATCAACTAATTGACTTTGTATGCTGAGTGGCAGCTTATCTACGCTGTCTAGAAAAAGTGTGCCCCCTTTAGCGGATTTAAGAAAGCCAACTCTTTCTCTTTTTGAGTCTTGAGGGCTATTTTTTACATATCCGAAAAATTCATCATGTGCACTTTCGAAATTAAGGGTCGCACAATTTACCTTAATAAATGCGTAATCACGTTTTGTACTGTTGTGATGAATGAGTCTTGCTGCTGATTCTTTACCAGTGCCTAGCTCGCCAGTGATAAGCAAAGGTGCTTGATTTTGAGACATCCTCTCAAGCACATGCCTAACTTGTTGCATGCTTGTTGAGTTTCCTAGCAATGAGATTTTTGAATTGCGCTGTTCATTGCTTTGTCCAAACTTAAGTGCGGCTCTCACTAAAGCCTGCAGTTGTGGCAATTCAATCGGTTTGCTTAAGTAGTCAAAGGCGCCTGCTTTAAGCGCTGAAACTGCATTATCTGAATCTGGAAATGCGGTCATGATCGCAATTGGTAATCCTGCATGTTGGAAACCAATGTGTTTTACTAAGTCTAAGCCGTTGCCATCCGGCAAGCGCATGTCGGTTAAACATAAATCGTAATGACGATGGGTGAGTAAATGCTTTGCATCCGCAACAGTTTCGGTGCAGTCAGATTTGATGCCCATTTTTTCGAGATTGATCGCAATAAACTCTGCTAGCACAGGCTCATCATCGACAATCAGGCAATTGGTTTTTTTTGTCATTGCTGTTTTGGTGTCCAAGATTGTCATTCCGTCGTAGATTGTAGCTAAATTATGACTTCGCTACCAACCGGAATGTTTAATCTTGCACTCTTTCTAATCTAGCTTTGCTTTTTTACTCGAAAGCGATACATTAAGACAAATGGCAACTCGACAAGAATTATCTGATTTTCTCACGCAAGTTGAGCGCAGGGCATTTAAGCAAACTGCTTACGCCATTCGTGATGAACATGCGGCTTTGGACATCGTGCAAGATGCGATGATGAAGTTGTCTGTGAAGTATGCAGCGAGGCCTTCGAGTGAGTTTCCAATGCTTTTTCAGCGAATATTGCAAAATGCCATACGCGATTTTTGGCGTCGACAAAAGGTAAGAAATATTTGGACGTCCTTGCTTTCGTCTTTTAGCATCACGGGTGAAGATGGGGAGGATTCAGACCCCCTTGAGGCCATTACCTCTAGCAATCATGATGGCAGGAATGAACCTGAGGTGCAATTAGAACAGCGCCAAACAATGGCTCTCATCGAAGATGCATTAACTAAACTCCCTGCTCGTCAACGAGAAGCTTTTGTGATGCGTTATTGGGAAGATATGGATGTTGCAGAAACTGCACTTGCTATGGGGTGTTCTCAAGGGAGTGTCAAAACACATTGTTCCCGTGCTGTGCGTTTTTTGGCGGTAACATTAGAAAAACATGGCTTAGCTGAGCAAGTATTGGCAAGGCGGCTATCATCTAAGAAAGGAGTGGGTGATGAAGATTGATCCTAAAAATCAACAGGTAGAACTCGGCTACCAAGTCATTGCTAAGCGCATTACATCGCTTCTGGACGAGCAAGCATCAAATATTGATGCTAAGGCGGCCTCTAAGCTAAGTTATGCGCGACAGCAAGCGCTCGCGAATATGGCAAAGCCATCATCTGGCATGTCAATTAGCCAAAATGGGGTGATACGATTATTTGGAAATTATTGGTATCAGCATCGGTTGTTGTTGACACTCTTGATGTGTACTTTGAGTTTGCTTGCCTTGTTGGCTAGGCATAACATGGTGAATCAAGAAGAGGCTGAACAGGGTGATGCTTATTTATTGGCTTCGGATTTTCCTCCGGAAGTCTATTCAAATGAGGGTTTTGGTACATGGCTGTCAGAAAACTCGCAGCAATAATTATTTTTGCTTTGATCTCATTGCTAGCTGCCAATTTGGCGATAGCAGAGGATGGATTGGATCAGCCTTGGGCCTCCCTAAATGACGACCAAAGGAAAGTATTAGCCCCACTTGCGAATGACTGGGATGCACTTCGTCCATGGCAGCGTGAGCGTATGTTAGAGATTGCAAATGATTATCCGAAAATGCCAGCAGACCGGCAAGAGCGTGTTCAGCAACGCTTAAATAGTTGGAGTAGAATGACGCCGTTTGAGCGTGAAAATGCACGCAAACGCTTTCAGCAATTTAAGTCCTTGCCGCCAGAAAAAAAAGAAGAGCTACGTAAGCAATGGCATGAGTATCGTCAAGCTTCACCAGAAAAAAGACAAGAGTTGAGGACGCAACACCCTGAAATATTTGGCACAGAAGATGTTGAGCGATAAATGAATACAATATCTTTTTTTAAACGTATTGCTTGTATGCTTTATGAAAGCATCTTGGTGTTTGCCATCTTGTTTGTTGCTGGCATTATTTATCGTGCCGTATTAGACGACCCACATACGGATTTTGAGCAACACCTATTTTTTATTTATTCATGGGTGATCGCAGGTTTTTACTTTGTATATTGTTGGGTAAAAAGCGGTCAAACATTGGCGATGCAAACTTGGCGAATTCAGTTGCTTGGATTTGATGGAAAGCCTTTATCGCTTGAACAAGCAGTGAAGCGTTATGTGATTGCTAGTTTCAGTTTGATGTTTTTTGGCTTAGGTTTTCTTTGGGCAATATTCGATCGAGAAGGATTGTATTTGCACGATAGATTTATCGGTGGACGCTTAGTCGCATTACCTAAAAAATAATCTTATTGGGTTTCAACCCACACCAGCATTGAGATACCAGTGAGTAAAAATAAGAAAGTTGGCATCACTGCACTTGTAAATGCTGTCCAGTCATTTAGCAAACCTAAATGAAGTGATACCTTATTGAGCACTTGATAAACGATTCCAAGGAGCACGCCAGCAAATAGTTTATTGGCAACACCACTAGACCTTTGCTGTAAGAAGCCAAATGGCAGTGCTAGCAATACCATCACAAGAGAAGCCATTGGATAAACTAATTTTGCCCATAAAGCGATATCGTATCGAGAAGTTTTCTGCTTGTTTTTATTTAGATGTGAGATGTAAGAATAAAGATTCCACGCGGACATTTTTTCTGGAAGCACTAATAAAATGCTCATTAACTCTGGTCGAATCAGAGACTTCCACTGCGATTTTGCAAGGTGGGTAGATTTGACGTTGTTTTTACTTAAGCTCGTTTGAGTCAGGTCAGTTAAATCCCATGTCTCGCCATTGAACGTGCCTGTTTTAGCTTGACTGATGGACTTCATTTGGAAGTTTTCATCAAATTCATAAATATGAACATTCACTAATTGTGCATCAGGCAATACTTGCTCAACGTTCACGAAATTTTTGCCATCTTTTACCCATAAGCCTGAACGGAAATCTTGCGCAATCACAGAATCAATGGCCTTAATGCGTATTCGCTGCGCTGTTTTTTCACTAATAGGCGTAATCGCTTCGCCCACAATAAATGTAATCAATGCAAAGACTAAACCAATACGTAAAAGGGTCAAGCCGATGTTAAGAATGGACATGCCGCTCACACGGAGAATGATGAGTTCAGAGTTTCTAGATAATTGGCCAAGTGAGTAGATTGTGCCAATCAGCACTGCGACAGGAACAATTTCATAAATATGTCCTGGCGAGCTTAATATTACAAAAAGTATAATTTTCCCTAAACCATAAGTGCCTTTGCCCACGCTTTCTAATTCTTGAAGCAAATCAAAGAAAGCAAACATAGCAAGCAAGGCTGCCATAATGAGCAGAATGCTATATGTTGTCTCTTTAATTAGGTAGCGCTTAACGATGTTCATTTGTTGAGCAGTCTTGGGATTAAAGGTAGTTGCAATGCGCGGCGATAATATAGGTAGATGGTGATTGATAAAAAGACAAGATGCAGAGGCCATAGACCAATGATTGGACTTAACTTTCCTTGTACTAGCCATGCTTGCGTGATGCTAATCATATTGTTGTAAATGATATAAATCAGAATGGCCATCGCCATATTGCTAGAACGACCAGAACGGGGGTCTACAAAGCTCAGTGGAATAGCAAGTAGAACTAAAATTAATGCAGAAATTGGAATGGCAATGCGTCCTTGAATTTCGGCATTGTTAGCAGGGCTGTGCTCTGTAATTAAGACACTGCTTGGTACGGCTTGCATCACGACCACTGGGGTCTCGTTTATTTCTTTTGCTTCAATACGCACGGCGTACTTTTCAAATGTTGTCGAAGTGAATTCAGCAGACTCGGGCTTACCCTCATAGCGACGGCCTTGTTCCATAATTAAGAAATTATCATGGTTAGGGAGTGTTTCACGATGACCTTGTTTGGCCACAATGACGCCGAGTTGTTGATGTTGTAAGGATTGAATAAAAACGTTTTTAACTGACGTACCTAGCTTATCGAAAGCTTCAACGAAGTACACGCGATTAGCTTGTTTAGATTCCTTAAATACACCTGGGGTAATCGTTGCTAGCTCATCTTGTTTTTTTAGTTGAGTTTTATAATCAGTGCTTTTGTTAGTTGCCCAAGGGGTTACAAAAAGGCTTAAAAATGCAATAAGCACAATGATGGGAACAGCAAAAGATAAGATTGGGCGTATCCAAGCAGCTAATCCTTGGCCAGAAGTAAACCAAATGATCATTTCACTGTCACGATACTGGCGAGTAAGTGTAAGAAGAACCGCTAAAAATAGCGTGAGTGACAGTAGCATGGGTAAGAATTTGAGCATACTAAAGCCAAGTAAAGTGTTGATTGCATTGCTGGCGATACTGCCATTTGCCGCAATGCCTATGTAGTAGGTCAGACGCTGTGCGAGGAATATGCCAAATAGCACGGCAAAAGCACCTGTGGCTGTTTGGAATAATTCATGAAGGAGTGATCGTTTAAAGATCATGCTTGGCTAGTCTTTTGCTTGGCTATTTAATAAGTACGGTTAAAAATGATTTCATACAAAATTTTGATTTCAAACCAAAACGCAGGATAATTCAACGATATTTAGCGAAAAGGATGTATTGAATGGAATTTAGCATAAAAAGCGGCAAATCGGAAAAACAACGTAATGATTGCGTGATTGTTGGCGTATATGAGTCAGGCAAGTTAAGCCATTCTGCTAAGTCGATTGACGATGCGGCTGAAGGCTTTCTAGCCAAAGTATTAAAGCGCGGTGATATGGATGGCAAGCTTGCATCGACACTGCTTTTGCAAACAGTCGCAGGCACACATGCCGAACGTGTTTTATTGGTTGGTTTGGGTAAGCAAGGCGAGCTTAATGAAAAGGGTTATCGCAAAGCGGTAATAGCTTCTGTTAATGCCCTTGCTAAAACTGGCGCAAACGACGTGGCGAGTTTTTTAGCTGAAGTTGATGTGTTTAATGCTGACAATAAAAAACAAGATGCCGCCTGGAAAATTGCTCAAATGGTTGAGGCCGTTAATGATGCTTTGTATCGTTTTGATGTGATGAAGGGCAAAAAAGAAAAAACAAATAAAGACGCGACTAAAGGCATTACCAAACTAGAGATTCATGTTGCAGAGCAAGATGAAAGTCAAGCGGCCAAGGTGGCGTTGAAGCAAGGCTTGGCTTTGTCAGCCGGCGTGAGTTTTGCTAAAGACCTGGGCAATTTACCACCTAATGTTTGCACCCCAACTTATTTGGCTGAACAAGCTTTAGCCATGGTAAAAACTCATGGCCTCACTGTTCAAGTTTTAGAGCGTGAAGAAATGAAGAAGTTAGGTATGGGTTCATTCTTGGGCGTGGCGCAAGGGAGTGCTCAACCGCCTAAACTAATCGTGCTTCAGCATTTGCAAGGTAAAAAAGATCAAAAGCCAGTGGTGTTGGTGGGCAAGGGTATTACGTTTGATACTGGTGGTATTTCTCTCAAGCCAGGTGCTGAGATGGATGAGATGAAATATGACATGTGCGGCGCAGCGAGTGTTTTAGGTACATTTAAGGCGATTGCTGAAATGGACTTGCCACTCAATGTGGTTGGTGTAATTCCAGCTTGTGAAAATATGCCTGATGCTGATGCTATTCGCCCAGGTGATGTATTAACTAGCATGTCTGGACAAACAATTGAAGTGCTTAATACGGATGCAGAAGGTCGCTTAATTTTGTGTGATGCGCTCACTTATGCTGAAAAATTTGAGCCGTCTGCAGTGATTGATATTGCTACACTAACGGGTGCTTGTGTCATCGCGTTGGGTCATCATGCAAGTGGTTTGTTTAGTAATCAAGATCGTTTAGCTAAAGAGCTTTTAGCGGCAGGCGAAGATGCGTTAGATCGCGCTTGGCATATGCCTTTGTGGGAAGAATATCAACCACAATTGGATAGTAACTTTGCGGACATTGCCAATATTGGTGGACGCGCAGGCGGCAGCATTACAGCGGCCTGCTTTTTATCTCGCTTCACTAAAAAATATCATTGGGCGCATTTAGATATTGCTGGCACTGCCTGGAAATCGGGAAAAGAAAAAGGCTCAACAGGTCGACCAGTGCCATTACTTACGCAGTTCTTAAAGCATCGCGCAGCAAAGGCTTAAGGACTGATGACGCGAGTTGAGTTCTTCTTTAATGTAGAAGATAAGTTACAAAAACTAGCGGAGCTTGGCGAAAAAGCAATTGCTAAAAATGTGAAGTTAATGATGTTTGTGCAGAACGATGAGGCGGCTAAAGAAATACAGCAGTATTTATGGAGCTTGCCTCATCGTTTTTTGCCCAACCATTTAGCGAGTGATGCACTCGCCTCGGCGACCCCAATTGTGATTGATTGGAAAGGTGAGCAGCTTTTACACGATGAGGTTCTGATTAATTTGCAACATCCACAACCTGTTTTCTTTAGTCGATTTAGGCGATTAATAGAAATTGTGGGGGTGGACGAGGCGGATAAATCGCTGGCGCGCATTCGATATAAGTTTTATCGTGACCGCGGCTATGAAATCAAAAGCTACAACGCTTCTGGGAACGTTACATAGTCAGCAAGTTTTGAATAATTGAGAGTCTCATGTCATCCAAACAAGAAAATATTCCAGTGCTGACCGAAGTTTATGCAGCAACCGAACAGCCGCTTTTGACACCAGCTTTTTTTGAGTTTGCGATGGAGCAACTGCAGCCGCACTTGGAAAAAGCTTTAGCTGAAGCTGCCCTTACGCATCAAAGCAAAACGATTAAACAAGAAATTCTCGGTGAGTTGCGTTCAACGCTGAATCATGACTTCGAATCCCAGATTAAAAGCTCCTTGGAAGCTACACAGCAAAATTTAATCCGTGACACGAACGACTTTTTAGACAAAACCAAAGCTGATTTGGCGACAGAAATTCCGCAAATGTATCAAGCACGTGCTGAGATTTTTCAGGCAGACACACTCAAAAAGTTAGAACAACTTCAAGAGGCATCCATTTTGGCGTTGCGTGAAGAGTTTCAGCAGGCGATGCCTCAGCTTGAAAATAATCTAGTTGATAAAGTAAATCTACGTTTACTCGACTTACAAACCGCAACCATTGAAAAAGTGACTGATGCTTTGCAGCAACAAATTTCTGATTTTCACGAAGCCACGTTAGAGAAAATGCGACAAGACTTGTCGCGAGATTTGCCTGAGATTTATCAATCTATCATAGAACAAGCCAAGCTGGCTTTGGCTAATCAATTGATTAGCTTGCAAGAAGATGCTAGCCAGGAGCTTGGCATTAAAATGAATGAGACACTTCCGAGTATTTATGCGCTTGCTTCAATGCAAATCAAAACGGATTTATTTGCTGAAATGTCTGGCTTTGCTCAAGCGACTAAGCAAGATTTTGAGACGGCCTTGAAAGGTGAACTGCCTGACCTTGAGCAATTGCTTAAAAATAGAATCCATGAAGCTTTTGCTAATGAGTTGCCAACTATGCGCCAAGAAATCAGCGCACAGGTGAATGATGAAATTGAGGCAATGATAAGCTCTGTTCGTTTAGTTACGTCACATCGCAACAGTAATCAGAGTTAACTCGTTTAACCAATAAGTATTTCGTAGGCTTTTGCATCAAGAAGATTTTTGGTGTCTTCTGGTTTGGTAGGGTTGAATTTAAAAATCCAGGTCTTGTAAGGTGCATCGTTAATTTGCTCAGGATTCACTTGCAAGCTTGTATTAATTTCGGTCACCACGCCATCCAGTGGCGCATGTAAGTCTGCCCCTGTTTTTACTGACTCAACCAATCCGCATGGTTTGCCTGCATGGATTGTTGCTCCAATTTCTGGAAATTCCACAAATACGATATCACCCAGTAAATCTTGGGCGTAATCTGTAATCCCGCTCAAGTATTCGCCTTGGTCATTGGTTTTTACCCAAAGATGTTCATTCGTGTAATGCAAAGTGCTATCGATTTTCATGCTGATTTTGCCAATGTAAATTAGGGTTTTATTTTCGCATAAACCGATTAAAATGGATAAACATTAATTATTCTCATAAGATAGCTTATCAATATGCGCTATCTTAATGACAAATCAAGATAATTTAGTTAAAATTGTTAAGGATTTAACAAATAGGGGTCATCCTATGACATCAAAAGTAATTGCGTTCAGTATTGCGTTGGCAGTTTCTTTGCCATTTAGTTCTGCTGAAGCCGCTCATAAAAAACACCACGAACGTGTTCATCAAAAAATTGATGTTCAATCAGAAGTTGTTTCTAAGCCGCATAAACATTTAGCGGTTCACAAAAGTCACATTCAAAAAGCGAGCTATGAGGTCGATGAGCCGACGGGCAAACATATTGCGGGCGAGCCGCAGCTTGCATCCGCAAAAGCCTTGGTGATGGATCAGGCGACAGGTGAAATTCTGTTTGCTAAGAATATAAATACACAAACACCGATTGCTTCAGTGACTAAGTTGATGACGGCGATGGTAATGTTAGATGCCCATTTGCCTATGGATGAAGTGTTGGAAGTTACTGATGCTGATGTTGATACATTAAAAGGCTCTAGCTCTAAATTGCCAGTTGGTTCACAACTGACACGTGCAGAGTTGCTGCACATGGCAATTATGTCTTCAGAAAATAGAGCGGCTTCGGCTTTGGGGCGTAACTATCCGGGGGGTATTGGTGCATTTGTAATTGCCATGAATGAAAAAGCCCACGCTTTAGGGATGTCAAGTTCACATTTTGTAGATTCCACAGGCCTGCATAGCGAAAATGTATCAACTGCGGCTGATTTATCAAAAATGGTGCGTGCTGCTTATAACTATCCTCAAATCAGACAAGTTAGCACGACGGCTTCTCAAGAATTTAATGTACATGGTTATCGCAATCCAGTGAACTTTTCTAACACCAACTTACTAGTACGTAATAATAGCCATAACTGGGTGATTGGTCTTTCTAAAACGGGTTACATTAGCGAAGCTGGCCGTTGTTTGGTGATGCAAGCTGAGATTTCAGGCAAATCTGTCGTGATGGTATTTCTAGATTCGATGGGCAAATTCTCAAGAATTGGTGATGCTGAACGTATACGTAAGTGGATGGAAGCACGCAACTTCTCTCCAAGAATGAGTTAAGTTTTAAGCATAAAAAAAGCGGCTTTGTGAGCCGCTTTTTTTATGCTTAAAACAATTGTATTTTTTAAGCTGTCTATTTTTTAGCCGGAGCTTTCTTTGCAGCCGGTTTTTTCGTAGGTGTTTTTTTAGCCGTTATTTTCTTAACGGTTGTCTTCTTCTTCGCTGCTGGTTTTTTAGCATTAGCTTTTTTTGCTGGTGCATCTTTAGCAGCTTTTGCTGCTAATAATTCTAGCGCTTCTTCCATCGTCAATGATTCAGGGTCTTCGCTTTTAGCAATCGTCGCGCGAATCTTTCCATGCTGAACATAAGGGCCGTAACGGCCAGAGTAGATAGCAATTTGGCCATCCTCTGTAGGGTGATTACCAAGCTCGCGAATCGGAGCTGGGCCAGAGTTAGCTTGCGCGAGTAATTCAACCGCACGTGCTAAATCAATCTCAAACACACTATCTGTTTTGGGAATCGATTTGAATTTTGCGTCATGATTGACGTAAGGTCCAAAGCGACCAATATTAGCAATTACCTTTTTATTAGTAACCGGATGCAGTCCTAAGTCTCGTGGCAATGCGATGAGTTGCAGCGCAACATCTATATCTACGCTTGAAAGAGGGATGTCTTTTGGAATACTCACGCGTTTAGGCTTTTTCTTGGTATCAGCCTCAGGCAAACCAAGTTGCAAATAAGGGCCATAAGGGCCATTAAGCATGAGGATATCCTTACCCGAATTGGCATCTACACCAATGAGTGTAGGCTCGCTACTGATAGCACCTTCGCCTCCAACATTGCGTTTGTAATCACACTTAGGCGTGTCGTTATAACCCACACACCCAATAAAGCTTCCATAACGGCTGAGTTGTTTAGAAAGTTGCTTGCCGCATTTGGGGCATGCTTCATCGAGTAATTCTGTGCCTGGACGTTCAACATCTTTTTTGTCGTCAATTTGTTTGTGTAAGCCATCCCAGAACTCTTTGAGCAAAGGAATCCATTCATGCTCACCATCTGCTACGCTATCTAGCTGATTTTCAAGATTCGCTGTGAAATCGTAATCAACATAGCGCGTAAAATGATCAGTTAGGAATTTGTTGACTACACGACCCACGTCGGTTGGCGTGAAGCGTTTTTTGTCTAGCAATACGTACTCTCTATCTTGCAGGGTAGAGATAATGCTGGCATAGGTAGAGGGGCGGCCAATGCCGTACTCTTCAAGTACTTTAACTAGGCTTGCTTCGCCATAACGGGGTGGGGGCTCTGTAAAGTGTTGGTCACCAAAAATCTTTTGTACATCTAACACTTCGCCAGTTTCTAACACAGGCAGCTTAGTTTCATTTTCTTCTTCAGCATCATCGACGCCTTCCATGTAAACGCCAATAAATCCTGGGAATACTAAGGTCTGGCCAGTTGCGCGAAAAAGATTGGCTTCGCTACCAATCGCTAAATCAACACTGACAGCATCGAAACGTGCGGGCGCCATTTGACAAGCCACGGATCGTTTCCAAATCATTTCATAAAGCTTGAATTGTTCCGGTGTTAAGAATTGCTCAACACTCGCTGGTGTACGTGAAATGTCGGTTGGGCGAATTGCTTCATGCGCCTCTTGTGCATTTTTTGATTTTGTTTTGTACGCAATTGGTAGTTTTGGCAAATATTCTGCTGAGAAGTTATCTTTAATATAACCACGAATTTGGGCAATCGCTTCAGCCGCCAGACTAAAGGAGTCTGTACGCATATAAGTAATTAAACCCACTGCGCCACCGCCGATATCAATACCTTCGTATAGTTGCTGTGCAATCCTCATCGCACGACTCGTTGTGAACCCTAATTTACGCACAGCCTCTTGTTGTAAGGTTGATGTAGTAAAAGGCGCTGCTGGACTGCGGCTGCGTTGTTTTTTTTCAACGCGACTAACGGTCGTTTTGCCTGCACTTTTAATTAATAGTTCGCCAACAATATCCGCTTGTTGATTTTGGTTGATGACAGTGAATTGCTCAACTTTCTTGCCATCTAGCTGAATGAGTTTTGCATCGAAACTATGTTGATGTTTACGTGACTCTAAGTGAATAGACCAATACTCTTGGCTTTTAAATGCTTCAATTTCAAGCTCGCGTTCAACAATTAAACGAAGTGCTGGACTTTGCACACGGCCTGCTGAAAGGCCTCTGCGGATTTTTTTCCACAATAGCGGGGAAAGATTAAACCCGACTAAGTAATCAAGAGCACGACGTGCTTGTTGAGCATTCACCAGCGGCATCAAAATATCTCGGGGTTCATCAATCGCGTGCTGAACAGCCGTTTTTGTAATTTCGTGGAAAACTACGCGCTTCATTAATTTATTTTTGACGAGATTTTTGCTTTTTAAAATCTCGGCGATATGCCATGAAATGGCTTCCCCTTCTCGGTCCGGATCGGTTGCGAGATAGATAGCTTCAGCATCTTTGACAGCACGTGTAATCGCATCTACATGCTTGGAATTTCGGTCGATAATTTCATACTTCATCGCAAAATCGTTTTCGGTATCTACCGCACCCGTTTTGGGAATAAGGTCGCGCACATGGCCATATGAGGCGAGTACTTTGAAATCCTTACCTAAATACTTTTCTAGAGTTTTAGCTTTGGAGGGTGATTCAACAATCAACAGTTTTGACATGTGTGCTTTACAAGAATGAGGCTAGTTGGGGTGATGATAAGAGTAAAACCAAGTCTAGACAAGGAGAGCCGACTAAGTTCTTTAATAATTTTTTGTAAAACTGCCAAAAAAAGCAAGGCTTCATCATTAAGGATTGCGAATAAATTCGATCCGTGTACCTTCACTACTTCCAAGGCTTAGTGCGCCTTCTCGCTTCTCTTTTTCTGCGATGTCCCCGAATAAAGGGTCTTCATCTTCAGCGGATGCTTGGCTCAGGTTTTTGAAGTCATATAAATTCGTGTCTGCTAGATGAGAAGGTTCCACGTTGCCGATAGCTCGGAAAATATTGTTCACGCGTCCTGGCTGTTCCAACTCCCAAGCATGGAGCATTTCTTTTATCCTTTGACGTTGTAGGTTTTCTTGGGATCCACATAAGTCGCACGGAATAATAGGGAAGCCCATTTGACGGGCATAAGCTGCAATGTCTTTTTCAGAGCAGTAAGCGAGCGGACGAATCACAATATTTTGTTTGTCATTTGTTGCTAGCTTTGGGGGCATAGCTTTCATTTTTGCCCCAAAGAATAAATTGAGAAATAAGGTTTCAACGATGTCATCTCGATGATGGCCTAGTGCGATTTTATTCGCGCCTAATTCTTTTGCAGTGCGATAAATCACTCCGCGGCGCAAACGCGAACAAAGAGAACACGTCGTTTTGCCTTCAGGAATTTTTTCTTTGACGATAGAGTAAGTGTCAGCTTCTACTATTCTATATTCAACACCTAGCTTTTCTAGGTATACAGGCAATATGTCAGCTGGGAAGCCGGGTTGCTTTTGATCCAAGTTCATCGCAATTAGTTTGAAATCAATAGGTGCGCGCTCTTGCAATGCAAGTAACAACATTAGCATTGCATGGGAGTCTTTGCCCCCACTCATGCAGACCAAGACAGTGTCTCCATCTTCAATCATGTTGTAATCGCCAATCGCTTTGCCAGTGGCGCTGATTAAGCTATTGCGAAGGCGAATAAAAGTATTGGAGGCGTTGTCTGGTAAGTGTTTGATCATTTAATACTGCTAATTTATAGGTTGAGGGAGCGACCGCCATCAACTGCAATTACTTGGCCTGTGATGAATGGCGCATCTTGAATCAGGAATTTTACCGCTTTTGCGATATCGTTGGGTTCGCCGATACGTTTTAATAAGGTTTGAGAAATCACGCGTTGACGATACAACTCATCAAATTGTGGATTATCTTCAGGCCACATGACTGGGCCAGGAGCAACCGCATTCACGCGCACTTCTGGAGATAGTTCGTGGGCGAGTGATTTGGTTAAAGTTACTAGTCCCGCTTTGGCAACACTGTAAACGATGTAGCCTTTTTTAGGGCGTTCAACGTGCATGTCGGTAATATTGATAATGCAGCCTTGTTGTTTGCGTAATTCAATTGCAGCAGCTTGAGATAAAAATAGGGGGGCTTTCAAATTAGACCCCATGAGATCGTGCCATTGGTCATCATTAATGTCGCCAATTTCTGTCGGGTAATAGCTTGATGCGTTATTAATCAGTACATCTAGTTTGCCGAAATGTTTGATTGTTTCTTGAACTAAGCTTGGCAATATAGATAAATTAAGCAGGTCACCTTGAATAATGGCAACCGAATGAGGCCTTTGTAGATTTAGTTCGGCTTGTAATGCGCGTGCCTCATTGACTGAGCTTCTATAATGAATCATTAAGTTTGCACCGCTTGCATGAAGTAGCCGACAAATAGATGCCCCAACACGTTTGGCGCCACCTGTAATTAAAACGATTTTGTTTTGTAAACTTGATTCCACGTTTTTTTCCTGACTTTTAGTCTGTAACAATTATAATCTACTCTTCATGAACACTTCATTCCCGCAACCCGATTCTGCAGCTCTTGCTCATAGCAACGCACTGCTATCTTTCATTCAAGCACTTATTACTAAAGAGGGCGGCTGGATTAATTTTGCCCAAATGATGGATGCTGCTTTATATACTCCTGGCCTAGGTTATTACAGTGGCGGTGCTAAAAAGTTCGGTTTAAGTGGCGATTTTGTCACTGCCTCAGAAATTTCCCCGCTTTTTTCACGAACGATTGCAAGGCAAGTTCAGCAAGTATTCGGTGCGATGCAAACACAAGGTAAGCAAGCTGACATTTTGGAACTAGGTGCAGGAACGGGTAGATTTGCTAAAGAATTACTTCTTGAAATGGCCAAACTCGAACAGTTGCCAGCACGTTACATGATTTTAGAGGTGAGCGCTCATTTACGTGAAGTGCAACAGGCTACCCTAAGAGCTACTCTGCCAAATACACTAATGAGCCGTGTTGTTTGGTTGGATGCATTGCCTGAAAATTTTGATGGCGTGATCTTCGCCAATGAAGTCCTTGATGCATTGCCAGTCCATATTGTTAAAACCACAGCAGATGGCATTGCTGAAATGGGTGTCGTCTCAGAGGGTAGGGGTTTGGCATGGAAAGAGAAACCGGCCTCTTTGTTGGCGTTAAAAGATTTTGTCTCAGAAATCAACTTAACGGACTGTTACACAACAGAAGTTTGTCTGGCTGCAACAGGTCTAGTTGCTAGTTTGGCTGGCATTTTGCAAAGCGGGATGCTTTTGATGATTGATTATGGGTTTTCGCGTGCTGAGTATTATCACCCGCAGCGTAATCAAGGGACCTTAATGTGTCATTACCGCCATCGATCTCATGGAGATCCTTTAATCTATTTGGGTTTGCAAGACATCACTGCACACGTTGACTTTACAAGGATTGCAGAGGCTGGAGTGTCGAATGGTTTGGAGTTAGTCGGCTTTTTAACGCAGGCGCAGTTTTTAATTAATGCAGGCATTACCGAATTACTTCAATCCATTCCGGTAGAAGATTCAGCCAAGTATTTACCATTAGTTGCTTCGGCTCAGAAATTATTGTCACCCGCCGAAATGGGCGATTTATTTAAAGTGATCGCCTTTGAGAAAAATTTAGACATTCCTTTTATTGGATTTTCTAGCGGTGATAAATCGCATACTTTGTAGCATCACGTATAATGCGCGCCATGAATAAAAACACCCCATATATTGAAGCAGAAGAAGACCTCACGCAGCGTCGCATTCGTAGTTATGTTTTGCGCCAAGGGCGCTTAACTAAAGGCCAAGAAAAAGCGCTTGCTGACCATTGGCCAACATTCGGTATTGACTACATCCCTGAAACCTTAGATCTAGCTAAGACTTTTGGCCGTCAAAACAGCCTCAAGATTTTAGAGATTGGTTTTGGCATGGGTGAAACGACGGCGACGATTGCGCAATCGATGCCAGAGCGGGACTTCCTGGGCGTCGAAGTTCACACGCCTGGTGTTGGTGGTTTGTTAAAACTAATCGACGAAAAGTCACTGAGTAATGTGCGTATCATTCAGCACGATGTTGTTGATGTGCTAAACCATATGGTTGCTGACGCTAGCTTGGACGGAGTCCATATTTTCTTCCCGGATCCTTGGCATAAAAAGCGTCATCATAAACGACGCCTGATTCAATCAGAGTTTGTGAAATTGTTATGTTCGAAATTGAAATCAGGCGGCTACTTACACGTCGCAACTGATTGGCAAGAATATGCCGAATGGGTGTTGGATATTTTGAAAGTTGAGACTTTGCTGTCTAATTCAGCAAAAGATTACGCGCCTAAGCCAGCTTATCGTCCACTAACCAAATTTGAAAACCGTGGTATTAAATTAGGCCACGGTGTCTGGGATTTGATTTTCATCCGAAACTAAAGGGTCGTCCTTAAGCCAAGCGCCAATAACGGTCTCAGCTTCTTCTACACCTTGCTTCTTCAGGCTGGAGAATAGTTGTATCGTGCAATTCCCCCATGTGTTTTGAAGTTCTTTTTTTACAGCCTGTAGTGTTTGGTTAGCGGCATTGCGCGATAGTTTGTCTGATTTTGTGAGCAACACATGAATTGGTCTGCCGCTTGGTGCGAACCAGTCCAACATTTGACGGTCTAGTGGTGTGAGTGGGTGACGGCAATCCATCACTAACACCAAGCCATACAACGTACTGCGATGGCTGAGGTATTTGGAGAGGGTCATTTGCCAATGCGCACGCATAGATGCAGGTACTTTTGCATAGCCGTAGCCTGGCAAGTCGACTAAAAAGCGGTCATTGCCTAAGCTAAAAAAGTTTATCAATTGCGTTCGTCCAGGTTGTTTGCTGACATAGGCAAGACGATTGTGGTTCGCCAATGTGTTGAGCGCACTTGATTTTCCGGCATTAGATCGCCCAGCAAAAGCCACCTCTATTCCAGCCGGTGGTGGCAGGTCGCTGAGATGATGTGCGGAAATGTAGAATGTGGCATTTTGGAACAACGGCATAAGATAACCCTTTCAAGGCCGAAAATGCTACCACGATTAGGCGATTTTCGATAAAATGTTTTAATTATTCTAAATGTATCAGTCACAAGTTTTAAGGGAAAAGAAGCATGAAAATCGGTAACGTACTAGCAATTATCCTGATGTCTGTTAGCTTGGCTTCAGTAGCGCAAGCAGCGGGCAATGCGGCCGCAGGTGAAAAGATTGTGACTGGCGTCTGTGCAGCTTGTCATGGTGTTGATGGCAACAGTGTTATTACCACCAACCCTAAACTTGCTCAGCAACACCCTGAATATATTGCTAAGCAATTAGCAAACTTCAAAGCTGGTGAGCGTAAAAATGCGGTGATGTCTGGGATAGCTGCAACCCTTTCTCCAGAAGATATGGCTAATGTGGCGGCTTATTTCGGGGCGCAAAAAGCTAAAGTGGGTAGCGCTAAAACAAATGCAGCTGGCTCGCTTGGTGAAAAGATTTATCGCGGTGGTATCGCAAGTGTTGGTGTTCCAGCTTGCGCCTCATGCCACGGCGCAACTGGTGCTGGCATCCCTGTTCAGTTCCCACGATTGTCTGGTCAGCATGCTGATTACGTTGTTACGCAACTCAAAGCTTTCTACTCTGGTGAGCGTGCTAATGACAACGCTAAAGTGATGCGTATGATTGCTGCGAAGATGTCAGATGCTGATATGGCTGCTGTGGCAGACTATATCCAAGGTTTGCATTAATTTCGAAGTGTTTGGTAGCTAAGTGTTACCAAGTGAAAGAGGGTGGCGTTGCCACCCTTAATTTTTGGAAATCCAATTTGTTTGAAAGTTTGAATGACGAATTCTAAAAGACTTTATGAATTACTAAGTTCCATGCGCTTTGCAGTCAGCGTTTTGACAGTGCTTGGTATTGCCTCGATTATTGGTACTGTCCTCAAGCAAAATGAGCCTTATGCTAATTATGTGATTCAGTTTGGCCAGTTTTGGTTTGATTTGTTCGAGATGCTCGGTCTTTATGATGTTTATCATAGTGCATGGTTTTTGGTGATTCTGGTCTTTTTAGTGGCATCAACTAGCCTCTGTATTTATCGTAACACCCCTCTCATGCTTAAAGAGCTGCGTGCTTATCGCGAGCAGGCAACTGAAAAGTCCTTGCGCGCTTTTAGTCATCAACACGAATACAGCACGACTCAAAGCCTCGAGCAAGTTAGGCAAGATGTCAGCCATTTTTTAACTGTGCGTAGTTTCCGTTTAAAAACGGTAAAGCATGCAGATGGAAGCGAACTGATTGCTGCAAAAGCCGGCAGTTATCAGCGGTTAGGTTATATTTTCACCCATGTGGCGATTGTGATTATTTGTATCGGTGGTTTGATGGATGGCAATGTGCCGCTCAAAGTGCAAGAGTTGCTTGGCCAAAAAACAGTAGAATCGCGTGATATTCCAGCCAATGAAGTCCCTAAGAAAAGTAGACTTTCTGTCAGTAATTTATCCTTTAGAGCTAATATGACGCTTCCTGAAGGCGCCAGCGCAGATGTGGCTTTCCAGCGGGTTCGTGATGGTTATATGGTGCAAGAATTGCCATTTAGCATAGCGCTCACCGATTTTAGAATTGAGCATTATCCAACTGGCCAGCCAAAATCATTTGAGAGTGACTTGGTGATCATGGACCCTGATTTAAAGGCGCCGCTCAAGCACACAATTAGTGTGAATCATCCACTTATATATAAGGGCATCGCAATTTATCAGTCTGATTTCCAAGACGGTGGCTCAAAGCTTAACTTCGATGTTTGGGGAATTTTGAGTCCAGAAGCCAAGCCTATTCCTGTGTCGGGAACGATTTTTGGGAAAACAGAATTTGGTGCTGGTGCGAATGGGCTTCAGCTTGAGTTTATTGATTTTCGTAAATTCAATATTTTGAATTTGAGTCCGGATGGTAAAGGTAAACCGCGTAATGTTGGGCCAAACGTAACCTTCAAAGTACGTGATACGGCCGGGCAAGCAAAAGAATATGTGAACTACATGCAGCCTTTGCAATTGGATGGCCGCGCTTATTTTGTCTCGGGCATGCGTTCATCTCCGCAAGAAGAGTTTAAGTATTTGCGTATTCCTGCAGACAGCAATTTTGAGATGCAAGGCTTTATGCAGACCCGCGCTGTCCTATTTAATAAAGCCTTACACCAAGAAATCGCCAGTCGTTTTGCATTGAAAGCTCTCAAGCCTAGCGATGATGTTGCTGTTAAAAATAAATTTGAGGCAAGCGTTGTTCAGTTGCTTGGTGCGTTTAGCGAAGGCGGTTATGCTGAAATCTCTAGGTTAATTGAAGCATCTGTGCCCCAAAAGCAGCGTGAGGCTGCAGCGCAGACGTATATCAAAATTATTACTGGAGCAGCATTTGAGGCTTATCAACTTGGCCAAGAGCGCGCTGGAATTAAAAATGTAAAAGTAGATGAGAATACGCAGGCTTTCTTGCAAGACTCATTAAATGCGATGAGTGACTTATTTTTTTATGGCGAACCTATTTATTTGCAGATGACAAAATTCGAGCAGCGCGAAGCTAGTGGTTTGCAGTTGACACGCTCTCCAGGTAAGAACTTAGTTTACTCAGGCTCGGTCCTACTGGTGTTAGGTATTTTTGCGATGATTTATATTCGTGAAAGACGCATTTGGTTTTTAATTAAACCACAACAAAAGGCAGTACTATTTGCGATGTCTGCAAATCGTAAGAACCGAGATTTTGAGATTGAATTTAATCGCTATCAAAGTCAACTAACTAAATTGTTACAGAGTTAAATACTCACAAGTCATCTTTAGGATAACGCCATGGCGAACAAACAAAACTTAACACCAACCAATATTAGTGATGATCCAGTGCCTTTTCTCAGTCAGCTTGGCTGGAAGGATTGGCTCTATCCGATTGTACTGATGGCGTCTACCGTATTTGCTTATTCAAAATATAGCCAATTTATGGATGCTTACGAAACTACATTCTTGTTTGGCGCTGGCATCGTATTTAGTTTATTGGGTTGGTCTTGGAAGCCTGTTCGATTGTTGTTGGTTGGCATTGCAACATTAAGTCTGCTCTCGATTAATCTTTACCACGGTGACTTAGAGAGCGTGAATCACGTCTTCTTTTTGAAATTCTTGATTGGTAGTCAAACCGCTGTGATGTGGATGAATGTCCTATTCGTTTTGGCGATGCTGACCTATTGGTTTGCGTTATTCGCGCGATCTGCATTCACAGGCAAAGTGGCAACTAGCCTCACATGGACAGCTATTTTAATGGGTTTTGTAGGCTTGATGGTGCGTTGGTATGAGTCTTACTTGATTGCCCCGGATGTAGGCCATATTCCTCTAAGTAACTTGTATGAAGTGTTCATCCTGTTCTGTCTCATTACATCTTTGATGTATTTATATTATGAGCAACGCTATGCAACCAAACAGCTTGGCGGGTTTGTATTGTTAGTCGTGAGCTCAGCTGTTGGCTTTATTCTTTGGTACACTTTTAGTCGTCATGCCAATAGCATTCAACCTTTAGTCCCGGCGCTTCAGTCTTATTGGATGAAAATACACGTTCCAGCTAACTTTGTTGGTTACGGAGCATTTTCGTTAGCAGCAATGGTGGCGAGTGCTTATTTGTTAGTGAATAAAGGAATTTTGGTTTCTCGTTTGCCTTCTTCTGATGTGCTTGATGATTTAATGTATAAAGCGATTTCAGTGGGTTTCGCTTTCTTTACAATTGCCACAATTTTAGGCGCTGTTTGGGCGGCAGAGGCTTGGGGCGGTTATTGGTCTTGGGATGCAAAAGAAACATGGGCGCTTATTGTTTGGCTTAACTACGCTGCTTGGTTGCACTTGCGTTTAGTGAAAGGTCTTCGTGGACCTATGCTCGCTTGGTGGGCTCTGATTGGCTTGCTAGTCACCACATTTGCATTCTTGGGCGTCAATATGTTCTTATCTGGCTTGCACTCTTACGGCACTTTATAAGCTATGTTGGTGGTAAGTATTTCCTAGAGCCGCTATACAGATTTTAATTTGTCTTTGAAATAATTTGCGCCGTTTCAGTATCTGCTGACGGCGCTTTTTTTATCATCTCTATCCATTTTCCCGCTTTAATTCAAAATCCAATCCAAATGCGGCACGAATTGTTAAATATTTAACAATTAAATATTTATAATTATCATTATGTTGCATAGTTTTCTTCATTAAACTATGATTTCTAAAAATTGAATCTTAAGCGGGCTTGAATGATCCTGATAAGCAATTAAGTAAAGGTTCTGATAAATACCAACCAAAGTCTTGGAAAGGCGGGGATAGAATGAAAAAACAATCTGGATTTACACTGATCGAATTAGCCATTGTGCTGGTGATTATTGGGCTGTTGCTAGGCGGCGTGCTAAAAGGCCAGGAGCTGATTAATAGTGCAAAAGTAAAAAATATGGCGACAGACTTTAGAAATGCGCAGGTCCAGATTTATAGTTATCAGGATAAATTTAGAGCATTGCCAGGGGATGATCGGGCAGCTACCAATCATGTAGGTGCTTCTAATAATGGTAATGGGGACGGTGTTATATCTGGTTCATGGAATGCAACCACTGGTGAAACTTTTGATTATTGGCAACATGTCAGATTAGCTGGCTTAGCTACAGGCCCAACTATTACTACTGATGCTACTTATCTGCCTACAAACGCTGAGGGTGGGCGTATTGGAGTTCAGTCTAATCCAGATAAAACAATTGCTAACTTAAAGGGGTCTTATGCAATTTGTTCAGCGGGTATATTAGGAAAATTTGCCAAGCAGTTAGACACGGCGCTTGATGACGGAGATACAGCGGGCGGAAATGTGATGGTTGCTTCTGATGTGGATGGCGTTAATGCAGCAACTGCTGTTACATCAGTAGGGGAAAGCCCAACCATTAGTGATTCAACTAAATATACTGTTTGCATGGCTTTCTAGGTTGCTTTTAGTTTCTAAAAGCCCGCTTAAGCGGGCTTTTACTTTTCTATTATCAATCATGCCCAATTTGCATTAAAATAGCGCAATACTTTCAACATAAAACACTATGTCCGACAACATCGTCGAAATTGATAATCTTTCGTTTGGCTACAAAGGCCGATTGCTCCATAAAGGGATCAATATGGTGTTCCCACGTGGCAAGGTTGTGGCCATTATGGGCGGCAGTGGTAGTGGCAAAACTACTTTGCTTCGCCTCATTGGCGGTCAGCTCAAGCCAAATCTCGGTGAGGTGCGTGTTGATGATGAAGTGGTTCACAAACAAAGCATTGATGGCTTGTATAAATTACGCCGAAAAATGGGCATGTTGTTTCAGTTTGGCGCTTTGTTCACCGATTTATCAGTTTACGAAAACGTTGCTTTCCCAATTCGGGAGCATACGGATTTGCCAGAATCGATGGTGCGCGATTTTGTGATGCTAAAGTTAAATGCAGTTGGTTTGAGGGGCGCTCACAATTTAATGCCAACTGAACTTTCAGGTGGCATGGCCCGACGGGTTGCTTTGGCTCGTGCTGTAGCACTAGATCCACAAATCATCATGTATGACGAGCCGTTTGCTGGTCTCGACCCAATTTCTATGGGTGTGGTGTGTAATTTAATCCGTAGTTTGAATGATTCGCTTGGCGCAACCTCTATTGTGGTGACGCATGATGTTCATGAGACATTCAGCTTTGTAGATTATGTCTATTTTGTTTCCGATGGTGTTGTGGTTGCTGAAGGCACGCCTGACGACTTGCGTAATTCTGACAAGCCATTTGTTCATCAGTTTGTGCATGGTGAAGCCGATGGCCCTGTGCCATTTCATTATCCAGCCGCAGATTACAAGCTAGAAATGTTAAGAGGTCATGATGTTTAAGGGTCTTAGGGATGCATTGGCTGGTTTAGGACATCGTGTCATTGAGGGTGTTTGGCGCATAGGTGCAGGCGCGCGTTTGTTTTCATATATAGGGTTCTATTTGATTGAAAGCTTTAAGCGCCCGCGATTGATTGTGCGTGAAATTTTCGCAACAGGCGTGCTTTCATTGTTAATTATTTTAGTCTCTGCCTTCTTTGTTGGCATGGTGCTGGGATTGCAAGGCTACAACACGTTGCAAAAATATGGCTCATCTGAAGCAATTGGAGTATTGGTTGCACTTTCATTGGTGCGCGAATTAGGCCCTGTCGTGACAGCATTGTTATTTGCGGGCCGTGCAGGCACTGCGATTACCGCTGAAATCGGCTTGATGAAGGCAACGGAACAATTGTCTGCCATGGAGATGATGGCGGTCAGCCCTATAGCCCGTGTGATTGCGCCTAGGTTTTGGGCTGGTGTAATTTCGATGCCAATTTTAGCTGCCTTGTTCTCGATGGTTGGTGTGTTGGGTGGTTATTTCGTGGCGGTGCCAATTATCGGCGTTGATTCAGGTGCTTTCTGGTCTCAGATGCAGGCTAGTGTGGATTTTCGTGATGATATTGTGAATGGTGTCATCAAGAGTTTGGTGTTCGGCGTTGTATGTACCTTGATTGCTTTATTTGAAGGCTATGATGCCCCGCCCACTGCTGAGGGCGTTAGCCGCGCCACCACAAGAACGGTAGTAAATTCATCATTAGCAGTATTAGGATTAGACTTTATTTTGACAGCGTTCATGATCGGCGCTTAATTTAAGATTATTTGTAACCGTATTACATTGGAGGTGGCATGGAACGCACAACAATAGATTTATGGGTCGGAGTGTTTGTTGCTCTAGGCTTGGCTGCAATATTTGGTTTGGCGCTTAAAGTTGGAAATCTGACATCAAGTAATATCGGTGAAACCTATACGGTAACTGCCGCTTTCGAAAATATCGGCGGTTTAAAGCCACATGCTCCAGTGAAAAGCGCCGGTGTAGTGATTGGCCGTGTGGATGGCATTGTGTTTGATAGCAAAGACTATGAGGCGAAAGTAACGATAAAATTGGACAAGCGTTATGCATTCCCTAAAGATACATTTGCGAATATCTACACTGCTGGTTTACTTGGAGAGCAATATATTGGCCTTGAAGCAGGTGGTGAAGAGGCCTTGCTTAAAAATGGCGACAAAATCTCACATACGCAGGATGCAGTTGTGCTTGAAAAAATGATTAGTCAGTTCTTATATAACAAAGCTTCAGACACTAAATCTTCTGAAACAACAAAGGCAGCAGAATAAAATGAAAAACGTGAGTATTCTTTTTGTGGGCTTGATGATGTTTGCTTGCTCAGCAGTCGCGCAAGCAACGGTACCTGCTGATGTATTTGTGAAGTCAGTGGCTGATGACGTGCTTGCTATTGTTAAAAAAGATAAAGCCATTCAAAACGGCGACCAAGAAAAGATTTTTGCATTAGCGGAAGAAAAGATTGTTCCGAACTTTAACTTTGATCATGTTTGTAAATTGGTCTTGGGGAAAAACTTTAGCAAAGCTTCTAAAGAGCAACAAGATGCTTTTGAGCGAGAGTTCCGCAGTTTGTTGATTAGAACTTATGCCTCTGCACTTTCAAAATATCGCAATCAAACGATTGAATACAAGCCATTGCGCGATGCTGTTGATGACAAGGACGTGGTTGTGAAAACACAAATTTTGCAACCGGGTGGACAGCCATTGGCTGTAGATTATAGCCTTGAGCAAGTGGGTGATGTATGGAAAGTCTATGATATAACAATTGAAGGAGTCAGCTTGGTCACTAATTACCGCGGGCAGTTTAGCAATGAAGTGCGTCAAGGTGGCATGGACAGTTTGATACAAAAATTGGCTGACAAAAATAAAAGCAACGCAGCTGGTAAGAAGTAATTCAACCTCAGCATATTGATTGAGAATTTAATTGGCACAAATCAAGAAGTCATATAATCGTTGGGAGATTGAGGGCGATATCACCATCGATCACGCACAAAAGCTTTTGGCTGAGAGCAATACATTGCCAATCGCTAATGCTTTGGTGGTTGATTTGGCAAAAGTTACGCATGTTGATACAGCAAGCATTAGTTTGATCTTTGAATGGTTGCGTCATGCACAAGTTAAACAATGCGATTTGCGATTCGCCAATTCCCCTAAAAATTTATTAAGTCTGATTGCGCTTTATGGTGTAGTTGACTTAATTCCACAAGCCACGCATTAAACTATCGATTGGGCTAATTTCTTGCCCGAGGAACCTATGAATCCCGCAATTAAAATAGAGCAAGTCCACAAGCAATTCGGTGCTTTAAAAGCACTGAATGGTGTGGATTTGACTATTGAACAAGGTGAGTTTTTTGCTTTGCTTGGTCCTAACGGCGCTGGCAAATCAACGCTGATTAACTTGCTGGCTGGATTGTCGCGCCCGACCAGTGGTAAGTTGTCGGTGATGGGTTATGACGTGATGGCGCAATATGGTCAAGCACGTCATGCCCTGGGTGTTGTGCCCCAGGAGTTGGTCTTTGATCCGTTTTTTAATGTTCGAGAAATGTTGCGCTTCCAAGCGGGCTATTTTGGTAAAGGTGCAGAGAATGATGCCTGGATCGATGAAGTCATCGAATCCTTAGGTTTGACAGATAAAGCGGGTACCAATATGCGCCGATTATCTGGGGGCATGAAACGTCGCGCTTTGATTGCGCAAGCCTTGGTCCATAAACCGCCTGTAATCGTGCTGGATGAGCCGACTGCGGGGGTGGACGTTGAGTTGCGCCATATGCTGTGGGAGTTCATCAAGCGTTTAAACCGCGAAGGACACACCATCATTTTGACAACGCACTATTTGGAAGAAGCGGAAACCCTATGTTCACGCGTTGCCTTGTTGAAGCAGGGCGAGGTGATTGCGCTCGATAGCACTAAGAACTTATTAGCAAGTATGCCAGGTAAAAAGTTACGTTTAAAATTAGCTGGTGTATTGCCTGCATCATTAAAAGAAATGTTACGCCAACAAGAACATTACGATTACACACTCTCGCTGAATGCCATTCATCAATTGGAATATGTGTTGGCTGAACTTCGTAATGCAAATGTGTTTGTAGAGGATATGCAATTAATCGAGCCAGATTTAGAAGATGTATTCGTTGATTTAATGGGGCGGAAATGAGTCTAATTAATCAGCGTTTTCGTGGACCATGGACTTTATTTAAGAAAGAGATCTTACGATTCTGGCGCGTGAGCTTCCAAACGGTTGCCGCACCTGTCATGACTGTACTTTTGTATTTATTGATTTTCTCACATGTCCTTGGCGGACGAGTTGAAGTTTATCCAGGTGTCCCTTACACGGTATTTTTGATTCCGGGTTTAATTATGATGTCCGTCTTGCAAAATGCTTTTGCGAACAGCTCATCAAGCCTTATTCAATCCAAAGTGATGGGCAATATCATTTTCGTATTACTTACTCCTTTGAGTTATTTGGAATTCTTTCTAGCATTTCTTGCGGCTTCTATTGTTAGAGGCTTGGCGGTTGGTTTTAGCATCTACTTGGTAGCGATTTGTTTTATTCATTTGCCAGTGACTCATCCATTATTTATTTTGGGATTTGCAGTTTTTGGTAGTGGTATGTTGGGAGCTTTCGGCATTATTGCGGGGCTTTGGGCGGAAAAATTTGATCAGATGGCGGCATTTCAAAACTTTGTGATCATGCCATTGTCATTCTTATCAGGGGTGTTTTACTCCATTCATTCTTTGCCAGAGTTTTGGCAAAAAGTTTCGCATTTAAATCCATTCTTTTACATGATTGATGGCTTTAGATATGGTTTTTTCGGCCAAGGTGATATTTCCCCATGGTTTAGTTTAAGTGTTGTCCTAGTTAGCTTTATTGCCCTATCATTGATTACGTTAGGCATGTTAAAAGCTGGCTATAAATTACGGGGCTAAGATGTTAAGTGCGAACGAATTAAAAACTTATATTACCAACGGATTGGCTTGCGAGCATATTGAAGTGCGTGGTGACGATGGTCAGCACTTTGAAGCCTTGATTGTAAGTCCTACTTTTGTTGGTAAGAATATGGTGCAACAGCATCAATTAGTTTATCAAGCGCTAGGCGATAGAATGCGTTCAGAAATACATGCGCTTTCCATGCGCACATTCACGCCAGAGGCGTGGCATGCAAATGGCAAGCGCATATAAAGAATTTTTTATTAGGAGTTTAGTATGGATGTTCAAGCGGCAATTAAGAATCAAGTAACAAGCAATCCAGTTGTGCTTTACATGAAGGGTAGCCCTAAGTTTCCACAATGTGGTTTCTCTGGTTTGGCTATTCAGATTTTACAAGCCTGTGGCGTACAAAATTTAGTAGCAGTTGACGTATTGGCTGATCCAGCAATTCGTGATGGGATTAAGGTTTATGCAAACTGGCCAACGATTCCACAACTATATATCAACGGTGAATTCATCGGCGGTTCGGACATTATGCGCACTATGTATGAGCAAGGTGAGTTACAAAAACTATTAGCGGAAGTGGCTGCTTAATTGGACAAATTGCTTATTCAGGGCGGTGCACGTTTGCATGGTGAGGTGACTGTTTCAGGCGCTAAAAATGCAGCGTTGCCAATTTTATGTGCTGCGCTCCTTGCTGAAGATACATTGAGTTTATCCAGCGTTCCTAAGCTTAAGGATGTTGGCACTACTATCAATTTGCTTGAGCACATGGGTGTAAAAGTAAATCGCCAAGCTGATAAAGTGGATTTAGATGCCCGAGATATTCGAGTACTAGAAGCACCCTATGAAATGGTGAAAACCATGCGTGCTTCCATTCTTGTTCTTGGCCCGCTATTGGCTCGCTTCGGTAAGGCACGTGTTTCATTGCCTGGGGGTTGTGCCATTGGCTCACGTCCTGTTGATTTACATATCAAAGGCCTTCAAGCCCTGGGTGCAAAAATTCATATTGAGCATGGCTATATTGAGGCAACAACGGAACACTTGCCCAATAATCGTTTACAAGGGGCACGTTACTACATGGACTTGGTGACAGTGACTGGGACAGAAAATCTCATGATGGCTGCTGCCTTGGCAAATGGAACTACCGTGTTAGAAAATGCTGCTAAAGAGCCTGAAGTTGTCGATATGGCGGAATGTTTGATTAAAATGGGTGCCAAAATTAAAGGTGCTGGCACGGATTTGATCACCATTGAAGGTGTTGATAAGCTTCACGGGGCTGTCCATCAAGTGGTATGCGATAGAATCGAAGCGGGTACTTACATGGTTGCTGCGGCAATGACAGGTGGGGAAGTTAAACTTCTCAATGTCAAAGAGAACTTGCTTGATGCAGTTATTGAAAAATTACGTGAGGCCGGTGCTGAAGTGATTTGCGACCAAAATAGCATTACCGTTAAAAGTGATGGCAAGCTAAAAGCGGTGAATATTCGTACTGCACCACACCCAGCATTTCCAACTGATATGCAGGCGCAATTTATGGCACTCAATACTGTCGCTGAAGGGGTTTCAAAAGTGACCGAAACGATTTTTGAAAACCGATTCATGCATGTTCAAGAAATGCAGCGCTTGGGAGCAAATATTGATATTGATGGCAATACGGCATTAGTCAAAGGCGTGGCTGAATTAGAGGGGGCGACTGTGATGGCAACTGATTTGCGTGCCTCAGCTAGTCTAGTATTGGCTGGGTTGGTTGCTAAAGGCCAAACGGTGATTGAGCGTATTTATCATCTCGATCGTGGATACGAAAATCTCGAAGAGAAATTCAATGCACTTGGCGCCAATGTGAAGCGCGTTTCTTAATAACGAAAATTGATGACAACATGATAACCATCGCACTTTCAAAAGGCAGAATATTCCAAGAAACCACGCCATTGTTGGCGGCAGCAGGTATTCATGCGCTTGAAGATCCTGAAGCCTCACGTAAGTTAATTTTGCCGACGAACCGTGAAGATGTTCGTCTTATTATTGTGCGCGCTTCCGATGTGCCAACCTATGTGCAATATGGAGCAGCTGATTTAGGGATTGCAGGGAAGGATGTGCTTGATGAGCATGGCGGTGAAGGCTTTTATCAGCCAATAGATTTACAAATCGCAAAATGCAAAATGATGGTCGCAGTGCGTGAAGACTTTGATTACTTTGCTTCAATTAGAAGCGGTGCACGTCTTAAAGTCGTGACCAAATACGTTAAAACGGCACGTGAGCACTTTGCTGCAAAAGGGATGCATGTTGACTTGATTAAGCTTTATGGCTCAATGGAACTAGGTCCTTTGGTTGGCTTGGCGGATGTGATTGTTGACTTGGTCAGCACCGGGAGTACTTTGCGTGCGAATAATCTTAAAGCAGTTGAAGAGGTGGGGGAGGTGAGCTCCCGCTTGGTGGTGAACCAGGCATCTTATAAACTCAACCGCACTAAATTACAGCCGATGATGGATGCCTTTATTGGTGCAATTGGTAAATAGACTAAACATGAGTTTGAAAATAGGTTGAATACAGGATGAGTACCGAAATTAAAATAAGACGTTTTTCTAGCGCTGAAACAGATTTTGATAGCAAGTTAAAAGCTTTGTTAGCGTTTGAAACTGCACAAGATGACAGCATTGATGAAGTTGTTGCAGGTATTCTTAAAGACGTAAAAAAACGAGGCGATGCTGCGGTGTTGGAATACACCAACCGCTTTGATAAAACAAATGCGCATTCAATCGCTGAGCTGGAAATTTCACAGTCTGAACTCGTAGGGGCGCTAAATGGTTTGCCGTTAGAGCAACGCGAGGCCTTAAAAGCCGCCGCTGACCGTGTGCGCAGTTACCATGAAAAGCAATTAATGGCTTCATGGCAATACACCGAAGCTGACGGTACGATTCTAGGTCAGCAAGTGACATCTTTAGATCGTGTTGGTCTTTATGTGCCAGGCGGTAAAGCCGCTTATCCTTCCTCTGTATTGATGAATGCAATTCCTGCTAAAGTTGCTGGTGTGCAAGAACTTATTATGGTGGTGCCTACCCCTAATGGTGAGAAAAACCAATTGGTGTTAGCAGCTGCGGCAATTTCAGGGGTTGATCGAGTATTCTGTATCGGTGGTGCTCAGGCTGTTGGTGCGATGGCTTATGGAACTGAAACAGTTCCTCAGGTAGATAAAATTGTTGGTCCAGGTAACGCCTATGTGGCTGCTGCAAAGCGCCGTGTATTTGGCGTTGTGGGGATTGATATGGTGGCAGGACCCTCTGAGATCTTGGTGATTTGCGATGGAAAAACCAATCCTGATTGGGTAGCGATGGATTTATTCAGCCAAGCTGAACATGATGAGTTGGCACAAGCAATTTTATTGAGTCCAGATGCCACATTCTTAGATCAAGTATATGCTAGCATCCAGAGACTTGTGCAAACTATGCCGCGTCAAGAGATTATTAAAACTTCACTTAGCGATCGTGGCGCTTTAATTCAGGTGCGTGATTTAGATGAGGCGGCTGAAATTAGCAATTATATTGCGCCAGAGCATTTAGAATTATCGCTTGAAGATCCGCTCGCATTCAGCAAGAAAATCAAACATGCTGGTGCCATCTTTATGGGTCGTGATACTTGTGAGGCGCTTGGCGACTATTGCGCAGGCCCTAACCACGTACTTCCGACTTCACGCACTGCACGTTTTTCATCTCCGCTTGGTGTTTATGACTTCCAAAAACGTTCTAGCTTAATTTTTGTATCATCAACTGGCGCGCAAACTTTGGGTAAAGTAGCGGCTACTCTCGCTTATGGCGAGGGCTTGCAAGCGCATGCGCAATCTGCTGAATATAGATTAAAAAAATGAGTCAATACTGGAGTAAGCTAGTTCACACGCTGACCCCTTATGTGCCAGGTGAGCAGCCTAAAATCAATAATCTCATTAAGTTGAATACTAATGAGAATCCCTATGGACCAAGTCCGAAGGTGATTGCTGCTTTGCAAAAAGAAGCTGCAGATAGTTTGCGTCTTTACCCCGACCCTAATTCTGATGCACTGAAACAAGCGATTGCTGAGTATCATGGATTGAATGCTAATCAGGTGTTTGTTGGAAATGGCTCTGATGAAGTCTTAGCTCACGTCTTTAATGCGTTGCTCAAGCATGATAAGCCGATTTTATTTCCAGATATTACCTATAGTTTTTACCCAGTCTATTGTGGTTTATACGAAATTGACTTTGAAACTATTCCGCTTAGTGAAGCATTCGAAATTAACGTAGATGATTACTTGAAAGCAAATGGGGGGATTATTTTCCCTAATCCAAATGCACCCACAGGTCGCTTATTGAAACTGTCTGAGATAGAGCGTTTATTAAAACACAACACCGATTCTGTGGTTGTGATTGATGAGGCCTACGTAGATTTTGGTGGAGAGTCTGCGGTAGGGTTGGTGAGTCGTTATCCGCAGTTGCTTGTCACGCACACCTTTTCTAAAGCACGCTCACTTGCTGGTTTGCGTGTTGGTTATGCTGTTGGTCATCCAGATTTGATTGACGCTTTGCATCGCGTAAAAGATAGCTTTAACTCTTATCCCCTCGATCGCTTTGCCCAAGCGGGTGCAATTGCTGCGATGAACGATACAGCGTATTTCGAAGAGACCCGTCAGCGGGTTATCAAAACGCGCGAGAGTGTTGTAGATGCCCTCGAAGCGATGGGTTTTGAGGTATTGCCATCAGGCGCCAATTTTATTTTTGCGCGCCATCCTAAATATGAAGCAGAAGCGTTAGCTACATCATTGCGAGAGCAAAAAGTGATTATTCGTCATTTCAAGAAGCCAGCAAGAATCGATCAGTTTTTAAGAATCACCATTGGTACGGATGTTGAATGTAAAGCCTTGGTACAAGCGCTTAAAAAGACCCTCAAAATGTAAAGAATTTTGACCAAAATGCAAAATCGTTATATAAAGCTACTTTTGGTAAAAGCTATCTATTTACCATTAACATGATAAAAAAATGTATCATAACGCGTGTAGTTAAATCGTAAACGTGCAATTAAGCGGAGGAAGTAACATGGCATTAACACAGATGGCTTTAGATTCATTGGATTTTGACGCAACAGTAGCATTGGCTACTAAAGTTGCTCCACACGTTGATATCCTTGAAATTGGTACACCATGCATTAAGCATAACGGTATCAAATTGGTTGAAACACTACGTGCTAAATTCCCAAACAACAAGATCTTGGTTGACTTGAAAACAGCTGATGCTGGCTTCTACGAAGCTGAGCCATTCTTCAAAGCTGGTGCGGACATTACAACAGTTTTGGGTACATCAGATATCGGCACTATCAAAGGTGTTATTGATGTTGCTAACAAATACGGCAAAAAAGCTCAAGTTGACTTGATCAACGTTGCTGACAAAAAAGCATTGACAGAGCAAGTTGCTAAACTAGGCGCTCACATCATTGGCGTTCACACAGGTCTTGACCAACAAGCTGCTGGCCAAACACCATTTGCTGATTTGGCGTTGGTTGCAAGTTTGAACCTTGGCGTTGAAATTTCTGTTGCTGGTGGTGTTAAAGCCTCTACAACAGCGCAGGTTCGTGACGCTGGTGCATCTATCATTGTAGCTGGTGCTGCTATCTACGGCGCTGCTGATCCTGCTGCTTCTGCTGCAGAAATCACTGCAATTGCACATGCTGGCAAATCTGGTGGTTTGTTCGGTTGGTTGAAAGGCTTGTTTAGCTAATTTATAAGTTGGCTAAATAAAAGGTACTAAACGACCATAAGAGACCGCTGCAAAACAAACTAATACGTTTTGCGGCGGTTTTTATTTGTAAACTAAGAAAGAAAACATACTCTCATGCGTAAAGCTGAAGTTAGCCGTAATACTCTAGAAACCCAAATTGTTGCCTCAATTAATCTTGATGGTACTGGGGCCTCTCAATTGGCGAGTGGGTTAGGTTTTCTTGACCATATGATTGACCAGATTGCTAGACACGGCATGATGGACATTACGATTGCTGCAAAGGGTGATTTGCACATTGATGCACACCACACTGTAGAAGATGTTGGAATTACCTTGGGCCAGGCTTTTGCAAAAGCCGTTGGCGATAAAAAAGGCTTGCGACGCTATGGGCATTCATATGTGCCTTTAGATGAAGCATTGTCACGTGTTGCGCTTGATTTGTCGGGCCGTCCAGGGTTGGAATTTGGCGTTGAATTCAAACGTGCACGCATTGGTGATTTTGATGTGGATCTCATCCATGAATTTTTCCAAGGATTTGTGAATCACGCTCTAGTGACATTGCACATTGATAATTTACGTGGTGACAATGCACATCATCAAGCAGAAACAATCTTTAAAGCATTCGGGCGGGCGCTGCGTATGGCTGCCGAATTAGATCCTCGTATGGCAGGCATCATGCCTTCTACTAAGGGAACTTTATAAGACTGAGTGTTAATTACTCAAAACTTTCTTCATCTAAACTTTAGGAGTGGATGATGAAATTTTCAGAAAAGTATCATGATTGATATCGCAGTAGTAGATTATGGCATGGGCAATTTACGCTCAGTTTCAAAAGCCTTGGAGCATGTCGCCCCCAATAAAAACGTGGTGGTTACAAGTAGCGCTAAGGATATCATTGATGCTGAGCGTGTTGTGTTCCCAGGGCAAGGAGCTATGCCAGATTGCATGCGCGAACTTGAATCAAGAGGTTTGCATGATGTGATTGTGCAATCAGCTGCTAGTAAACCATTCCTTGGTATTTGTATTGGCTTACAACTTTTGTTTCAGCACTCTGAAGAGGGCGATGCTAACGGTTTGGGCATTTTGGCAGGAAAGGTGAAACGCTTTGCTGCGGATGCGATGCATGACGCAGAGGGCAATAAACTTAAAGTGCCACACATGGGCTGGAATCAGGTTTATCAAAAACAAACTCACCAGATGTGGAAGGATATTCCAAATGGTGAGCGTTTCTATTATGTGCACAGTTATTATGTTCAGCCACATGATGCGAGTTTAGTTGCGGGCGTAACTGAATATCCTACACCGTTCACAGGCGCTATTGCACACAACAATATTTTTGCAGTTCAGTTTCACCCGGAAAAAAGTCAGCACGCTGGATTACAGTTGTTATCCAACTTTGTTCAGTGGAATGGCAAACCTTAATCTATTAATCTCATTTAATTTGTAAAACAGCCTTTATATTATGTTAATTATTCCTGCTATCGATTTAAAAGACGGTCACTGTGTACGTTTAAAACAAGGTTTGATGGAAGATGCTACGGTGTTTTCTGAAGATCCCGGTGCTATGGCACGCAATTGGGTGGATCAAGGTGGTAAACGTTTGCATCTTGTAGATTTGAATGGTGCTTTTGCTGGTAAGCCAGTCAATGAAGGTGCCATTAAAGCCATTGTTGAAGCCTGTCGCGGTGAGATTCCGATTCAATTGGGTGGTGGTATCCGTGATTTAGAAACCATTGAGCGCTATCTTGATAGCGGAATCGACTATGTCATCATCGGCACAGCTGCAGTGAAAACCCCAGGTTTTTTGCACGAAGCTTGTTACGCATTCCCGGGTCAAATTATGGTGGGCTTGGATGCTAAAGACGGCAAGGTTGCTGTTGACGGTTGGTCTAGATTAACTGGACATGACGTGATTGATTTGGCGAAAAAATTTGAAGACTATGGTGTTGAGGCGGTGGTTTATACAGACATTGGCCGTGACGGCATGTTGAGTGGTGTGAACATTGAAGCGACAGTTGCCTTGGCGCAAGCCCTGACTATTCCAGTGATTGCAAGTGGCGGTATTACAGACTTAGATGATGTCCGTAAGCTTTGTGCCGTTGAGAGCGAAGGTATTATGGGGGCTATTACTGGTCGCGCCATTTATGAGGGCACTTTGAATTTTGAAGCGGCTCAAGCTTTAGCAAACGAGTTAAACGGTTAATGCTAGCGAAACGCATCATTCCTTGTCTGGATGTGACTGATGGTCGCGTTGTAAAAGGCGTTAACTTTCTTGAACTGCGTGATGCAGGGGATCCTGTTGAAATTGCTCGCCGTTATGACGAGCAAGGAGCCGACGAGCTAACTTTTTTAGACATTACTGCGAGCTCTGATAATCGTGGACTCATCCTTCATATTATTGAGGAAGTAGCTTCGCAAGTATTTATTCCCTTGACGGTAGGTGGTGGCGTTCGTGAGGTAGAAGATGTTCGCCGCTTACTTAATGCAGGAGCTGACAAGGTAAGTATTAATACATCTGCTGTGGTTAATCCACAATTAGTCGCGGATGCGTCTGACCGCTATGGCTCGCAATGTATTGTGGTTGCCATTGATGCAAAGCAAGTTGGCGTTGATGCTTTAGGTCAGCCTAGATGGGAAGTATTTACTCATGGTGGTCGCAAAGAAACAGGCTTAGACGCCGTTGAATGGGCGCGCAAAATGGTGAGCCTGGGTGCTGGTGAACTGCTTGTCACCAGCATGGATAGAGACGGGACTAAGATAGGCTTTAATCTCGGTCTAAATAAAGCGATTAGCGATGCCGTCGATGTGCCAATTATTGCCTCCGGGGGTGTTGGCAACTTGCAGCATCTCGTGGATGGCGTGAAATTAGGAGGGGCTGATGCTGTGCTTGCAGCCAGCATTTTTCACTATGGTGAATATACTGTGCATCAGGCTAAAGAATATATGCGAGAACATGGCATCGAGGTGCGACTTTGAGCTGGTTGGATCAAGTAAAATGGACTGATAGCCTAGTGCCAGTAATTGCTCAAGAGCTTGGCACCAATCAGGTACTAATGTTTGCTTTTATGAACCGTGAGGCTTTGCAGCTCACTGTTGAAACAGGACATGCTGTTTATTGGTCACGTTCACGTGGCAAACTATGGCACAAAGGTGAAGAGTCTGGGCATCTGCAAAAAGTACATGATTTAAGATTAGACTGTGATGCTGATGTTATTTTAATGACGGTTGAACAGATAGGCGGGATTGCCTGTCATACTGGACGTCATGACTGTTTTTTTCAAAAGCTTGAAAATGGTGAATGGAAAATAGATCAGCCTGTGATTAAAAATCCAGAGGAAATTTACAAACATGAATGACATCATTCAGCGATTAACTGAATTGCTAGAATCAAGAAAAGAAGCGGATCCACAAACTTCTTACGTGGCAAAGCTTTACAGCAAAGGGATGAATAGCATCCTTAAGAAAGTTGGCGAAGAAGCGGCTGAAACCATTATTGCTGCTAAAGATGGTAGTAAAGAAGACTTAATTTATGAAACGGCTGATTTGTGGTTTCACACCATGGTGATGCTTGCACAGGCTGGCTTGAGTGCTCAGGATGTCTTGGATGAGTTAGCACGTCGTGAGGGTTTGTCTGGCATCGCTGAAAAAGCTTCACGCCCTAAAGATTAGAGGTGAAAATGAGCGCAGATTGTATTTTTTGCAAAATCACAAAGGCTGAAATTCCTTCAAAGAAGATTTTTGAAGATAATGAAGTTATCGTTTTTCATGACATACATCCAATTGCGCCCGTTCACTTTTTAATTGTGCCAAAGCTACATATTGAAAGCCTTGCATCGGCAGAACCCTCCCATCAAGCCTTGCTTGGTAAAATGTTATTATTGGCACCTAAATTAGCGGTAGAACAAGGCCTGAAAGGGTTTCGCACTATGATTAATACTGGTCGCGAAGGCGGTCAAGAGGTTTTCCATATTCATATCCATGTGTTTGGCGGCGGCGCGAATTTACCCAAGACTTAATTAGGAGTTACTTATGTTTAAAGAATTAATTGTTATCTTGGTGATTGCACTTGTTGTATTTGGTACAAAAAGACTACGTAATATTGGCGGGGATTTAGGTGGTGCTATTAAGAACTTTAAAGATGCCATGAAAGATGAAGCTAAGCCTGAAGAGGTTCGAAAAGTTGAAACAATCGATGCTGAAGTGATTGATAAAACGAAACACTAGTTTATGTTTGATGTAGGATTTTCAGAGCTGGTGCTCATTGCTGTAGTTGCCATGATTGTAATTGGCCCTGAAAGACTGCCTAAAGTCGCACGAACAGCTGGCGCTTTGTTAGGGCGTATGCAGCGCTATGTTAATAATGTGAAATCTGAAGTCGAGCGCGAAATGCAATTTGAAGACCTCAAAAAATTGCAGCAAGAAATTCAGGCACAGTCAAAACAAGTTGAGAATAGTATTCTTGCGCCAAGCGAAGTTTCTCAAGCGCAAACTGAGATCCATTTAGTAAATCCAACCCCAGCAACAAAACCAGCTTTAAAACCTAAGTCCTTGAGAAAACCTAAGTCCAAATGAGCGTGACAGAGACTTTTATTTCGCATTTGCTTGAATTGCGCAATCGGTTACTTAAAATTGTCTTGGGTTTGGTTGTTTGTGTCATTGCATTTCTGCCGTTTTCAAACGAGCTTTATACGTGGCTTGCGCAGCCACTGTTAAGCCATATGCCAGCAGGCACCCAGATGATTGCTACCGCGGTCACCACACCTTTTTTGGTGCCAATGAAGGTATCTACCCTAGTGGCAATTATCGTTTCTTTACCTTACACGCTATATCAAGCATGGGCGTTTGTTGCACCTGGCCTTTATGCAAATGAGCGCCGTTTTATTGGCCCCTTGATTATTGCTAGCACGTTGCTGTTTCTTGCTGGAATGGCGTTTGCCTACTTTGCGGTATTTCCTGTGTTGTTTGGATTTATCACTGCTTCTGCCCCGCAGGGCGTGGCAGTTATGACAGATATAGGAAGCTATTTAGATTTTGTGACGACGATGTTCGTTTCATTTGGCATAGCTTTTGAAGTGCCAATTGCAGTGGTCGTTTTGGTGAAATTTAATATCGTTAAAGTCGAGATGCTAAAAGAAGCGAGACCTTATGTGATTGTTGGCGCGTTTATTGTCGGCGCAATTTTGACGCCGCCGGATGTAATTTCTCAAGTGATGTTGGCTGTGCCTTTGTGGTTCTTGTACGAAGCTGGGGTTTTTGTCGCAAGCTTTGTAGCGCCTCGCACGAGTGACTAATTCGCTTCAAGTTTAGGTCTGCGACCTATCATCACAGGTACGTTAATCTCTTTTTGGTTTCTGGTGATTTTCAATATTGCTTGTTTGTTGGGTTTTAATTCAGAAATAAGCCCAAGCATATTGCTACTATCAATTACCTGAAGTCCGTTTATTTCTAACAACACATCGCCGGCTTTAAGCCCAGCGCGTTCAGCCGGACTATTTTTAATAATCCCTGCAATTAGAGAGCCTTGGGCGTTTTTAAGTTTGAATGAATCCGCGAGTTCGGCGGTCATATCTTGAGCTTCAATCCCTATCCAACCTCGCGTCACGCTACCTTGGCGAATGATTTGCTCCATGACTTGTTTGGCAATGCTGACAGGGATGGCAAAGCCAATACCCATAGAACCACCATTGCGAGAATAAATTGCGCTGTTAATACCCACTAAATTGCCATCGGCATCAATCAGTGCGCCGCCTGAATTTCCTGGATTGATGGAAGCATCCGTTTGGATGAAGTTTTCAAAAGTGCTTATGCCTAAATGGTTACGGCCGAGGGCACTAATAATGCCTTGCGTCACGGTTTGGCCGACTCCAAAAGGATTGCCAATCGCGAGCACCACATCGCCAACTTTGTTTTTCTCAGCATCAGCAAAGGTAATTGCAGGAAGATTTTTAACATCAATTTTTAGAACTGCAAGGTCAGTATCTGGGTCTGATCCAACAACATGCGCTTTAACTGTTCGCCCATCTTCCAATGCAACTTGAATCTCATCGGCTGATTCAATCACATGCTGGTTGGTGAGAATGAGGCCGTTTTCATTCACGATCACTCCTGACCCAAGGCTGGTCTCACGTTGCGATTGCTCGTCTGATTGGTCCCCAAAGAAATGCTTTAATAGCGGATCATCTAGGAATTGTTGATGCGGGTTATTTGAGTTTTTCTTGCTTGTAAAAATATTCACCACTGAAGGCATGGCTTTTTTGGCGGCGTCGCTATATGAGCCTGCGCTATTCTTTGGCTGTGGGTTTTTTGTTAGGTTGTCTTCAATGTATTGGATATTGCCGTGAATGAATTTCGGGTAAAAAATTTGCGCTACAAAAACAACAGCAAGGCTGATCGTGACGGTTTGTGCGAAAATGAGCCAAAGCTTCTTCATATGGGTTACCAGATAAAAATAATTAACGTAACAAGTTCGGAAAAAATATGGAATTAAAACAACTAGTAAATTATACCCGACAAATTTTACAGGTGGAGCGATTCGCTGACTATTGCCCTAATGGCTTGCAAGTTGAGGGGAAATCCGATGTAAACAAAATTGTGACGGGCGTTAGCGCAAGTATGGATTTTTTGGAGGCTGCAAAATCAGCAGGAGCCGATGCTGTGCTAGTGCATCATGGGTATTTTTGGAAGAATGAAGACGCTTGCCTTGTGGGTTTGAAGCGCAATCGTATTAAGTTTCTTTTGGATAATGATATGAGTTTGTTGGCTTATCACTTGCCGCTCGATGCACATCCGGAGCTTGGGAATAACGTGCAGTTGGGTAAAGTGTTGGGCTTAAATGTCAAAGCCTACTCAGGCAATCAAGGTTTAATTGCACAGGCTGCCTTGGGTGGGACGCAAACATTAGGACAGGTCGCGCAGCATATTGCTAGCCAACTAGGAAGAACGCCTTTAGTCATTGGTGACTTAACTCAATCAATAAAGAGTGTAGCTTGGTGCACAGGTGGGGCGCAGGGTTACATAACAGATGCAATTGATTTGGGCGTGGATCTTTTTATCAGTGGTGAGATTTCAGAGCAAACGGTTCATTTGGCACGTGAATCTGGGGTGGCTTACATTGCCGCTGGGCATCATGCCACTGAGCGTTACGGCATAAAGGCTTTAGGCGAACATTTGGCTTCTGAGTTCGCGTTGGGGCATGAGTTTATTGATATTGATAATCCAGTTTGATCGATAGATTTTTGCTGGTACGTGATTTTCTTGGTTGATGGCGTAAATTAAAGGTTTCAAGGGTTTAAGTTTTCAGTTGAAACCTGTAAAATGCGAGGCTAAATTTTAATATTGCGTCAATGTAGTTTAGAAATTAAGGACATGTGATGGCGAATCAAGAAGTAGATCAAAGTAAGCGCAAGTTTCTGATTGCGGCAACTTCAGTTGCGGGTGGCGTGGCAGCAGCAGCTGTTGCTGTTCCTTTCGTAACGAGCATGATGCCTAGTGAGCGGGCTAAAGCAGCAGGCGCTCCAGTAGAGGCTGACATCAGCAAAATTGAGCCAGGGTCAATGATTACGGTTGAGTGGCGCGGCAAGCCTGTTTGGATTGTTAATCGTAGCCAAGCCATGCTTGATGCATTAGCGAGCCACGACGACAAATTGTCTGATCCAAAATTAGAGGTCACAAGTCAGCAGCCCGATTACTGCGTTAATCCTGCACGTGCGATTAAATCAAACATCATGGTATTGGTTGGTATTTGTACGCATTTGGGCTGTTCACCATCACCAAAATTACAAACAGGCGCTGATATGGGTGCTGATTGGCCGGGCGGCTTCTTCTGTCCTTGTCACGGCTCTAAATTCGACTTGGCTGGCCGTGTATTTAAGGGATCTCCAGCGCCAATTAACTTGGTTGTTCCGCCGCACAAATACATTAGTGACTCAGTTGTGCTAATTGGTGCAGACGATAAGGGAGTTGCATAATGGCTAATAATAAACTTCAGCAAGCTTCAACTAATTTGCTGGGCTGGGTGGATGAGCGTTTCCCACTTACCTCCAACGTTAAAGCACACTTAACTGAATATTACGCGCCAAAAAACTTTAACTTTTGGTACTTTTTCGGTTCGTTAGCTTTGTTGGTCTTGGTTCTTCAAATCTTGACAGGCATTTTCTTGACCATGAATTACAAGCCAGAGGCGACATTGGCTTTTGCTTCAGTTGAATACATCATGCGTGATGTCTCATGGGGCCGCTTGATTCGCTATATGCACTCTACAGGCGCATCCATGTTCTTTGTGGTTGTTTATCTGCATATGTTCCGTGGATTGATTTACGGCTCTTACAGAACACCACGTGAATTAATTTGGTTGTTCGGCGTTGGCATTTTCTTGGTCTTGATGGGTGAGGCATTCTTTGGCTACCTATTGCCTTGGGGTCAAATGTCCTACTGGGGTGCACAAGTAATTATTAACTTGTTCACGTCTATACCATTCATCGGTCCAGATATTTCCTTGTGGTTGCGTGGCGATTACACTGTTTCTGATGCAACGCTTAATCGCTTCTTTGCATTCCACGTGATTGCGCTTCCACTTGTGTTGTTGGGATTAGTTGTTGCTCACCTGATTGCATTGCATGAAGTAGGTTCAAACAATCCTGATGGTGTGGAAATTAAGAAACATAAAGATCCAAAAACAAAAATCCCATTAGATGGCATTCCTTTCCATCCTTACTACACAGTAAAGGATTTGGTGGGTGTTTCAGTGTTCTTGATTGTGTTCTCAGCCATTATTTTCTTTGCACCAGAAATGGGTGGTTATTTCCTTGAGGCGAATAACTTTATCCCGGCTGATCCATTGAAAACGCCGCCACATATTGCGCCAGTTTGGTATTTCACGCCTTACTACTCGATTTTACGTGCTGTTCCACCAATCTTGAACTCACAATTCCCTGGTGTGGCCGCAATGGGCTTGTCCGTGGTCAGCTTTGCTTTCTTGCCTTGGCTAGATCGCAGCCCAGTAAAATCAATTCGCTATCGCGGTAATTTGTATAAGAAATGGCTAGCAGCATTTGTTGTCAGCTTCTTGATTTTGGGATACTTGGGAACCGAGCCATCAAACGTATGGGGTCAATTTGCTCCTGAGACATTGATTGTTGGCGGTGCAGACCGTGCAACAGTTGTAGCGAGAATCTTTAGTTTGGTCTACTTCTCATTCTTTGCTTTGATGCCTTGGTACACTAAGAAAGATAAGACTAAGCCAGTGCCAGAAAGGGTAACAGCATAATGAAAACTAAACTTCTATTGGTTTTAGCTTTGTTAATGCCATTCATGGCAATTGCAAATGAGGGTGTTAAGTTAGATCACGCACCTATCGATCCTAACAATCAAGCATCGCTTCAACGTGGTGCTAAAGTGTTCGTGAATTATTGCTTAAACTGCCATAGTGCTGCTTATATGCGTTATAACCGTTTACAAGATATTGGTTTGACGGATGCACAAATTAAATCAAATTTGATGTTCGCTGGTGAAAAAGTTGGCGATACCATGACGGTTGCAATTCAAAAAGCTGATGCGAAAGCATGGTTTGGTGCAACGCCACCTGATTTGTCAGTTGAAGCACGTGCTCGTGGTGCGGATTGGCTTTATAGCTACTTGCGTGGTTTTTACCGTGACGATACAAGACCAACAGGCTGGAACAACGTTGTTTATGACAAAGTTGCAATGCCGCACGTTCTTTGGAGTTTGCAAGGTGAGCAGGTATTAAAAATTGACGAGAAAACTGAGTCGCATCAATTAGTATTGGCGAAACAAGGCACCATGACGCCTGCTGAATATGATGAGACCATTGCAGACTTGGTTAATTACTTAGTCTTTATGGCTGAGCCATTTAAAGAGCGAGACAAGCATTTAGGTTTGTTGGTATTGGCCTTTTTAGGCCTATTGTTTGTACTGACATACTATTTGAAAAAAGAGTTCTGGAAAGATATACACTAAAATAACAACTTAGCGGGAGGTCAGCTATTCGGCTGGCTTCCCGTTTTGCTTTTGTAAGCGAGGAACCGAAATTATGATGACACTTTATTCAGGTACTACCGATCCATATAGCCATCGTTGCCGTATCGTATTGTTCGAAAAGGGTATGGACTTTCAAGTGATTGACGTTGATTTGGCAAACAAGCCAGAAGATTTAGCGGTCATTAATCCGCACAATACTGTGCCAGTATTGGTTGAACGTGATTTGGTGTTGGAGCAAGCAAACATTATCAATGAGTACATTGATGAGCGTTTCCCGCATCCTCAATTGATGCCAGCGGATCCAGTAATGCGTGCACGAGCACGTTTATTCTTGCATAACTTTGAAGAGCAATTGTTTAACCATATTAAAGATCTTGAATCTGACAATCAGAAAGCAGCAGACAAAGCGCGCGCAACGATCCGTGATAATTTAACGCAAATCGTGCCTTTGTTTAGTAAACAAGAATATATTCTTGGCGATGACTTCTCTATGTTAGATGTGGCCATTGCACCTTTGTTATGGCGCCTTGGTCATTATGGTATCGAGTTGCCTAAACAAGCTGCGCCATTGTTGAAATACGCAGAGCGTATTTTTTCACGTCCAGCTTACATCGAAGCGATGACGCCATCTGAAAAGGCAATGCGTAAATAAGCATGAGTGACTTAACTTCAACCAAGCCCTATATGATTAGGGCAATTCATGAGTGGTGCGTTGATAACCAATTAACGCCTCATCTCTTGGTTGCAGTGAATAAAGAAACAAAAGTGCCGATGGCGTACGTGAAAGATGGTGAAATCGTCTTGAATCTAAATTATTCAGCGACTAAAGATTTACATTTTACCAACGATGCAGTGACGTTTTCGGCACGTTTTTCCGGCGTCTCAAACAACTTATACGTTCCAATTAGTGCAATAAAGGGCATTTTTGCACGAGAAAATGGGCAGGGTATGTTTTTTGAAGTGTTGCCTGAAGACTCAAATCAAAATAAAAACAATGAGATAGATTTTTCTGAAAAAAAAGAAAAAAATATTTCATCTGAAGTGAAAAAAACCACCCTAAAGTTGGTAAAATAGCTTCGGTTGTAAATGTAGTTGATTAAATCAAAACCTGCCGGATTAGCTCAGTTGGTAGAGCAGCGCACTTGTAATGCGAAGGTCGTCAGTTCGATTCCGACATCCGGCACCACTCCCTTAATCACCCGAAGCTAAATCTATTGTCCTCAATCGCGATTTTAATTTGGGTTATCAATGTAACACTCGATACAGTTGGACATGTTGCGCTTAAATTCGCCGCAGTTACTGACTCTGAAGAATCTACTGAATTAGCACGTTGGAAGTATATGTTGGGCTCTTTGCCACTTTGGCTTGGTATTGTCTGCTTTTGTCTTGAGTTTGTCGTTTGGTTAGCATTTCTTTCAGTTCTCTCTTTGTCCCAAGGGGTGTTGCTTGGTGCGATTAATATGGTTTCAATCGTCATTGCTGGCCGATTAGTCTTCAAAGAAAAATTAGATCGTATGCGCCTTTTGGGTATGGCATTGATTACTGTAGGTGTTGTCTTTGTGGGGATTTACGCATGAAGAGGACGCAGTTTTACATCTTCGGCTTTTCAGCTTTAATGCTTTGCGATACGCTTACTCAGATTTCTTTTAAGCTTGCATCGAATCACGGTGGTGAGTTCGCCATGCAGTTAGCGTGGTTCCTCTCAATTTTTTCTCAGCCTTGGATTTACGGTGCGGTTCTAGGTTATTTAGGATCGTTTGTCGCTTGGATGACATTACTTAAACATGCGCCAGTTGGGCCAGCTTTTGCGGCATCACATTTGGAAGTGGTTTTGGTGTTAATTGTCTCAGCAGTTTATTTTGGGGATAGGTTAGCTCCAATGCAGATTGTCGGGGCATTATTAATTGTGCTTGGAATTGTTTGTTTGAGCTTCAGTGAGGCTGAGCATGAAAAAGATGAAGTTCACTGAGGCCGCGCCAACTGCAGGTTTGGCGCTAACTTGGCGTGATTTTATTCCGCCACTATTTTCACTACATTCAAAAGCTTCGCTTGAGGCTAAGCTAGCTTCATTTATCGGTGTTGATGAGGCTCAAGTTGAATGCTCTGGAACTGCTGCATTGGTTGTCGCGCTTGAGGCAATCAAGATGTTGAGCGATAGAAAGCATGTTGTTATTAGTGCTTATACCTGTCCCTGGGTCGCGTTGGCGGTGATCAAGGCGCAACTTACACCTGTACTTGCCGATTCTCGGCCAGAACATTTCGACTATTGTGAAGAGTCTCTTAAATCCGTTGTGAATCATCAAACCTTGGCGATAGTCCATACGCATCTTGCTGGTCGAGTAGCTGATGTTGAAAAAACGATCACTATCGCTAAAAGTGTCGGTGCGTATGTGATTGAGGATGCGGCTCAATCATTAGGCGCTAAGTTGCACCATAAATCGGTTGGTACGTTTGGCGATGTCGGAATTTATAGTTTGGGAGTTGGAAAAGGGCTCACTATATTTTCTGGTGGGGTGGTCGTGAGTGCGAATGAGCAAATCCGAGAGGCTTTACGACGAGTTAGTAATCATTTGCCGCGTAATTATTTGGTGGAATTACGTCGATCAATAGAGTTGATTGCGTATTATTTTCTGTATCGTCCGTTAGGCATGGGATTGGCATTTGGATGCCATTTACGCGATAAATTGAAACGCGGTAATTTAATTGAGGCAGTGGGGGATGATTGTTCTCTTGATTTTCCATTGCACAAAGTTGGCATTTGGCGAAAGTGGATTGGTGCTAAAGCTGCAGATAGATTGCCAGAATTTATTGAAAAAACCAAAAATTTAGCTGAAAAGCGTTTAGCGAAATTGACCAAGATTTCGGGCGTTAGCGTTGTTCTTGATGTCAAAGATGCACAGGGTGTTTGGCCATTTTTTATTGTTAAAATGCCATCTGAAGAAGCTCGAGATAATGTGCTTGATCTTTTGTGGAATAAGGGTGTCGGCGTTGGGCGTTTGTTTATTCATGCTCTTAAAGATTATGAATATTTGGCGCCTTATTTTGCAGGCGCTAAAGTCCAAAATGCGCAGGCATTTGCCGCCCATACTTTTATTATTACCAATTGCATTTGGTTGAGCGAGCGAGATTTCGCTAGAATATGCGACGTTATATCGGAGCAAGTAGCGCATGTATAAAATTCAGTGGCATTCATCAGTCGAAGATATTTCCGAAGATTTGTGGCAGGAATGCTTTGCGGCGCCATATGAGGGTAAGTGGTGGTATGCGGCGCTTGAACTTGCTGGACTAGAGGCACAGTTCAAATTTATGTATGGGCTGATTTTATTCAATGATAAGCCCGTGGGTATTGCCCCGGCCTTTCTGATGGACGTGCCAATTGCTTTGGTGATTCCACCTGCATTGCTTCCATTTTTTAATGTCTTGGGCAAATTTTTTCCTTCGTTGCTTTACCAGCGAACATTTTTTATTGGGTCACCGTGTAGTGACGAAGGCCGTGTCGGTCTTGTGGATGGTGCTAATGCCACTGAAGTATTCTCAATGATCAATAAAGCGATGCGGAATCAGGCCGATAAGCTAGGCGCGTCGATGCGGGTGTGGAAAGATTTTTCGAAAGAGCATCAGTCGGCGCTTGTTTCTTTGTTGAAGAATGATGGATTGTTTCATTTGGTAAGTTTTCCTGGGACTAGCTTGCATTTGGAGGGGAAAAATAAAAATGACTATATATCCTCACTTAAGGCTTCGCGCCGTAACAAGATAAAAAAGAAAATGAAGCAGGCAAACGATGCGCCCGTATATTCAGAAGTTGTTGCTCAGCCGAGTGCAGCGGTGATGGATGAGATCTTCAGCTTATTTTGGCAGACCTATGAAAAAGGAAATACAAAGTTTGAGCAACTAAATAGATCGTTCTTCGATGTGATCTCTCAATATGAGCATTCGTATTATGTAATTTTGCGTAAAAAAGAATCAAACGAAATGTTGTCTTTTATGCTGTGCTTTAGGCTTGGTGAGCATGTGGTGAATAAGTTTATTGGGATTGATTATAACCAGCCCAAAGAGTGGTTTTTGTATTTTAGGTTGTGGGATGCGGCCGTGGAGTGGTCTTATAGTGTAGGCGCATCCTCAATTCAGAGTGGGCAAACAGGCTATGCGCCAAAAATCGAGCTGGGTAATGATATGGTGCCTTTGAGTAACTATTGTAAGCACAAAAATCCAATCGTGAACTTTATCTATCAATTGGTAGCCCGAACCATCAATTGGGATACTTTGGATCCTGACTTGGCGATTTACGTGAAAGCTTATCCTGAACTTAAGCCCGCAAACCTCAAATGACATAGACTTAGTGTTTTTAAAAGTCCAATTAATAGTCAATATTAGGATTGACAGCATCTAAGAATATCTGCATAATCTTGGGTTCGGTTTGGAGGGGTGGCCGAGTGGTTAAAGGCGACGGACTGTAAATCCGTTCTCTCAGAGTACGAAGGTTCGAATCCTTCCCCCTCCACCAATGTATTTTAAACCAAGAATTTAAATTGTTTGATTTGAAGTAATTGGAGCCAAGTGAAGGCTTTTATTGCCGAGCTAGCCTCGATTGCGGGGTTCGTATAATGGTAATACCCTAGCCTTCCAAGCTAGAGCCGCGGGTTCGATTCCCGTACCCCGCTCCATTTAAGTCAATCTTTTAAAGAATATTAGCGCCCATGTGGCTCAGTGGTAGAGCACTCCCTTGGTAAGGGAGAGGTCGCGGGTCCGATTCCCGCCATGGGCACCACGTACGGTGCTGGTATTACGGTGGTGCGTTATGAATTTGCGTACTCATGTGCACCTAGCTTAACTTGATGAAGTCAGTTAAAGGAAGAAAAAAATGGCAAAAGGCAAATTTGAACGTACCAAGCCACACGTTAACGTAGCCACAATTGGACACGTTGACCATGGTAAGACAACATTAACAGCAGCGATTACGACTGTATTGACGAAGAAATTTGGCG
>CAIQBW010000032.1 GCA_903870165.1 uncultured Methylophilaceae bacterium | reverse complement strand
GTTATCGTCGCTTTTGTTGCAAACATAGCGATGAACACGGTAAGCATCGGGCCAATCCCCTTCTATGGCAACAGCAGTAAAACCCTTTTCCAATATGAGACGCTGAGTGATTACTGCGCGCTCATGATAGAACTCTTGAGTACCATGAGATGCCTCACCAAGTAAGACAAAGCGTGATTCTCCAATTAATTCCAAAAGCGAGTCATAGTCTTTTTTTCCACCAGTGAGCACCTGAGCCGAAGAATCGATTACGCTAATATCGACCATGATTTACTCCTTTGATGAACAAAAAAATACTAGGTAGCAACCTAGAAGCCACCATCTTCCTGCAGTCTATTTTGCGCCCATCGACGGGCAAAGTCACGTCATCAGCAGTATGTATATTACTTTTTTCCTGACGGGTAGTGTCGAGGTATGCAGCAATGACATCTAAAGGGACGATGTTGGTTTTTTGCCATCTTGGGTAGATACAAAAAACTACGGAACTAACTTCATCAAGGTTAAGGCTTTGTGAAGTTTTTACTTTGGCTTGGTGATATCCCAGCTAAATAAAACCAGATAGAGATATTTGTCTTGCAGCGAATAATACTTAGAGAAATCAAAAAAATATGAGTTAAAGCTATTTATTCGAACAACTTCACAATGTTTTCATGAGCCCAAGGCACCAGATCTTGATTTTCTGCTTTTTGTAGCTCAGTCATTAAATCATCGTTTAATGCCACTGCGCCATCATCGCCTATGGAAAATGGGAGTTTTTGGTCGGGATATAACTTGTCATTGCCATAAAGTCCATAGACTATATCGAGCAACCTAATCGTTTTGTCTGAGTATCCGTCAGTCATAAAGAAAAGCCAATTTGATTTATAAATTTTATAAAGTAAAAGTAGTATATTTTAAAAATGGATTGACGGGGGAAATACAAATTAATATAAACAAGAAACTTTTGGCTTATATAAAGTATGTGCGGCAAGAGGAAGCCATAAATACGTTTTATGGGCTCGATCCCATTCAAATTCAGGTTTTGAATGCCGTGGTCTTTGCTTTAAGCGATAAAAGAGATGGTAAGGTCGGTGACCTGCTGCTTCTGGCGCACATCGCCTCCCCAGCAACGATCCATGCTGCACTTAAGAAATTGATCGGGAATGGTTTAATTAGCTTTAGGCGTGCTACTGACAGTAGAGCTAAATATGTTGAGCTTACTGAATTAGGCTTAAAACGCTTTAATGATTTAGCTAAGGCAATGTCCAAATAACTAGACTACAAAACCTAATATCCTGCCAATTATGCTAGTGATGCCCATCACAAGCGCTCCCCAGATTACTACCCTCCCTGCTCCTCTGATCAGTGAAGCCCCACCCGCTCGAGCTGCGAGCGCACCAAGTGATCCAAGGAAAATAAGAGAAACGACAATAATGACTGATACTCGGGTATCTAGAGGTGAAACAATACAGGCCAGAACCGGAACAACTCCACCAAGAGTAAAGCTAATGGCAGAAATAATCGCTGCCTGAAACGGTCTGGCAGTTAAGGCATCCGTAATCCCAATTTCATCCCGAGCATGTGCGCCAAGAGCATC
>CAIQBW010000031.1 GCA_903870165.1 uncultured Methylophilaceae bacterium | reverse complement strand
TCTGCTGAACTTGCTGCCGTCTGTGCAAAGCTAGGACGCTTACCAACAACAGCAGAATACTTAACGGTCGTGGGTGACACCATCAGCGCACATCACGCCCAAATCTATCAGTATCTCAACTTCAATTTGATGGATGCGTATAAAATCAGTAAAACAATTAGCTCTGGCAAAAAAGTGATTGCCATTAATGCTGGCGCGACTGTTTAAATACAATATTAATAACGATATATTTTAAAAACATCACAACAACAATAATAAAACGCAACTGGGAGCAAGGATGAGTTCTATCGAATCAGTTATGCATGAAACAAGAGTTTTCAAGCCAAGCGATCAACTACAAGCCAATGCAAACGTTAAAGGTATGGCGGAATACCAAGCGCTTTGTAAAAAGGCAGGTGATGACTATGAGGGCTTTTGGGCAGAGTTAGCACGTGAGTTACTTGATTGGAAAAAGCCTTTCAGCAAAACCTTAGACGAATCAAACGCGCCTTTTTATCGCTGGTTTGATGATGGCGAACTGAATGTTTCATACAACTGTTTAGATCGTCATTTAGCGACCAGAGCTAATCAGAACGCGATTATTTTTGAAGCGGATGATGGCTCAGTGAGCCATGTCACTTATCAAGACCTTTATCACCGTGTTTGCCAACTAGCGAACGGACTTAAATCACTCAAGCTTAATATTGGCGACCGCGTCATTATTTATTTACCGATGGGCGTTGAAGCGATTGTTGCGATGCAAGCTTGTGCACGTTTAGGCTTAACGCATTCTGTTGTATTCGGTGGCTTTTCATCTAAAAGCTTACAAGAGCGAATTCAAGATACAGGCGCACGCGCTGTCATCACGGCTGACGGTCAATTCCGTGGCGGCAAAGCATTGCCACTAAAATCTGCTGTAGATGAAGCATTGGCAATGCCTGGCTGTGAAACTGTTGAAACAGTCATCGTTTACAAACGCACTGGCTTAGCGATTGACAACCATAGTCGTGACATTTGGTGGGATGATTTAATCGCTGGCCAAGCCAACACATGCGAACCTGTTTTTGTAAACGCAGAACACCCATTGTTCTTGCTCTACACATCTGGCTCAACAGGTAAACCTAAAGGTGTTCAGCACGCATCTGCAGGCTATTTGCTGCATGCGATGAACACCATGCGCTGGACGTTTGATGCGAAAGATGGAGATGTCTTTTGGTGTACAGCAGACGTGGGCTGGATTACTGGCCACAGTTATGTAGCATATGGCCCATTGGCTTTGGGTGTGACTCAAGTGGTATTTGAGGGAATCCCAACTTATCCCGACGCAAGTCGTTTTTGGCGGATGATTGCTGCGCATAAAGTCAGTATTTTTTACACAGCGCCAACTGCGATTCGCTCATTGATTAAGTCCTCAAGCACTAATCCTGAGCTTCATCCTAAGCAATATGACTTAAGTAGCTTACGTTTATTAGGCTCAGTAGGCGAACCAATTAATCCTGAAGCTTGGATGTGGTATTACGAAGAAGTAGGCAACAACAATTGCCCAATTATGGATACCTTCTGGCAAACAGAAACTGGCGGTCATGTGATTACGCCATTACCAGGAGTCACCCCACTCATTCCAGGCTCATGCACTCTCCCCTTCCCAGGCATTCAAGCTGATGTCGTCGATGAAACAGGCAAGGACGTACCATGGGGAACTGGTGGCTTAATGGTAATTAAACGTCCATGGCCTTCAATGATTCGAACCATCTGGAATGACGATGAACGTTATGTAAAATCTTACTTCCCAGAAGATTTAGGTGGAAAACTATATCTGGCTGGCGACGGCGCGATTCGTGATGCGGAAACAGGTTACTTCACCATCATGGGGCGTATTGATGATGTGCTGAATGTTTCTGGTCACCGCTTAGGCACCATGGAAATCGAGTCTGCATTAGTAGCCAATCCTTTAGTAGCTGAAGCTGCTGTAGTGGGCAGGCCTCACGACATCAAAGGTGAATCTATTGTTGCTTACGTTGTTCTTAAAGGTAAACGTCCTGAAGGTGAAGATGCTAAAAAAATTATTGCAGAACTACGCGAATGGGTTGGTAAAGAAATTGGCCCAATTGCCAAGCCAGACGACATTCGGTTTGGGGACAATTTACCTAAAACACGCTCAGGAAAAATCATGCGTCGTCTGTTACGAAGCCTAGCAAAAGGCGAAGAAATCACCTCGGATATTTCAACTTTAGAAAATCCAGCGATTCTTGAACAACTAAAACAAAGCATCACTTAAGTTCTAATTTAAATGCAGCAAATCAAGATGGGGCAGTTTGCCCCATCTGCATGTTAGGCGCAGCAATTTACATCAAACGCATTCACGCTTATCATGCTGTCCGCGCGCTCAATTAAAAGCGCAATTTTTAACAAAAATAGGCAACGCATTCATGTTAAATCAGCAAGTCGATGTTTTATTAGTGGGCGCAGGAGTGATGAGCGCAACGCTAGCGGCTATGCTAAAAGAACTAGACCCTGGTCTATCCATTCATATGATTGAGCGCCTACCGAATGTTGCAGGTGAAAGCTCAGATGGCTGGAATAATGCTGGCACAGGCCACGCTGGCTACTGCGAGCTCAACTACACCCCACAGAATTCAGATGGTAGCGTTGCCACAAACCGCGCGCTTCAAATCAATGCTGCGTTTGAAGAGTCACTCCAGTTTTGGTCTTACTTAGTAGAACAAAACATTCTAAAAGCTAAAGACTTTATCAACCCAACGCCTCACCTCAGCTTTGTATGGGGTAAAGAGAACGTTGCTTTCCTAAAAAGACGTTTTGAGAGCCTTTCCCAACATCCATTATTCCAAGATATGGAATATAGCGAAGATGTAAGCAAGCTCAAGCAGTGGATGCCACTCATTATGGAAGGCCGAGACAACCAAATAGTTGCTGCCACGCGAGTCGATTATGGAACTGATGTGGACTTTGGTGCATTAACGCGCGGTTTGATTTCACACCTACAAAAACAAAACGGTTTTGAGCTTCAGCTCAATCAGAATGTACGTCGCTTAAAGCAAGATAAGCGCGGCATTTGGAACGTCAACATCCAAGACCGCACAACCAAAAAATCACACACCATTCATGCCAAGTTTGTATTCCTCGGCGCCGGCGGTGGAGCCTTACCTCTCCTTCAAAAATCTCGCATTCCAGAAAGCAAGGGCTATGGCGGCTTCCCTGTAAGCGGATTGTGGTTGGTCTGCAAAAACCCTGAAATTATCAAAGAGCATAACGCAAAGGTATATGGCAAGGCTGCAATTGGTGCGCCACCTATGTCTGTGCCGCATTTAGATACTCGTATTATTGATGGCGAGCCTGCTTTATTGTTCGGTCCTTACGCTGGATTTACCACTAAGTTCCTCAAAAAAGGCTCATTCTTAGATTTGGCAAAATCATTTAAGGTGAATAACCTTAAATCGATGATGTTCGCAAGCTTACGTAATATGGGCTTAACTCGCTACTTGATTGGTGAGGTCGTGCAATCTCAAGAAAGCCGCATGAAGTCATTGCAACAATACTTCCCTAATGCAAAGCCTGAGGACTGGCATCTCGCTACGGCTGGCCAACGTGTACAAATCATTAAAAACTGCCACAAAAAAGGCGGGAAGTTAGAATTTGGCACTGAAATTGTGACAGCCAAAGATGGCTCTATTGCATCATTGCTAGGAGCCTCTCCTGGTGCATCAACATCGGTTCAAGCGATGACAGATGTGATTAAACGTTGCTTTAGTGACCGTATTCAAACACAGGAGTGGAAAGTAAAAATGCGCACATTGGTGCCATCTTACGGACAATCACTTATTGATGATGCTGAGCTACTAAAAGAAGTCAGAACCAGAACACTTAGGACACTAGAGCTTAAGAAATAACTATCATAAAAAAAGCCCAGCAATGCTGGGCTTTTCATGTTCGACTGAAAACTACTTAAACTTCTCTTCGTTCACAATTTTTTCTAATAGCTTTTTAAATTCAGGACCAACTTCAGGGTGACGCAACCCTAAGCGCACGGTCGCTTCCATGTAGCCAGCTTTAGAACCGCAATCATAGCGAACACCATCATAGCGGTATGCCAAAATTTGTTCTTCAGCAAGTAAGGCTGAAATGCCATCTGTTAGTTGAATCTCACCGCCAGCACCAGGCTTCACTTTATCCAAATGATGGAAGATTCTTGGCGTTAAAATATAACGCCCAACCACACCCAATGTTGATGGCGCTTCTTCTGGCTTTGGTTTTTCTACAATACCAGACACCTGCTCAATTTGTTCATTCACTGGCGTTGTTGCCACAATACCGTAACTCTTAGTTTGCTCACGTGGCACATTCTGCACCCCTAACAATGAGCAACGATAATAATCGTAAGCCTCAACCATTTGCTTCATCACTGGCACTTTTCCATCCAACAAGTCATCTGCGAGGAGCACAGCAAATGGCTCATCATTCACTACTGGTCTTGCAATACGTACCGCATGACCCAGACCTAAAGCCTGTGATTGACGTATATAAATACAATTTACATGCTTGGGAATAATGTTCTGAACAATTTTCAGTAGCTCTGTTTTTCCATTACGATAAAGCTCATTCTCAAGCTCATAAGCCATATCGAAATGATCTGGTATTGCCCTTTTATTACGTCCGATAATAAATACTAAGTCAGTAATGCCTGCATCAATGGCTTCTTCAACCGCATACTGAATCAAAGGCTTATCGATAATTGGCAACATCTCCTTTGGGTTAGCTTTGGTCGCTGGCAAAAAGCGCGTGCCAAGACCCGCAACAGGGAAAACAGCTTTTGTAACTTTCTTCATAGCGCTACCTTTGATGTTCATTTCGTATTATTCAGTAATAATTGCTTGATACTTAGACTTCAATTCATCAGTCAAATGCGGGGCTAATACTTGCAACATTTGTGCGAACACTTTTGGATTCCCTGCGGCAATATTGCCTGTTTCAATCCAAGTCTCATTGCCTTCAAGATCGCCCACAATACCGCCCGCTTCTTGCACTAACAATGCACCGGCTGCGATATCCCATTTAGACAAACCAATTTCCCAGAACCCATCAAACCATCCGGCTGCTACATAGGCCAAATCGAGCGCTGCTGAACCAGGACGGCGAAGACCGGCTGTATTTTTAATCATGTCTTTAAACATGCCAAGGTAAGTATCTAGGTGTTTAAAGTCACGGAATGGAAAGCCCGTACCGATCATTGCACTTTGAAGCTTAGCGCGATTACTCACACGAATACGTTTGTCGTTTAAAAATGCACCGCGCCCGCGCGTCGCAGTAAACAAATCATTGCGGCTTGGATCATACACAACTGCTTGCTCTAACTGACCGCGACTCATCAATGCAATCGAAACAGAATATTGTTCAAAGCCGTGTAAGAAATTAGTGGTGCCATCTAATGGATCAATAATCCAAACGTGCTCAGCGTCTGTGCGATCATTGCCACTTTCTTCACCGATAAAGCCATGATCTGGATAAGCTTCTTGAAGTGTTTCAATAATTGCACGCTCTGACGCATGGTCGACTTCACTCACAAAGTCATTGTAATTTTTACTATGAACCTTAATCGAACCCACATCTTGAGAGGCGCGATTGATGATGGTGCCAGCACGGCGCGCGGCTTTAACCGCATTCGTAAGCATTGGATGCATGTGTATTTTCCATTGTTGCCCGATATCGGATTCCGATATCTGTGTAGTAAAACTACATCAGGCATGATTAAAGAGCTGTTAAAATAACATTTTAATGCTTTATGCCATGACTTCCAAACTTAACTTGCTAAATAATTTCCGCATTGTGCTCTGCCAAACTAGCCACCCCGGCAATATTGGCTCAGCGGCACGCGCGATGAAAACCATGGGGCTCAGTCAGCTCTATTTGGTTCAACCTAAACACTTCCCAGACAATGAGGCCAACGCGCTTGCTTGTGGCGCTGTTGGCCTACTTGAGAACGCGGTGGTTTGCGATACATTAGAAGATGCTTTAAAGGGCTGCGCCGTAGCGATTGGAATGAGCGCTCGCAAACGCCAGCTTTCTCATGAACTCATGTCGGCGCGCGAAGCAGCAACAAAAGCAGCAAATATTGCAAAAGGTGAGCAAGCTGTAGCTTTGGTGTTTGGCACAGAGATGAGCGGTCTTTCAAATAGAGAGCTAGACCTTTGCCAATTACTTGCGATGATTCCGACCAATCCTGATTTCTCATCACTGAATGTCGCTGCAGCTGTCCAAGTGATGTGCTATGAACTCCGCATGGCAGCAGGCGAGAACAATATTGAGAAAACTACTAACAAAGCACCTCTTGCGACGAGTGAAGAGATTGAAGGCTTTTATCAGCACCTAGAAGAAACACTGATCAAGGTGGGATTTTTAAATCCCAAAGAACCTAAAAAACTGATGCAGCGCGTTCGCCGAATTTACGCACGTGCTAGTTTGGAAAAAGAAGAAGTAAACATTTTGCGTGGTATATTAAAACTTACGCAAAACCCAAGAAGCTTTAGCGATAAAGAGTAAAGAATAATGTTTAAGCATATTAAAGAAGATATTTCTGTTGTATTCGAACGAGACCCGGCAGCTAGAACGCATTGGGAAATCATCACCACATACCCTGGCGTGCATGCACTCATCATTCATCGCCTTTCACATTGTGTTTGGAGCAAACGCTTCTTCTGGATTGCACGCTTTATTTCACACATCGGACGCTGGCTGACGGGAATTGAAATCCATCCTGGTGCGACTATAGGTCGTCGCGTATTTATTGATCATGGCATGGGTGTTGTGATTGGCGAAACCGCTGTCATCGGCGACGATTGCACGCTCTATCATGGCGTTACGCTTGGCGGTACCTCATGGAATAAAGGCAAACGCCATCCAACACTAGAACAAGGTGTTGTCATTGGTGCGGGCGCCAAAGTATTAGGCCCAATCATCATCGGAAAAGGTGCCAAAATAGGTTCCAATGCTGTGGTCGTCAAAGACGTTCCAGAGAATGCGACTGCGGTTGGCATCCCCGCTCGCATACTTGAGCAAGAAACCAATAAACAGCGCGATGATATGGCTGAAAAAATCGGCTTCTCAGCTTATGCTGTTAGCGACAATTCAAATGACCCGATGACCAAAGCCATTCATGCTTTGCTTGACCATGCCGCAGCACAAGATGTGAAATTACAAGAGGTAATGGCGCAGCTTAGTAAGCTAGGTGCGGATGTGGAGTCAGATGCTGAAGTTGGAAAAGCCTTTAATGTGGATGCGTTTAAGAAGCTTTAAGGGTCAAAGGGCTTAAACGCCCTTATTTTCGCCAGCGCGAATCCACTGCAATAAATTAGACCACTGCTGAATATCTTGTTTGACACGTGAAGGGCTCATGTCGAATAAGCTCATGCCACCTTCGGCAGCATGCACATAGACTTGTGCGTTACGTAAATGCCCCATGACAGGGAAGCCACTTTGAGCCAAATACTCTTCCAAATTAAGCGCAGCTTTTGTCCTTGCATTGACGCGCATTCCCACCATCGCCACAAAAGTACGCTCTTTGCGAACCGCTTTTTCTTCTCTAAGCACTTCTAGAAAATCTTGAGTGGCATTAATATCGAATGTAGATGACTGCATTGGCACAATAACCCAGTCTGCCGCTTTTACTGCATCACTTAGCTTGTCCCCGCGCAATCCCGCAGGCGAATCAATTACATTAATATCAGCACTTAAACTGCTAATGTTTCCACTTCGTCCGTTAAGCGCATGAATCAATGGCAAATCAACAGAGCGGCGCTCAAGCCACTCTAGTGAAGATTGTTGCCTATCCATATCAGACAAGACAACATGACGGCCTCGACTAGCAAAATAGCCAGCCAAATTAGTTGCTAGCGTTGTTTTACCGCTACCCCCTTTGGGGTTCGCGATCAAAAACGTTTTCATTACTTCTTAACAGCAGGTTTTGCAGTTGGTGCTAGCTTAGCGGGCGCTTTAGTTGCTGCAGCTGGCTTTGCTTGAGGCGATACTTTTTTAGCTGGCGCTGAATTAGCAACCACTGGTTTGGCTGCTTTTGTTTTTACCTTAGCCGCTTTTTCATCAGCCTTTGCTTTTGCCTTTGCTGCTTTTTCTTCAATGGCTGCCATGTTTGCGCGCCATTCTTGTAACTGCTCATCTTCCAATTCCAATTGAATAGCAATCGCCTCTTCAACTGTTAATTTTTCTTTTTGCAAACGCTTAGGTAATTTACCCCCCATGCGAGAAAGGATACGGTCACGATCTTCTTCGCTTAATTTTTTTGCTTTTGCAATGTAATCTACATTAATTGTTTTCATATTTACTTTCCCCTAATAACGCTCGACTGCGTTGTTGGCGTTTATTATAAAGGCTTACCTATCTTATTTATGTTACGTTTTTGTGACAAAAAAATGAAAAAGCACATTTAATATTTCATCAAATTTTCATAAATCTCAATAAGAACCATCTTAGAATTTTTAAAACCTGGATGGATGAAGACATGACGAAACTTACAGACATAAAGCAAACTCATCGATTAAAGTTTGCCTTGGTCACCGAAACATTTAAACCCGAAATTAATGGCGTCGCGATGACACTAGGTAAGATAACCGAATGTCTTTCTAACAATCAGCATCAAGTCCAAGTCATTCGCCCCAAGCAAAACAATCAAGATGCCCCAGCTGACACGCAAAACTTCAAAGAAGTTTTAGTTACGGGAATGCCGATTCCCTTTTACAAGCACTTAAAATTTGGCTTTCCTGCAAAAAATCGTTTAATTAAATTGTGGTCTGGAAATAAACCAGATGTTGTCCATATCGCTACCGAAGGCCCTTTGGGTTGGTCAGCACTCCAAGCTGCAAAAAAACTCAATATTCCAGTGATTAGCTCTTATCACACTAATTTTCATCAATACTCTAAACATTACGGCGCAAGTTTTTTAATGAGACCGATTGAAAGCTATTTAAGATACTTTCATAACCAAACCTTGGCGACACTTGCCCCAACACAAAAAGTTGTTAAAGAACTCGAAGCAAGCGGCTATAAAAATGTTTCAATCATGGCAAGAGGCGTGGATACAAGCCAGTTCTCCCCAGCTAATCGTTCAGCTGATTTACGAAAAAAATGGGGTGTAGATGAAGACGATTTGGTTGTTATTCATGTAGGCAGGCTAGCAAAAGAAAAAAACATATTTTTAATCTTGGATGCATTTCACGCTATCCAGCAAACAAATCCTAATGCAAAACTTCTATTTGTGGGTGACGGACCAATGCGAGATGAGCTTGCAAAAGCTTGTCCACAAGCAATTTTCTGCGGTAGTCAGCACGGAAAATCGCTTGCTGAGCACTACGCCTCTGCAGACTTATTTATCTTTCCTAGCGTCACTGAAACCTTTGGCAATGTAGTACCAGAGGCATTAGCCAGCGGCTTATGTGTTGTGGCTTACGACTATGCAGCGGCGGGAGATATTATTAATCATGGCAAGAGCGGTCTATTGGCGTGCTTTAATCAAAGTCAAGATTTGATCAACGCAGCTCTGGACGCGGCCAAAAATAAAGATCTACTTAATCAATGCAAAAAACAATCCATTACAAGCATTGCCAATATTCGCTGGGAAAGCGTGATTGAAGAGCTAGAAACTCTGCTCTATGCCACAGCGAATGGCTTCAAGCCGACCAAGCCAGCCAAAAGTAAGCGCGTCCGCCAAAGAGCCATACGATTGGCACTTCATAAAAAAATCAATCTCATCAAACTCTAAGACAGCCTAACATCAAACGTTTCGAGCTCGAATTAATACTTGACTAAAGTATTGGGTTATTATAATATTCCTAATTGTTTAAGGCTATCAAAACATCCTTAGCCAATACCCCAAATTTCTAGGAAGATTAGTATGCGATTAACCACCAAAGGTCGATTTGCAGTCACCGCCATGCTAGACCTCGCCATGAGCGAGGCAGACAAACCTGTCACTTTAGCTGGAATCAGTGAGCGCCAAAGCATTTCTTTATCTTACCTAGAGCAACTCTTCAGCCGTTTACGCCGTTGTGGTTTAGTTAAAAGCGTTCGCGGCCCAGGCGGTGGCTATCGCATTGCAAAACCGTTAAGTGAAATTTCAGTGTCTGAAATTATTAGCGCAGTGGACGAACTCATCGACGCAACCCAATGTGGCGGCCAGGAAAACTGCCATGATGAAGGCCGCTGCATGACCCATGATTTATGGACTAGCCTTAATGTGAAAATTTTAGAATATCTTTCAGGCATTAGCTTGGCTGACTTAGTTGCAAGCAATGAAGCTAAAGCAAAAGGTGAAAGCAAACCTATTTCGTTTAATGCAAAAAAAGAATTTGCGGCGGAATTGCTGGTTAATTAACCATGTCGAACGAACACATTTTTTTAGATAACAACAGCACCACGCTTCTAGACCCACGCGTACTAGAAGCAATGCTCCCATACATGCAAAACCAATATGGTAATGCCACTAGCCGCCATTTATATGGTCGCGCAGCACGCCAAGCGCTTGATCAGGCACGTGAACAAGTCGCTGAGGCTTGTGGGGCGCATCCATCACAAGTCATCTTTACCGCGAGTGGTACAGAAGCAAATAACTTCGCCATTCTCGGAATGGCTGGCAACAATGAACATGCCAAGCAAATTGCTGTGAGTGCCATAGAACACCCAGCGGTTACTCGTCCTGCTTTTGCACTTCGTGAAAATGGCTACCGTGTTGCAGTGATCGCGACCGATAACTTTGGAAAAGTTGATCCACTAAGTTTAGATGTTGCATTAGAGAAACCAACTAGCTTAGTTTCTGTAATGCTCGCAAATAATGAAACAGGCGTGATTCAAGATATTGCGAAGTTAGCTGAAATCGCTAAATCCAAAGGCGCACTTTTCCATACTGACGCTGTGCAAGGATTAGGCAAGCTATCACTAGACTTTGAGTCATTAGGTGTTCATGCGATGACTGTTTCATCACACAAAATCAATGGCCCGCAAGGTGCTGGCGCCCTGATTTTAGATAAGCGCGTGGATATCAAACCGCTATTACACGGTGGCGGTCAAGAAAAAGGCTTACGAAGTGGCACCGAAAACGTGGCTGCAATTGTCGGCTTTGGCGCGGCATGTGCATTACTCCAAACTGAACGCGAGACTCGCTCGGAAGTAACAGGTCAATTACGTAATTCCTTTGAACTTGGCCTAAAAGATTTAGGTGCAACGATTTTTGGTGATAAAGCAGCCCGCTTAGCAAATACCAGTTTTTTTGCTTTTAATGAAATTGAAGGTGAAACACTCGTCATGGCTTTAGACCGTAAAGGCTTTGCCGTCGCAAGCGGATCAGCATGCTCAAGCGACAGCACAGAGCCTAGCCACGTATTAATGTCGATGGGCGTTGCGCCAGACTTGGCGCGTGGCGCAGTGCGCGTGAGCTTTGGTGCAAAGAATACCAGTGATGAACTCAATCGCTTTTTAGCTGCCCTACAAAGTGAAGTTCAACGTTTACGAGAACTGACAGCGATTGCAGTTTAATAGCATTAGAAATTTAAGACTTACAGGAAATATATGACAGTAAAAACACCAATTTATCTTGATTACTCAGCGACGACACCGGTTGACCCACGTGTTGCTGAAAAAATGATTCCGTACATTACGGAGCATTTTGGTAATCCTGCTTCACGTAGTCATCCATTTGGCTGGACAGCCGAACAAGCAGTTGAAGAAGCGCGTGATGAAGTTGCAAAATTGGTAAACGCTGATCCACGAGAAATTGTGTGGACATCGGGCGCAACAGAATCTAATAACCTTGCCATTAAAGGTGCAGCTAATTTTTATAGCGGCACTAAAGGCAAGCACATCATCACCGTGCAAACCGAGCATAAAGCTGTGATTGATGCATTCCGTGAATTAGAACGCCAAGGCTTTACTGCAACATATTTAGCACCGGAACCAAACGGCTTAATTGATTTAGAAAAATTCAAAGCAGCGATTCAACCTGATACTGTTTTAGCTTCTGTGATGATGGTGAACAACGAAATTGGCGTAATCCAAGACATTACTGCCATCGGAAATATCTGCCGTGAAAACAATATCATTTTTCACGTAGATGCAGCGCAAGCAACAGGCAAAGTGGATATCGACTTGGAAAAGTTGCCAGTCGATTTAATGAGCTTCTCAGCGCATAAAACTTACGGGCCTAAGGGCATTGGTGCTTTATATGTTCGCCGTAAGCCACGCATCCGCATCGAAGCACAAATGCACGGCGGCGGTCATGAACGTGGTATGCGTTCAGGCACATTAGCGACACATCAAATTGTCGGCATGGGCGAAGCGTTCCGTATCGCACGCTTGGAAATGAAAGCTGAGAATTTACAAATTAGACGTCTACGTGACCGCCTGCTAGCAGGCCTTGAAGAGATTGACGAAGTGTATGTTAATGGCGATATGAAAAACCGTGTACCGCACAACCTCAACATCAGCTTTAACTTTGTTGAAGGCGAGTCACTTATTATGGCGGTGAAAGACATTGCCGTCTCAAGCGGCTCTGCATGTACGTCTGCAAGTTTGGAGCCAAGTTACGTATTGCGCGCCTTGGGTCGCTCTGATGAGCTTGCACATAGCTCAATTCGGTTCTCAATCGGTCGTTTTACAACCGAAGAAGATGTGGATTACACCATCGGTTTGATGAAGAGCAAAATTGGTAAATTACGCGAGCTATCTCCGCTTTGGGAGATGCATTTGGATGGGATTGATTTAAGTAAAGTTGAGTGGGCTGCCCACTAAAAGGAGTATCAAAATGGCATATTCAGATAAAGTTTTAGATCATTATGAAAACCCAAGAAACGTGGGGACGTTAGACAAAAATGATCCTCACGTTGGCACTGGCATGGTTGGCGCGCCGGCATGTGGCGACGTCATGAAACTGCAAATTAAAGTAAATGATAGTGGCATCATTGAAGATGCTAAATTCAAAACCTACGGCTGCGGCTCAGCGATTGCTTCGAGCTCGCTCGTAACCGAGTGGCTAAAAGGAAAAACACTAGACCAAGCGGCTGAAATCAAGAATTCAGCAATTGCAGAAGAGCTTGCTTTGCCACCAGTTAAAATTCACTGCTCAGTGTTGGCTGAAGATGCAATCAAAGCTGCTGTTGCAGACTTGAAATCAAAACAACCTGCTTAATAAGGCATAAAAGATTTATGGCAATTACACTCACAGAAACCGCAGCACAACGTGTTGAAAAGTTCTTGGCAAACCGAGGCAAGGGCATCGGCCTGCGCCTAGGCGTTAAGACCACGGGCTGTTCTGGCATGGCTTATACATTAGAGTTTGTAGATGATATGCAGCCTGAAGACACATCTTTTGAGAGCCATGGCGTCAAGGTGATTGTTGATCCCAAAAGCTTGGTCTATATCGATGGCACAGAGTTAGACTTTACTAAAGAAGGTTTAAATGAAGGCTTTAAATTCAACAACCCTAACGTCAAAGATGAATGCGGTTGCGGTGAAAGCTTTACCGTTTAAGTCGCTTTATGGAATTGCTCCAAAGAAATTACTTTGAATTATTGGGCTTGCCCACACAGTTTGAAATCGATTTAACAATACTCGATCAGCATTACCGCAAACTTCAATCTGAAGTGCATCCGGACCGTTTTGTGACTGCATCATCTAATGAACGCATGCAGTCCATGCAAATCGCCACACAAGCAAACGAAGCTTATCAAACCCTAAAAAACAACACAGCACGAGCTCGTTACCTGCTAGAACTCAATGGTATAGAGACTTTAGAAGAAAGCAACACGGCGATGCCAGCCGACTTTTTAATGTTACAAATGGAATGGCGTGAAGCCATTGATGATGCTAATGCAGCCAAAAACGTTTCGGCGTTAGATGCATTGCTCATCGAAATTAAACAAATGGCGAAAGCATTATCACTAAATCTCAATCATCAGTTTGCAGAAAAAGCTTATACAGAGGCCAGCGAAAGCGTCAGAAAGCTGAGCTTTATTGATAAAATTAGCGCTGATATTAATCGCGCAATTGAACAATTAGAAAACTAATCCCACATGGCTTTATTACAAATCGCAGAACCAGGCATGAGTGCCGCACCTCATCAGCATAAGCTGGCGATCGGCATTGACCTTGGCACGACTAACTCACTGGTAGCGACAGTACAAAGTGGCATGAGTACCGTTTTGCAGGATGAGCATGGTCACGCCCTGCTTCCATCTGTGGTGCGTTATTTAGAAGATGGCCAAATTGCAATTGGCCATTTAGCGCAAGCCGCACAAAGTGCGGATCCGAAAAACACCATTAGCTCTGTGAAGCGCTTTATGGGGCGAGGCATTAACGATATCCCTGATACCACACACATCCCTTACAAATTCCGTGATACTGGCGCCGGCATGGTACAAATCGAAACACGTGCTGGAATCAAAAGTCCTGTGGAAATTTCAGCTGAAATTTTATATGCACTCAGAACCCGCGCTGAAAAAGCCCTAGGTGGCGAGCTCACTGGGGCAGTGATTACCGTGCCAGCCTACTTTGATGACGCTCAGCGCCAAGCGACTAAAGATGCCGCCCGTTTGGCTGGTTTAAACGTCTTACGTTTGCTCAATGAACCAACCGCTGCAGCAGTGGCTTATGGCTTAGATAACGCTTCAGAAGGCGTTTATGTGATTTACGACTTAGGCGGCGGTACATTTGACGTATCTATCTTGCGCTTGTCCAAAGGTATTTTTGAGGTGCTGGCAACTAATGGTGATTCAGCGCTAGGTGGCGACGATTTTGACCACCGTATTTTCTGCTGGATTTTGTCTGAAGCAGGCTTGCCTCCACTCAACCAAGAAGATACAAGAACGCTCTTAACCAAAGCGCGAGAAGTCAAAGAATGGCTGAGCGAGAATACTGAGGCGCAAATCACTAGCGTGCTCAGCACCGGCAAGCTTGTGAACATTAAGCTCACTGCAGAGAAGCTAGTCGATCTCACACAAACATTAGTGACAAAAACACTTAACCCAACACGCAAAGCCCTACGCGATGCAAATTTAATCATTGAGGATATCAAAGGCGTAGTGATGGTCGGCGGGGCAACACGCATGCCGCAAATTCGCCAAGCCGTCGCTGAGTTTTTTAAGCAAGAGCCACTCACTAATTTAGACCCAGATAAAGTCGTGGCGCTAGGTGCAGCGATTCAGGCAAATGTCTTAGCAGGGAATCGCAGTGAAGATGATTTATTACTACTAGATGTCATCCCACTATCACTTGGACTAGAAACCATGGGCGGCTTAGTTGAGCGCGTGATACCTCGAAATGCCACATTGCCAGTAGCGCGAGCGCAAGATTTTACGACATTTAAAGATGGCCAAACGGCGATGAGCATTCACGTCCTGCAAGGCGAACGCGAACTCGTTTCAGATTGTCGCTCACTGGCTAAATTCGAATTACGCGGCATTCCTCCGATGGCAGCTGGTGCGGCACGTATTCGCGTGACGTTCCAAGTGGATGCTGATGGCTTACTTTCCGTCACTGCTCGCGAACAATCAAGCGGCGTGGCAGCTGATATTGTCGTGAAGCCATCTTATGGACTATCAGAAGATGAAATCACCAATATGCTGAAATCCTCTTTTGGCGCAGCCGAACAAGATAAAGAATCACGAGCATTAAGAGAAGCGATTGTGGATGCGGAACGTTTAATTGAGGCCATCAATGCAGCGCTCGCACAAGATGGTCATCTACTAAGTCTTGAAGAAAAATCCGCCATTGAATCCCAAGTGCAATCCTTAAAAACAACTAGTCAAGGCACTGATAAAGATAGCATCACTCAAGCCGTAGAAGCACTTAACCATGCCACAGAAAATTTTGCTGTAAGACGCATGGATGCCTCAGTGAAACATGCCTTTGCTGGCCAAGATTTAAACAAATTAGAACTTTAAAAGACAAAACAACATGCCACAAATTATCGTATTGCCTCATGAAGAACTTTGTCCAGAAGGCGCTGCCTTTGAAGCAAAAATTGGCGAATCCATTTGCGATAGCCTGCTTAATCACGATATTGATATTGACCATGCTTGCGACAAAGTCTGCGCATGCACAACCTGCCACGTAATTGTGCGTGAGGGTTATAAAACTTTAAATCCAGCAGAAGACCAAGAAGAAGACTTACTCGATAAAGCTTGGGGACTAGAGCCTAACTCACGCCTCTCATGCCAAGCGATTGTTGGTACAACAGATTTAGTCGTTGAGATTCCGAAATACTCAATCAACATGGCTAAAGAAGGTCATCGCTAAACTCAATTCATCAGCTCTCACAGAAGTGCTGATAACCCTACTTCCTCGAACTGTCATCAAAACTTCACATTATCGTGATTGACTAATGTTTTTGAGAATCTATGAATCAAAAATTCTGCTGCAAGCTTACTCAATGGGAGCAATCTAAATGCCTAAGAAAGACAAAGTAGAAATTCACTGGCTAACTAAGCCACAAGAGCACGACTATCCGGCCGCCGCGTCATATTTAAGTTTAATTTACGATGATAAAACTTCAGCCGCTTTTGTCACCGAACTTAAAAAAACGGCGCTCGTAGAGTTTAAAGCCAAGGATATCTTTAGAGCATCCAACCTATCGCTACTTGGCATCAGCAATTTACATGTGAGACGCGACATCAAAAAAATTAAATCAGGTGAATTGATGTCGCCACTGCTACTTGTGAGAGACCATACGAATGGAAAACTCACTATTGCTGACGGTTATCATCGTCTATGTGCTGTCTATCGTTTTGACGAAGACGCATTAATTCCCTGCAAAATTGTTTAATTTAGATAACTGTCATATTAGTGCAACACTACAACCCTAAAATCAATCTTGATTTACGCATAATCACTCCTAATTTTATTAGCGCGCTTTAAACCCGCGCTATTTTTTTATCTTTTTTGAGTAGCTAGAATGAAGATTTTTTTTATTAGCTGGATCAGCTCTGCATTGTTATTTGCGAGTTATTCAAGCCACTATAAATTGTTTGGTTTTAAAACCATTGCAAAAACTGCTGGTGGCATTATTGCGCTTTTCTCTCTCGGGATTTTGGTTTTCTCGATTAGTTGTCTAATCTATAGGGAAGCTATGATTTACTCTCTCATTTAATCATCAGCATCAATAAAGAACAACGCTCCCTCGATTTATTTCTTTCTGATTCACCACAATGTAACAATAATGTTTTTATATGGTGTATTTACATTACCAATAAAAACATTGATGAGTGATAACCCAAACAGTCGTTGGTCAATTGCTAGCTTAGACCTATCTGGATTCACGGTCACAGTCTCTGATAGCCAATTGAAACGAAGGAAAACTTACCACATTCCTTATTTGACACACGCCATTATCAAAAATGATCACTTAATGGTTGCCACCTCTTTTAATAAAATTATGGCAATCAACTTATTGGATGGGTCCAGAAAATTTGTTACTTAGAATAAATCCACGAGATCAATCGTCATCTATTTATCTTCATTTCGACACATAACTGAAACAATAAAAAATTATCATTTATCTCAAGTTAAGTAATTTAAAAGATGCAAGAAAATGATTGAAGTAATGAATTTAATTAAGCAAAGAAAAACTGGCGAGATCAACAGTCCGCGCATGCACCAAAAAGTGGTCAAAAGCATTCACAAAGTTTCTAAAGACGAAATCTCTAGAACAGTAGCGGCTTTAAGCCTTATCACCCAACACCTTAAAACCAAGAAACAAGAAAAGCAACCCAAAGACATTGTCCCTGTATACCTTGTTTTTTAGTCCTTCTTTTTAACGATAACTCCCTTTAGAGCGTCCTTTGAGGCGCTCTTTTTTTAACATAAATTTCATGCAGTCTTCACAAAAATGTTCACTACACTTGCGTAAGATACACACAACTCAAATGCGACCAAAAGCCAAATAAGGCTTAGTACATCAAAAACCAATCGTTTATTAAAAAGTGAAATTTGTGCCAGAAACCATAGGTTTTTTTGACTTCAACGTCATCAAGCATCATCAAGATTATCTCCATTTCTCCATTACCTTTAGCTTTGGCAAACACTATTGCGAAGTCACTGGCATGGGATGGCTAGGTAAGAAAAAAGTGCATTACTACATCAGCGGCATCGTGATGGACAAGAAGTATGCTTCTTTTGAAGAAGCCAAAGCGGTCGGCATTGCCGTAGTACAAGACAGTGCAGTATTTGAGTTCCTACAGTTAGATAACTTAACTAAAACTTACATCAAAGCAAAGCTATCCAATAAATCGTGAGAATTTAAAACTCCACGTGCAAACGAATTGCGGCAAAATCAACTGGTCCACGGTCAGCGTTGTAACCTGGGTTCATCATGTGCTGATAGTCAAACGTCGCATACAAGTCTTTCCATAGATTCATGCTGTAGTATGTTTCAAACACTTGCTCTGGTCTATATTTGAAGTTTGGATGTCCATCCCCAAGGAAGAAAGAAATGCCACCTGCTTCCAGATAGTCCCTGCGATCTTTGGATATCGTATTTAGAATATAACCTAATCCTATCGTATCTTTAGCCCGACCCCAGGCATTTCCCTTCCATGCAATCCCCGTGCCTAATGATGCGTCCGTTTCAGTAAAGGCAAGCGTTTCAGTCTTACCATCTGCTTTCATCGCACGAAGAAAGAATCCCAGGTCATCACTGATAGCTTGTTCAAGATTAATGCCTAGACCATACTTGAATTTATCACCAGTTCTCACGTCAAAAATTGCCTGTTTGTCTGCACCCGGATTAGCTTGAAGGTATGCAAGTGCATCGCTAAAACTTGCAATATTGGCCCTATCTCGCCAAGCGAGCACTCGAACTTTTCCTGGCTGGTCAAACAATGTATGACTATGTTCAACCTCAACCTGATCCCCATAATGTTTGAAGATTCGGTAATCGGTGGGAAGCATATTCGGGGTTTGTGGTCCTGTCATGCGGCCAATACGATAAGCCCAATCATCTTGGTACCATTCGAGCGCAAAACCGTACCCGAACCCTCTAGCATCGGCGGCGTAGTCATACGCTAGCGGCGCCATAAAACCAGCATTCATGAATTGTGTGCGAGGATCTTTGGCATAGGCGTTATCATCAAAGACATCCAGTGTTGAAAAATTACCGACCGTTAACACCACACGATTTTTATCAACAAGGCCTGCCATTTGATTCAGGTCGGCATCAACTTTTTGCTCACCACCCCCCAAACCCCAGGTCTGGCGAAGAAATAGTCGCTGCCGATAAAGATGTGGTTCGGTTCCAGCGGTGCGCGTTAACTCGCCGTTAGTAAATGCGCCCGCGCCTGCCAACCCAGAGAATGGCACACCTTGCGTAATTTCAGGATTGAAATAAAGCTCTCCACCCTGCCATGGCCTGAAACCCCAATACCCTGTTTCAGTTGCGGTGTAACTTCTAGCTAGGCCAGAGCCTAAGCTATTTTTACCATCCGCGTATGGCGCATCAAAAGCAGCTTTTCTTTGCCAAACATACGTTGTCTGAAAACGAAAGGTTGAGTCTTCATATTCAGACAAATCTTCAGCATATGAAACAAAGGATTGAGATAGGCCAAAGATCAATAAAATGGCCTGCGTAATTTTTAAGGTCATACAGATATCTTAATTAAATTTTTATTGAATAATACTGTGTATTTATTTCATCTATATGACCAGATTAAATGCTCGCCTTGTCTACCTTGATAAAGCATCGGGGCCTGAAATAAGATATAACTGGCCGCCTTCAACTAGTTCTGGATCACTCGACTTGGCGTGCACTTGGAGAGAGCCTAAGAAATAACGCCTACTAGCTTCAAACCAGGGCGCTTTCCGAACCAAGTCTGTAATTTCTATAATTCCTGAGTTCTCTTCATCCTGGGTTAAAAATTCAGGGCTGTTTTTATCCAAGAATGCTTCGGGCGCAACAAGTAACAGTTTTTCAGCCTTACCTGTTTTAGGATCAAACTGCCAAATAGAAGCCATGTGTGGATTATCACCCGGGTCCTCTTCCACTAAGACCCTGCCATCACCTGCCACGGTAATGTTGTCAAACATCTGGGCACCAATATCATGTGCGTTAAGCACAGCCTTGATCACACCCCCCTTTTCTGGCTGAGCAATATCATCAAACGTGAGTTGGAATAACTGGCTCGTGCCGTCAATCTTATCTGTGGTTGCAAAATAAAAAATATGAGGGTTATTCACATCCCAAGCACCATCTTCAGGACGCATAAAATTGGCGACGCCCAATTTCTGCCCAGCTTTTTCTAGATCATCGCCACTCATTGCAGAAACATCACCAAAGCTAGCAAAGCTAAAACGCTTACCATCTACTTTTACTGCATACAAATTACCCCCCATCAAGCCCGCTTGCTCCACGGGATTGCCAGCGCTGCGTTTTTCACCCAAATACATATATACTTGACCGCCAGGGCTATCATCCATACCCATGACTACAGTCTTAACGCCTGTACCAGAGTTCGCAACCGCATTTTCCCAAGCAAATTTACCGAGGTAAGGGAGCTCGTAACTAGTACCTTTTTGCTCACCTGTCACCACATGGGCAAAAGCACGACCACCATCGCGGTCTTCTTCACCATTCATAAATAAACGACCGTTAAAACCTTTACCTGAAGGTGCATCATATAAAGCACTTAAAGGCGGCAAATCGGCAGAGCATAATCGATTAAAACTATAGGCTAGCGAATTCACGTGTTTTTTATCATCGGCTAACCATAGCTTTACCTGTTTAATTAAGTCCTCACCATCGAGAATTTTCAAGCTGGCGATATCTAGTGTCCAATGTGACACAAATGCGCCGCGCCCAAAATGCTTACGATTTTTACCTTGGTCTTTACCAATTTCATGATTCATGTAAATCGACAAAGTGCCATCGCCATTTTCTAGCGCACCTAACCCATCGGGAATGCCCACCATACGGTAGTTTTTTTCACCCACAAAATCGCCAACATTTAGCAATGGAGTCAACTTCCAATCTTTAGCTATCGGCATCAGCCATGCCTGAGAGTTAATTGCCTCTGCATGGGCAGTAAATGAATTGAAACAAAAAGCCAAAAGCATTGAGAATAGGATAGAAAAGTGCTTTTTCATACGAGTGTCCTGATTAATTATGAATACTATGCTCTTATCATAAATAAGAAATAAAACAGAATTTTGACAAGCAATAAAAAACCCGCCGAAGCGGGTTTTTTACATTCGAAGCATTGCTTGGAATTAGGAGATTAGAACTTGTATGTCAAATCAAGTTGAAGCAAGTCCATGTTCTTCAAGTTGTACCCTGTATCACCAGCTACACCAGCAGTTTGAGCAGCAGAATTATAACGTGAGCCATGACCATAAGCGAAGTTTGCGAATACATTGTCCTTAACTAGGTATTCTGCTTTGAACACTGCGCCTTTTACGTTGATTTTAGAATCAAAGAAGTCAGAGTCAACTGCATTTGGGTCAAGTGCATACAAACCAGTCTCTTGGTACCAAACTCTCGCATTGTAATCACCAGCAGCTGGTTTTTTGCCTGCTTGACTAGCATATGACAAGCCCAACATCCAGGCAGTATCATCATTTTTGGCGCTTGATGTATCACCAGCTGCACGTGCACGAGCGTCAGCATCAGTGTTAACAACCCAATCACCATAAAGCTTGAAGCTCTTTGTATCAGATAACTTGTAGTTTAATTCTGCTGGAACTTCAATAACGTCAAGATTGTTAGTACCAGTTACCTGACCACCTAATGTAGCGGTTGCGGCACCTGGTGCGAAAATGCCAGCCGCTTTATTACTACCATATTTATAGAATGTTACAGCCGCTTTGCCTTTTAACTGTTCAGTAATTGGCGTTTCAAAACCAGCTTGCCCCATAAACACGTTATTAGAGCTTACGTTGTTAACGCCATTGCCTAAGGTATATTGTTTGTCATCACCTCTATATTGAGCTGCAACGCCTGTAAAGAATAATTTGGTGTCACCCATTTTATAATTTACTTTTGCAGTTGCACCATCAAGCGTTAAGTCTTTATCCCAAACCATTTCAGTTGTATATAGCGGATTAGCAATACGACCAGCTTCCAAAGTTAGCCAATCAGTAGCTTTAAAACCAACCATTGCTCGCTTTACAAACAAACCTTCTTTGCCAGAATCAACAGTTCCAGATGCGCCTTGAAGAGAGTTACCATCACCACCAAATGTTGCATTGTCTGATCTACCTGCTTTACCCATTGCAAACGCTAAATCTGAATACCAATTACCTGAATCTGATTCGGTTTTAACACCTAAAGTGATTTTGTAACGCTCACGATTTCTTGTGTAATCACCTTTAGCGTTTGCTGTTGATGCATCTGATGCCCAACGTGTTTCGTGACGAACACGAACATCACCATAAACTTGCGCGTTGTCGATAGCATCAGAAACTGACAACTTGCCAGCTTTTTTAATTGCGGCAGCGTTTGCAGCTTTTTCTTCTTTAGCGCCTTTAGTAATCAAAGCACCTTCTTCTTCAGTCAACACGCCTTTAGCAATCAACGCATTAACAATATCAACAGATGAGTCAGCCATTGCGTTCGCGCCGAAGCCGAACAACAAAGCACCAGTTACCGCAGCACAGATGCCACGCATTTTGATAGATTTCATAAACACTCCCAGTTAAAAATCAAAATAAAACATAAAACCACAAAAAATCTTTTACTAAACTATCTAGCACGGGTGCGATTTTGAAGACCAATTATTACAATTAGATGACAAGAAACGATTTAGTTGAATTTTGTTGTAAAAATACAACAACAGTTCTGGAAGGCTTATGCTTTATGATTCTAGGTATTGCATCCATCAAATAATTTATAGTGATTTTTTTACATCTGTATGACAAAAAACAACATCACATTAAAACAAGCTTTTCTCTATTGGCTTAAACTTGGTTTTATTAGCTTTGGCGGACCTGCTGGGCAGATTGCCATCATGCATCAAGAGCTTGTGGTGGAAAAGCGCTGGATTTCAGAGGCGCGTTTTTTTCATGCACTGAATTTTTGTATGCTTTTACCAGGCCCAGAAGCTCAACAGTTGGCGATTTATATCGGCTGGCTCATGCACAAAACAATAGGTGGCTTAATAGCCGGCTTGCTATTCATTCTCCCGTCATTCTTTATATTGGTTGGCCTGGGTGTTTTGTATATGCAGTACGGTGACTTACCGCTGATACAAAGCATCTTCAGTGGCATCAAGCCAGCTGTGGTTTCGATTGTGTTATTTGCAGCTTACCGAATTGGCTCGCGCGCCTTGAAACACCCCTTACTTTTGCTTATTGCAGCACTATCATTTGTTGGCATTTTATTTTTCAAATTACCATTCCCATTGATCGTCTTGATGGCAGCAATGTCTGGCTGGGTTGCCAGCCATTTTCTGCCACAAGCCTTCAAAGCCTCGACGTATAGGGCTAGTCAAAATAGTGCACACTTGCCTGCCATCATTGATGACGACACCCCCATCCCTGAGCATGCAAAGTATCAACTCACTCGTTTACTTAAAACGCTAATTTTTGGAATTGCTTTTGGTGGATTTGCTTTTTATCTAATAGCGAGAACTTTTGGCGTTGATGGTTTACTCAGCCAAACCGCTTTGTTCTTTACCAAAGCAGCTTTACTGACCTTTGGTGGGGCTTACGCAGTCTTACCTTATGTTTTTCAAGGCGCAGTTGAGCATTACCACTGGATATCCGCCACACAAATGATGGATGGTTTGGCGCTGGGCGAAACGACACCAGGTCCGCTCATTATGGTCATCACCTTCATTAGCTTTGTCAGTGGATGGGTGAATCATGCACTCCCTAATGCATCGCTCTGGGTCTCAGGCTTAGCTACGGCCAGCGTTGCAACCTTCTTTACCTTCTTACCAAGTTTTATGATGATCTTTTTAGGGGCCCCATTGATTGAAACTACTCGAAGCCAACTTAAGCTCGCCGCACCTTTAACAGCGATTACCGCGGCAGTGGTTGGGGTGATTTTGAATTTGGCTGTGTTTTTTGCACTTCATACTTTTTGGCAAGAAAAAACCCAGCAACTTAATATTGCTGGGTTAGTTATTGCAAGTTTAGCGTTTATTGCACTCACTAAATTTAAAGCGAATACTTTAGTGGTCGTTATCGCCAGTGGCTTAATTGGACTTGGCTTAGGTTATATCACTTAAACCTCTTTGCGCATGTGCGGGAATAGAATCACGTCACGAATGCTTGGGCTGTCCGTGAGGAGCATCACCAAACGGTCGACACCAATACCGCAACCACCTGTTGGCGGCATGCCATACTCAAGCGCGCGGATAAAGTCAGCATCGTAATACATCGCTTCATCATCTCCCGCTTCTTTGGCAGCCACTTGAGCATGAAAGCGCGCCGCTTGATCTTCAGCATCGTTAAGTTCTGAGAAGCCATTAGCAATTTCACGACCTGTAATAAAGAGCTCAAAGCGCTCTGTGATTTCAGGATTCGCATCTGAAGCACGCGCCAGCGGTGAAACCTCGATTGGATAATCGATAATATAAGTAGGCTCCCACAACTGGCTTTCTGCCGTTTCTTCAAACAAAGCAAGTTGCAATGCGCCTAAACCAGCGTGGTCAAAGGCTTTCACGCCAAATTTAAGTAACTCTTTGCGGAGAAACGCTTCATCTAGCAATTGTTCAGCCGTATATTGCGGTGCGTATTTATTAATCGCGCCCACAATCGTTAAGCGTTGGAAAGGTTTACTAAAATCCAATTCACGGCCTTGGTATTGCAAGGTCGCAGTGCCACAAGCCGACATCGCCGCAGCACGGATACAGTTTTCAGTGTAGTCCATCAGCCATTTGTAATCGGTGTAAGTCGCGTAAAATTCCATCATCGTAAATTCAGGATTGTGGCGAACGCTTACACCTTCATTACGGAAGTTGCGGTTCACTTCAAACACGCGCTCAAAGCCGCCAACAATCAAGCGTTTCAGATAAAGCTCAGGCGCAATACGCAAGGTCATTTGCATGTCCAAAGCATTGTGATGCGTCACAAATGGTTTTGCTGAAGCACCGCCTGGAATTGGGTGCAACATCGGCGTTTCCACTTCCAAGAACTCGTTCTCCACCATGAAGTTACGAATGGCAGAAACGATCTTGCTACGCGCTTTAAAAGTATTACGTGTTTCTTCTGAAACAATCATGTCTACATAACGCTGGCGATACTTAATCTCTTGGTCAGCGAGGCCATGGAATTTTTCAGGAAGAGGACGTAGAGATTTAGTGAGCAAACGTAGCTCACTCACCTTAATAGATAGCTCACCCGTTTTTGTTTTGAACACCACGCCAACCGCAGCAACAATATCGCCCAAGTCCCAATGTTTGAATGATTCGTAAATTTCTTCGCCAATATTATCTTTAGAGATAAAGAGCTGAACACGACCAGAGCGATCTTGCACCGTCGCAAAACTCGCTTTACCCATCACACGTTTTAGCATCATGCGGCCAGCAACTTTTACGGTCACAGCCTTACCTTCTAACGCTTCATTTTCAAGCTCGCCGTATTGCTGATGTAAATCAGCGGCGAAATGCTCAGGCTTAAAATCGTTAGGGAACGCAACGCCAGCGGCACGAATCGCCTTTAGCTTTTCACGGCGCTCGGCGATGACATGATTTTCGTCTTGCAATGGCGGATTTAGATGTTCACTCACTTCAAACTCCCTGCTTTAAACTTTCAGATATAAATGGGTCAAGGTCGCCATCAAGCACACCTTGTGTATTACCGATTTCTACATTCGTGCGTAAATCTTTAATGCGTGATTGGTCTAGCACGTAGCTGCGAATTTGGTGGCCCCAGCCGATGTCAGTCTTGGCATCTTCTAAGGCTTGTTTTTCTTCATTACGCTTATTGAGCTCTAGCTGATAAAGCTGTGCTTTAAGCATATTCATGGCTTCAGCTTTATTGCGATGTTGCGACCGGTCGTTTTGACACTGCACTACAGTATTGGTTGGAATATGCGTAATACGCACGGCAGAGTCCGTCTTATTAATATGCTGACCGCCCGCACCGCTGGCACGGTAGGTATCAATTCGTAAATCCGCAGGGTTGATATCCACCTCAATCGAATCATCAATCTCTGGGAATACTTGCACGCTCGCAAATGACGTATGACGACGATTACCAGAATCAAATGGTGACTTACGGACTAAGCGGTGAACGCCTGACTCGCTCCGCAAATAGCCATAAGCATATTCACCAGAAATTTTAAGTGATGCGCTTTTAATCCCTGCAATATCCCCTTCAGATTCTTCGAGCACTTCAACTTTAAAGCCTTTGCGCTCGCAATAACGTAAATACATGCGAAGCAACATTGAAGCCCAATCTTGCGCTTCCGTGCCACCACTGCCCGACTGGAAGTCCATGAAGCAATTGTTCGGGTCCATGGGATTCGCAAACATGCGGCGAAACTCCATCCCCTCAAGTTGCTTTTCAAGTTCAAGACTATCCGCTGCAATACTTAAAAGCGTGCCTTCGTCATTCTCATCTTTCGCCATCTCAAACAGCTCTGAGGCGTCACGAATGCCCGCATCAATATCGACAAGCGATTTAACAACACCTTCTAACTCACGTCGCTCTTTTCCTAGCTTTTGTGAGCGCTCATTATCATTCCAAATATTTGGATCTTCTAGAAGTTGACTAACTTCTTCTAGGCGTTGTTGTTTGTTTTCAAAGTCAAAGATACCCCCGAAGCGCATGTTGGCGCTCGGCGAGATCGACAAGGCGATTGCCTATGAGATTGAGCTCTTCTGATTCCATAACTACCATAAACCTTGAATTAGCCTCAAATTATACATCAAACAAAACACGCTAAGAATCTGATCAAAATAAATCTAAAAAGCACACAGAATGTTTCGCAAAAAATGTCACAAAAATGTAATATTACGGGCATAAAGTAGAGCTTGTTTAATTAAGCCAACCGATCTGGAGAAATTCATGAATTTTAATATTAAGAAAACATTGTCAGCTGTTTTACTAACAGCTGCTGCAACAGTGACTATCTCAGCATCTGCTGCCGAAATGACAGGCGCAGGCTCATCATTTATCTACCCAGTACTTTCAAAATGGTCAGAAGCATATAAAGCAAAAACAGGTAACAATTTAAACTACCAATCAATCGGTTCTGGTGGTGGTATTAAGCAAATCAATGCAAAAACAGTCGATTTTGGTGCAACAGACGACCCTGTAAAACCAGAAGATCTACAAGCTAAAGGTCAAATTCAATTCCCAGCAATCGTTGGCGGTGTAGTGCCAGTGGTTAATATCGAAGGCGTAAAACCAGGTGAATTGAAATTAACACCTGATGTACTCGCTAAAATTTTCCAAGGTGTGATTATTTCTTGGAATGACAAACGCATTACTGCTCTTAATCCTGGCCTAAACATTCCAGCGAATGTTATTAACGTCGTAACACGTTCTGATGGTTCTGGTACAACAGCAGTTTTCACCAACTACCTATCAAAAGTAAGCCCAGCTTGGAAAGAAGAAGTTGGCTTCGGCAAGACAGTTAACTGGCCAGCAACATCAACAGTGAGCGGTAAAGGCAACGAAGGTGTTGCAGCTAACGTTACACGCGTTAAAAATTCAATTGGCTACGTAGAATATGCGTTTGCTAAAAAGAACAACATGACTTACACGTCATTACAAAATGCTGACGGCAAATATGTTTTACCTGATGACAAAACATTTGCAGCTGCAGCATCTGGTACAGACTGGACTAAATTTCCAGGAATGGCAACATTCATTACCAATGCACCTGGCGCAAATGCTTGGCCAATCACTGGCGCCACATTCATTCTCATGTACAAAGCGCCTTCAGATAAAGCAAAGACTGCTGAAGTAATGAAGTTCTTTGACTTCGGTTTGAAACAAGGCAAACAACTTGCAACAGATTTGGACTATGTGCCACTTCCAGATGAAACAGTAAACTACATTGAAAAAAGTGTTTGGTCTCAAGTTATTACTAAGTAATACTTAAAAAAAGTAAGGAGAGAAGCCCTATCGAGGGCTTCTTTTTTAAGCCCTTTAATAAACGAAATTTTGGAAATTATGATCGCCTCTTCAAGTTCGCAAAAATCTTCGATTCGCAACGATAAGACATCAAAAGTACAACGTATTCAGGATGGGGCCTTTTTAGTTGTCTCTCAACTTTCTGCATTAGTTGTTTTGATTGTGCTTCTTGGCATCATTATTTCATTAATTATTAACGCACTTCCTGCATTAAAAGAGTTTGGGGTTGGCTTCTTTTTCAGCGCCGACTGGGATGTTAACAAACAAAAATTCGGTGGACTCATCTCAATCTACGGGACGTTAGTCTCATCTTTTATTGCGCTAATCATCGCGACACCGCTTAGTTTTGGGATAGCATTATTTTTAACAGAAATCTGTCCAATAAGATTACGTCGTCCATTAGGAATTGCGGTTGAGCTTTTAGCAGCTGTGCCTTCTATCATTTACGGGATGTTTGGTCTTTTTGTCTTTGCGCCATTTTTTGCAGAACATATTGAGCCAGCTCTTTCCTCTACACTTGGAAAACTTCCCTATATAGGCGTATTGTTTTCGGGCGCACCTAATGGTATTGGGATGCTTTGTGCTGGCTTAATTCTTGCACTCATGATTCTGCCATTTATTGCAGCAGTGATGCGTGATGTATTTGATATTGTTCCGCCCGTCCTCAAGGAATCGGCTTACGGTTTAGGCTGTACAACTTGGGAGGTTGCTAGACATATCATTCTTCCTTATACCAAAGCAGGCGTAGTCGGTGGAATAATGTTGGGCTTGGGACGTGCCTTAGGTGAAACAATGGCGGTCACTTTTGTGATTGGTAACGCACAACGTATCCTTCCATCTCTATTTGCGCCAGGCAGTTCAATTGCATCAACCTTGGCGAATCAATTTGGTGAAGCCGAGCCTGGCTTGCATTTCTCCTCATTGTTCGCATTAGGATTAGCACTTTTCGTTATTACCGTCACTATTCTTTCACTTGCAAAACTGATGTTAAAACAAATGGAAAAGAAACAAGGAACTAAATCATGAGTGATGCATTAACGCTTAAAAAAGCCATATTGGCCAATAGAAAAAGAACTAACAATTTTGCATTAGCTCTCTGTATGGTCGCCATGATGATTGGTATGTTTTTCTTACTATGGATTCTTAGTATTTTATTTATCAAAGGCTTTTCCTCAGTTAATTGGGCGATGTTTACTGCAAGCACGCCAGCTGCGGGTACAGCTGGCGGTGGCTTACAAAATGCAATTGTTGGTAGTCTTTTAATGGTAGGAAGCTGCACCCTAATAAGCACACCGATTGGGGTTCTAGCTGGGATCTACTTATCAGAGTATGGCAATAAGAGTCGAATTGCGCCTATTACTAGGTTCGTAACAGACATTATGTTGTCTGCCCCATCTATCGTTATTGGTTTATTTGTCTATGCTTTAGTTGTTGCGCAAGCACAGCATTTCTCTGGCTGGGCTGGCAGCATGGCACTTACATTAATTGCAATCCCTGTAGTAGTTAGAACCACTGAGAATATGTTGCAACTTGTGCCAGGAAGCTTAAGAGAGGCCGGGTATGCTTTGGGGGCCCCTAAGTGGAAAGTATCTCTTATGATTGTACTAAGAGCAGCAAAAAGCGGTGTAATGACTGGCGTATTACTTGCTCTAGCCCGCGTCAGTGGCGAGACCGCACCATTACTTTTTACAGCACTCAACAATCAGTTTTATTCAATGAATATGAATGCACCTATCGCCAACTTACCAGTGGTGATCTTCCAATTTGCAATGAGTCCTTATGATAATTGGGTTGGACTTGCATGGGCTGGCGCATTATTAATCACATTAGGCGTTTTAAGCTTGAATATACTAGCACGGGTATTTTTCCGTGACAAAAATAAAGGATAAAAGGGCATGGCCATCAAACTAGATATAAAGACAGACGAAAAAAGTAATTTCACTGCCTCTCGTTTAAATTCCAGTACAAATGCTTTAGAAATTCGTGATTTGAATTTCTATTATGGTGGATATCATGCGTTAAAGAATATTAGTTTCGACATTGCGCATAGACAAGTAACCGCTTTTATTGGACCTTCAGGGTGTGGCAAATCAACATTGCTTCGAACGCTCAATAGAATGTATGACCTCTATCCAAACCAAGTAGCCACTGGTGAAATCAATTTTCATGGGGAAAACATTTTAAATCCCAAACAAGACTTGAATCTTCTAAGATCAAGAATTGGGATGGTGTTTCAAAAACCAACGCCTTTTCCAATGTCAATTTATGAAAACATTGCCTTTGGTGTCCGTTTATATGAAAAATTATCCAAAGCCGAGATGGATGATAGAGTCGAATGGGCGCTCAGCAAGGCAGCCATTTGGACTGAAGTGAAAGACAAGCTTAATCAAAGTGGATTGTCACTATCTGGCGGCCAACAACAACGATTATGTATTGCACGTGTAATTGCAAACAAGCCAGATATCTTGTTACTTGATGAGCCTACTTCAGCACTTGATCCAATTTCAACAGGCAAAATTGAAGAGCTTATTCATCATCTAAAAGAAGAGTACACGATTGCGATTGTTACGCATAATATGCAGCAAGCAGCTCGTTGCTCAGACTTTACTGCTTACATGTATCTTGGTGAACTTATTGAATTTGGTATAACAGATGAGATTTTCATCAAACCACAGCGAAAAGAAACGGAAGATTATATTACTGGTCGTTTTGGTTAACCTTGATCCAATAAAAAAGCTGGCCTAGGCCAGCTTTTTTATTGGCCAATCAATACTTAAATCGAGGTGGTCACATCTTGATAGAAATTAATCATACGCTCTGCTTGTGCACGATCTGTCCAGCGTGTTTTTGAATAATGATAGGCAGCCTTACCCAGCGCATTGCGATCAGATTTGTTACTGAGGAGTGAATACACTTTGTCCGCAAAAATCATTTCATTATGCGGCGCGATCAAGGCACCCTCGCCTTCCACCAATATCGACTTAGTCCCTAGCTCAGCAATCGCAACAACAGGGGTGCTTTGAGCCATCGCTTCAAGCAAGACCAGGCCTTGCGTTTCACTTAATGATGAAAACACAAACACATCCGCACTTTGATAACAGGCATTAAGCTCAGTGTTGCGGTCTAAATAACCGATAAACTTAATATTGTCTTCAAGGTTCAGCTCCTTACTTAACGCATGCAGACTTGCTTCTGCAGGGCCTTCACCGGCAACAACTAAAAGTGCGTTCGGCTGCTTTTTAATCAAATCGACCCACATACGGAGCAAGAAGCTGATGTTTTTCTCAAAGGCGACGCGGCCCACAAAAAGACCCATCGGCCGATCAGCCGCAATGCCGTATTTCGCTCTGAACGCTGCGCCATCGGCTTTTGCAAAGCTATGGGCTTGCAAGCCAGTTGGAACCACTTCCGCTTTTGATTTCACGCCATATTGACGTAAGACATCGAGCATCGGCTGGGACGGGGCAACAATCGCATCCACCGCATTACATTGGCGCCGCGAAATAAAGCGCGCGATGCCTTTTGCTATGCCTTTTGGAATGAATGGAAGATAGTGATGTAAGTAATCTTCAAAGAAGGTGTGATAGGTCTCCACACATGGCACATCAAGCAAGTGTGAAAGCTTTAAGCCTAAGTAATGCGCAACAAACGGCGTATGAATATGCACGATGTCATACTCTTCACTACGCAGTGCCATCAAACCATCCAAGGCAACGCCGTATTTCATGAGCTTGTCTTCTGGATCGAAGTAAATACTGCGCGCTGGAATACGTTTAATCCAGGCCTCATCTTCAGTTTTCACGCCATATTCAGGTGCAATCAAATGCACGGTATGGCCCATGTCCTGCATTTGCTTTACAAAGGTACGGATTGAGGTAGAAACACCATTGATGCGCGGGAAATAAACATCAGAGATAAATAGGATTTTCAATGCTACGGCCTTGATTATGGCGCCGCGATGACGGTCGCTAACAAGCTTATGTTAGCGACGCTTTATGACAGTTATATGAAATGTCACAATTCTTTTATAAAGCAGGACAAAGCACCAAAGACCAAACAACAACGAGATTAAGCAAGCTTAATAGCACAGCTGCACTCCCAATATCTTTAGCGCGCTTCGCAAGCAAGTGATGGTCTAAAGAAATACGGTCAACCGTTGCTTCAACAGAAGAATTGAGTAACTCAACAATAATCACTAAGAACACACAGGCAATCATCACGGCGCGCTCCATACCAGAGTGACCAAGATAAGCCGCTAAAGGAATCAATACCAAGGCTAAACGTAGCTCTTGTCTAAAGGCATCTTCATTCTTGTAGGCAGCTGACAAGCCTTCCATCGAATATCCAAATGCATTAATTAAGCGACGTAACCCTGTCTTTCCTTTAAATGGACTTTCCATAACTTCCTCAATATTTAGATATAAAACTTGGCGTGCAGTATAGCAAACAAGTGTGATCGATAACGACTGTCATCATACCATCATCAAATCTTCACACTACCTTAACCTCAGCCGTGCAAATTGCTTACTCATGAAAAAGCAACTCTATAAGCTCTGTTGGTTAATCCCCATCATACTTCATGCTGCTGACGCGAACGCATGGGGCCTCATGACCCATTTATACTTTGCGCACTCCCTGCTATGGGCGATGCCCGCGCTTGATCCAAGACTCAGAAAAGCTGTTCAGAACTTCCCTGATTTAGTGATGGCGGGTGCATGTTTACCTGACCTAGCAATTGTCTCCAAACACTTTAAAGACACGCACGACTGGCAGCATGCCCACCATTTGCTAGCACAAGCCGAAACCGAAGAGGAACTCGCGATTGCAATCGGCTATGCTAGCCATTTGTATGTTGATGTGATTGCCCATAATCACTTTGTCCCTGCGCATGAAGAAATGTGGACAGATAATGGCATGCTCGCGCATATCGCATCAGAATGGGCCATGGACGCGCACTTAGAACCATTGCTTCATACATCTCCAAGCAAGCTAATTAACAAACACAAGCGCCTCTTAACAACCTTTATCAGCGAAAACTATCCATGCTCATTTAATGAAACTAAAAAAGCGTTAACACGGCTGAGCTTTTGGGATGGAATGCTGCGCACAGCAAAGATTCCACACATTATTTATTTGAGCGCGCGGATAGTTGATAGACGGGTATTTAAACACTTCGTGTATTACATCGCTAAAACACAGACAGCGATTGCAGAAATAGGAATTGTATTAAGTGGTGAGAAACCCGCCTGGAAGGCAGAGTTACTGCATTTAAATGATACACAATTAAGCGCTTGGCGCTTATCATGCCTTGGTGATTTAGCGTTGATGCATCCAGCACCAATCAGCTACTTTTTACCTAACAATTAGGTAGTTAAATCAAGATAAAAAGCATTGCGCTAAGGCCACCAATTGTGGCACCAGCAATTACATCACTTGGATAATGCAAGCCAAGCACTACACGAGATAGTCCAACCAAAACGGTAAATGGTAGAAGCAAAGTAGCTAATTGTGGATAGTAAAACAAACCAACCGCACAAAAAGCAACCGCGTGTAAGGTGTGCCCTGAAGGAAAACTAAAGCGATCTAAAGGACGTCCAGTTAACCAAATATCCTGATGCACTTCGTAAGGACGGGGGCGTAAGGTTTTACCCTTAATCCATTTATAAATTAAGGTGCCTGTTAAACCGGCACCTGCCATATGCAATACTGGCAAATAGGAAGGCTCACCCTTCGTGAGCATAATCCCCAGCATCACTGTGTACCAAAATACACCATCTCCTAATCTACTAATCAATCTAAAGAAAATGCGTACTGCGCGATAGTGGCTTGTTTTGTTTACGCTAATACAAAGCGCACTATCCCAAGCAAGAAAGCGATTTCTATAGAAAGCTAATTTATAAGGCATGATGGCTCCAAGGCTTATTCATGGCGATATAGTGACAAGCAATTATGACAATCTGATGAAGAATAAGGACTTGAAATGAAAAAACCCCAGTCATTACTGACTAGGGTTTTGTATAAAGAGTCTGGCGGTGACCTACTTTCGCATGCACGAAGCATACTATCATTGGCGCAGAATCGTTTCACGGCCCTGTTCGAGATGGGAAGGGGTGGTTCCAATTCGCTATGGCCGCCAGACATAACCGTGATCGTCTGAC
>CAIQBW010000030.1 GCA_903870165.1 uncultured Methylophilaceae bacterium | reverse complement strand
TCTGCTGAACTTGCTGCCGTCTGTGCAAAGCTAGGACGCTTACCAACAACAGCAGAATACTTAACGGTCGTGGGTGACACCATCAGCGCACATCACGCCCAAATCTATCAGTATCTCAACTTCAATTTGATGGATGCGTATCAACCTAAAAAAGTGATAGGCATTGCTCAAGTTTCTTAGTCAGTTTTTGGCAAGGTTTTTCAAGCTCGATATGACATTTAGCTTGAAAAACCTGTTGCCAGCCATTGCCTTCTTTGGCGGTTTTTTGTGGGATGCGCTCACCATTGGTCGCCAAATCAATCCTTCTGATTTGTGGTTTCTTGCCGCTTATTTACTTGCTGCAGGTCTAATTCTTTATTGGATGGGGCATAGAAGTCATGCGCATGCTTCAATGTCTGAAATGGAACTGTTAAAACACTCTATTCGTCCAGACTGGCAAAAAAACGCTCCAATTTTTATTCTGCAATTTTTATTTGGTAGCTTATTTAGTTGCTTATTTATTATGTATTTTAAAAGTTCGAACCACTTTCTTGCGCTATTTTGGTCGTTGGGTTTGGGCTTCTTGCTTGTCGCCAATGAGTATATCGATCATCACTATCACTGATTTACGTTAACTTGGGCGCTTTTCGGTTTGTGTGCGATTTTGGTGTTTAATTTCTTACTGCCTTTTATGCTGGGTAGCATTCTGCCTGTTTGGTTTTATTTAAGTACACTTACTGGCGCTTCACTCACACATTATTTACGTAAGAAAACACCAGGTTGCCCTGGGCGCGCCTGGCCTGTTTGGATGATTGCTAGTGTGTTGAGCGTGGCTTATGTACTGGATTTTATTCCGCCAGTCCCATTGGTGAAGCGTGATATGCAAATTGGAATAAATCTTGAAAAAAATAATGGAGACATGTTGATCGTGGTAGAAAAGGCACCCTGGTATAAACCTTGGCGATTACTTTCTAATGATTTGCATGTGTCTGCAGGAAGCCGCGTTTATTGCGTTTCAGCAGTGTTTGCACCGAGCGGTATCAGCACTTCGCTATATCATCGTTGGGAGCATTACGATGAAAAGCAGGGCTGGGAAGTCGTATCGCGTATTGGGTTTGGCTTGTCAGGCGGGAGGCAGGGCGGCTTCCGTGGCTATACTTACAAACAGAATGTTCAGTCCGGCGAATGGCGTGTAAAGGTTGAAACTGAAGATGGTCGTACGCTAACTGTTTATCACTTTAATCTATATACGGAACCACCTACAGATACCCACTTCGAAGCACGAAGTATTTAACTGATATGGTTGTCAATCTCAAAATTTGCGCCATGATCTACAGCAAGCTTTTTAGTTAAATAAGGCATCACTTCATTTAAGGTGTTTGGTAGTGTCCACGGTGGGTTCACTATAAATAACCCACTGCCAAACATACCAAAGCCTTCAATCGAAGGTTCTTGAACCGTCAAGCTTACATTGAGCCAGCTTTTTAAGCCAAGTTGATTTAGCTTGTCCAACATTTGATCAGGTTCTGGTCGCTGAAGTAGCGGATACCACACGATGTAAGTTCCAGTGGCGAAGCGTTGTAGGCTGTCTTTAATCATCTCTACGACACGTTGGTAGTCTTGTTTTTCTTCATAAGGCGGGTCGATTAAAATGACCGCACGGCGTGGCGGTGGCGGAAGTATCGCTTTGATGCCGGCAAAACCATTAATCATATCTATTTTGACTGTGCGTTGATGACCTTTAAAGTTTTCACGCAAGATATCAAAGTCACTTGGATGCAGTTCAAATAGGCGCATACGGTCGTCCGCTCTTAATAAGGCTTGAGCACAGAGAGGTGACCCTGGATAAATATTTAACTTTGCTGTTTTGGGGCTCGAAGGCTGATTTAAGCTTTTTATATAGCCCACATAATTGAATAGCGGCTGTGGTAAGTCGCTTTCATTCCAAAGCTTAGCAATCCCTGATTCATATTCTGCATTTTGAGTCGCATAGCCTCCGTCTAATGAATATTGGCCGGCACCTGCATGGGTGTCGATATACCAAAAGGGTTTGTCTTTTTGGGCTGCATGCGCGATGACTTGCATGAGCACAAAGTGTTTAAGTACATCGGCATGATTGCCTGCATGAAAAGCGTGTCGATAACTAAGCATTGGATATTGAGTGGTGTGATAAATCGATAAAGGTTGGATACATTATAGCTTCATCAGCCTTTTTACTTTGGGAATAAACTAAAACTGCTAAAAACGACTGCATTTTTGTTGTCTATAAGCTAGCATGTGGGCTTAGCGACTCTTTCAAGGAGAACATCATGCCATATATTAATATTAAACATGCTGGCGCACTTAGTCGTGAGCAAAAGGCTGAGATTGCCAAAGAAGTGACTGAGACCATGCAGCGTGTGGCGAATAAGCCAGCGAGCTACACCTATATCACGTTTGATGAGGTGGCTTATGAAGACTGGGCGATTGCAGGTAAGCTTCTAGATGATTAATTTATATTTGAGTAAGTCTTAATGAAAATTCCGGAAAGACTGAAGCCGCTTGTTGAGGATGGCTTGGTCGATGATGTCATTCGCCAGTTGATGAGTGGCAAAGAAGCCACTGTTTATGTTGTTCGTTGCGGCGATGATGTGCGTTGTGCAAAGGTTTACAAAGAGGCGAATCAACGAAGTTTTAGGCAAAGCGTGGACTATACCGAAGGTCGTAAAACTAAAAATAGTCGTCAAGCACGTGCCATGGAAAAAGGCTCAAAATACGGCCGCAAACTTCAAGAGCAAGCTTGGCAAAGTCATGAAGTTGATGCGCTTTATCGACTCGCGGCGGCTGGCGTTCGGGTTCCTAAGCCCCACAACTTTTACGAGGGTGTATTGCTCATGGAGTTGGTGGTGGATGAAGAGGGTAACGCAGCGCCTAGGCTTAATGATATTGCTTTTTCGCCAGAGGACGCTCGCAAGTATCACGAAGTTTTGCTACTGGAAGTGGTACGTATGCTGTGTGCTGGCATCATTCATGGTGACTTGTCTGAGTTTAATATTTTGTTGGCTAGCGATGGCCCTGTGATTATCGACCTGCCTCAGGCGGTGGATGCAGCAGGTAATAACCATGCTGAGGATATGCTTGAGCGCGATGTGAATAATTTAAGAGATTACTTTGGTCGTTTTGCGCCGGAGTTACTTACCACGCAATATGCTAAAGAGATTTGGGGTTTGTTCTCGCATGGTAATTTGACTGTTGAAACCCCATTAACTGGGAACTTCAGTGAGAGTACAAAAGCCGTCGATTTGAAGACGGTGATGCGTGTGATTGATGATGTGCGTAAAGAAGAAGAGGCTAAGCGTTTGCGCTTAGCTGAGTTAGGTATTAAGTAAGTAGTTTTTTGTCATGACCGAGCAATTTAACCCCAAACCTATACTAAAAAACTTACCCAATTTGCCGGGTGTTTATCGCATGAAAAACGCAAGCGATGAGGTGATTTATGTAGGTAAGGCGAAAGACTTAAAGAAGCGGGTTTCTTCATACTTTAACAAGAATGTCCCTAGTCCACGTACGCGCATGATGGTGGCGCAAATCGTAGATATTGAAACCACGGTCACCCATTCGGAAGCTGAGGCCTTGCTTCTTGAGAATAACCTCATCAAGAGCTATATGCCGCGTTATAACGTGCTATTTCGCGATGATAAAACTTATCCATATATTACGCTGACGGGTGATGAATATCCGCGCTTAGCCTTTCATCGTGGCACGCAACGTAAGGGTAATAATTACTTTGGTCCGTTTCCTAATGCAGTTGCAGTAAGGGAAAGTATTCAATTGTTGCAAAAAGTATTCATGTTGCGCACTTGTGAAAACACCGTTTTTTCGAACCGCACACGCCCTTGTTTGCAATATCAAATTGAGCGATGTACTGCGCCATGCGTGGCCTTAATCTCTGAAGAAGATTATCGTCGAGATGTTAGTCATGCGAGCATGTTTTTGCAAGGCAAAGAACAGCAGGTGATGGATGAACTTGGCGAAAAGATGATGGCCGCTGCAGAGCTTGAGCAGTATGAGTTGGCTGCAGTTTATCGCGACCGTATGCAGAGCCTGAGGCAAGTGCAGGCTAAACAGTTTGTGAGTGATTTTGCAGTGAATGATGCCGACGTGATTGCTTGCGTATCACTCGAAAGTCAACACTGTGTGAATTTGGTAATGATCCGTGGTGGACGTCATTTGGGTGATAAAAGCTTCTTCCCAAAAAATGCGGACGGCGGTGAGTTAGAAGACACTATGCGTGCATTTTTAGAGCAATATTATGTTGCTCAGAAAATGCCGCCACTTATTATTGTTGGCGTGCCCATTGAAACAGAGGCCTTGGAAGAAGTGTTTACCGAGCAAGCTGGGCGCAAAGTGAAGATTAATACCAACCCTGTTGGCGATAAACGGGTATGGATGAAAATGGCAGAAACCAATGCTGAGTTAGCACTTCAACAGCGTACTGCACAGCATTCAAACCAACAAGCAAGATTGATAGCTTTGCGCGAGGCGCTAGATTTAGGGGATTCGGTCGAACGTATTGAGTGCTTTGATATTAGTCACACTATGGGCGAGGCAACGGTAGCATCTTGTGTGGTGTTTGATAAAGGTGCATTGCAAAATTCTGAGTATCGCCGTTATAACATTACAGGCATCACGCCGGGTGATGACTATGCTGCAATGCGTGATGCATTAACACGACGCTATAAAAAAGTGGCGGCAGGTGAGGGTAAGCGCCCTGACTTGGTGTTTATTGATGGTGGCAAAGGCCAGCTTGGAGTTGCTGTCGAGGTTATGCAAGAAGTTGGATTAGCTGATATCCTCTTAGTTGGGATTGCAAAAGGCGAAGAGCGTAGGCCAGGTTTGGAGCAAATGTTCTTTCCTGACCGCGAAATGCCAATTGGTTTAAAGAAAGACCATATTGGCTTGCATCTGCTCCAACAGATTCGTGATGAAGCACATCGTTTTGCGATTACAGGGCATAGAGCTAGGCGTGGAAAAGCACGTATGCACTCATCCTTGGAAGATATTAATGGGGTAGGCGCGAAGCGCCGTAAAGCATTACTGGTCAGGTTTGGTGGCTTGGACGGTGTTAAAAATGCTAGCGTGGATGAACTCTCGCAAGTTGAAGGGATTAGTCAAATGTTGGCAGAAAAAATATATCAGGAGCTGCATTAATGTTTTGGAATTTACCCAATAGCTTAACAATGGCGCGGATTATCCTCATTCCTGTGTTTGTGGGTATTTTTTATGCACAACCACATTATCTCTCTCAGCATGCTGCAAATGTTCTTGCCACGGCAGTATTTGGTTTGGCTGCCATTACTGATTGGCTTGATGGTTACTATGCACGCAAGCTGAAATTAACCTCCGCTTTTGGCGCATTTTTAGACCCTGTAGCTGATAAATTAATGGTGGCTGCAGCATTGATTGTGCTTGTTGAATTTAATCGCGTAGGCGCGCTTTTTGCATTTATTATTATTGGTCGCGAAATCACTATTAGCGCGCTGCGTGAATGGATGGCAAGCATCGGTGAGCGTGGCAGTGTTGCTGTGGCGATGATAGGTAAAATTAAAACCGTCATGCAAATGGTCGCCATTCTTTTTCTACTGTATTACGATCCAATTTTAGGAATCAGCACAAAAATTATTGGGCAAATTTCAATCTACGTCGCAGTAATTTTGACATTGGTGTCAATGGTTTACTATTTGAAGGCCGCCTGGCCTCAAATGAACATTCACAAAAGCTAAACATAATCGTCATCTTGGGCTTGACGAGTGTCTGAAAACCCTTATAATACTGGCTTCTTTACGCGGGAATAGCTCAGTTGGTAGAGCGCAACCTTGCCAAGGTTGAGGTCGCGAGTTCGAGACTCGTTTCCCGCTCCAAACAATTAAAAAAGGGAAAGCTAAAATGCTTTCCCTTTTTTTAACTTATAACTCTCAATCTAGATTGAGCGTTTATGGCGCGATAGCAAAGCGGTTATGCCGCGGCCTGCAAAGCCGTTTAGACCAGTTCGACTCTGGTTCGCGCCTCCATATTTTTAAGAATAAGGCCTGGTTGTTTTCAGGGCCTTATTCAAAAAGATGTAGATATTTTTGCTTAAAAGCGTAGGTAAGGTTAAAATACGCTCCGCAAGAAGACTAACTCCTACGCGGTTCTCAGCGTGGTTCCATCCGCCCGGGTGGTGAAATTGGTAGACACAAGAGACTTAAAATCTCTCGCCTTCTGGGCGTGCCGGTTCGATTCCGGCCCCGGGCACCATTAAAAAAATTTAGTTGTCCATCTAGGTCCAACTATGTCCGGATTATTTTATAACTTGTTGTTTTAGTTAGTTTTTTAATCCGGTACTATCCATTTTAGTGCAGTTGCATCCCATATATTTTGGGGGTATAAATGGGGGTACATTAATTTTAGCGAAATTCTTATACCCCCAAATGGCACTCACTGACATTCAAATTCGTAATGCAAAACCCTTAGAAAAGCAGTACAAGCTTTCTGATAGCGGTGGCTTGTTTATGTTGGTTCATCCTAACGGTTCCAAATACTGGCGTTTTAAATATCGTTTTTTAGGTAAAGAGAAAACCTTATCAATAGGTGTTTATCCGCACCTTACGCTAGCAGATGCCAGAGAAAAGCGAGATATTGCAAAGAAGAGTCTTGCTAATTCAATTGATCCAGGCGAACTTAAGCAAACCCAAAAATATGAGGCAAAAAAAGAAGCAGCGAATACATTCGAAGTAGTTGCTAGAGAATGGCACGAAAAGAACAAAGTTAAGTGGGTCCCCAAAAATGCTGCACGTAATCTGAGCATGCTAGAGCGGCACGTTTTTCCTTTTATAGGAAGAGTGTCGATTTCTAAAGTTAGACCTGCTGAACTTCTATCTGCTATCAAAAAAATTGAAGATCGAGGCAATGCAGAAACAGCTCATCGAACACTACAAATATGCGGCCAAGTATTTCGTTACGCAATCGCTACTGACAGAGCCACAACAGACCTTAGTGTTGTTTTAAGGGGGTCTTTAGGCCCACTGGTAGTAAAACACCACGCTAGTATTACTGACCCTAAAAAACTTGGTGAATTTCTTCGGGATATCCATAACTACGATGGAGCCTACTTGACTCAACAAGCATTAAAATTAGCAGCTTTAGTGTTCGTTCGTCCTGGTGAGTTAAGACATGCTGAGTGGTCAGAGATCGACTTAGAAAAATCAGAGTGGGCTATTTCTGCAGAAAAAATGAAAATGAGGGCTAAGCATATTGTTCCATTATCAAAACAAGCTTTAGCTATTTTCAAAGACCTCAAGAGTCATACCGGACACCTTCAGTATGTTTTTCCAGCTACAACATCTGTCAAAAGGCCCATGAGTGAAAACACTATCAATATGGCATTAAGGCGAATGGATTATGACAATACTGAGGTTACTGGACATGGCTTTAGAAGTACTGCAAGTACAATATTGCACGAACAAGGTTGGCCTCATGATGCAATTGAGCGTCAGCTAGCTCATTCCGATCGTAATAAGGTGAGTGCAGCATATAACTATGCTGAGCATTTGCCCAAACGTAAAGAAATGATGCAACACTGGGCTGATTATCTTGAAGCGATAAGAACAGGTGCGAAGATTATTTCCATCAAAGGAAAGGTTGCTTAATTATGCCAACTAAAGAAAGAAATAAAAGAAACAGAGAGTTAGCATGGATGAATCCTGTCCCAGAATACGCGAGAGCAACCCCTGACTCTGATACTTTAGGATCATTTGGACTAGCCGGTACAAACTTCATGGGTTCTATCAAAGAGGACAAGGATGGGGTAGCGCATCTACATCAAAATTTTGGTAAGGGCGGCAATGACATGAGAGCAGCTGAAAGACTTGATAGGACTGCTGAATTGAAAAGAAAATACCGGGATTTATGGGGTAAGCGGGGGGTTGCAAAACAAATAGGCTTTTATGAAGGTTTAACCGATCAAACCATTAGAGGCTATTTTAAAGACTTCCCATAGCTAAAATCAAAGGGCCAAAGGCTGCCCTAAATGTTGTATTTAATATCATAACTTTTAAACCATTAGGAGTTATTTAAATGCAAATACAAAATCTTCCAGAAACTGGTTTTATTAGGTTGCCTCAAGTTCTTGCCATCTTTCCTGTTGGTAAATCTACATGGTGGGCCGGCGTTAAAACTGGCAAATATCCCCAAAGTGTAAAACTTTCCCCAAGAATTACAGCATGGCCCGTTGATTCAATTCGTAAGCTGATTGAGGAGGCTGTGTGATGAAAAATGATAAAACAGTTTTTATTTCACCATTCAGTCTTTTTGGTATTCCTCCCAGTATTGATTTTGGTTTTGGAATGCCGCGCATTGAAATCCAAGCCTATTTAAGTGATTGGCCCTCTGAAGAAGCTACTAATATCGTGTTACTTACGATTAAAAAGCTTATTCATTTAGGTTTTAAGGGTGTGAAAATTGAAAAAGCGAGCGCACCTGATGATATAGAAGGTGTGCAATCGGAGCGGGTTATTACGGCGGATGCTAACACTCCGGAGGGTCGCGTAGTTGAAGCGATTATCCATTTTGCTAGCTTTGGTCAACCAACAGATCTGGACGTCACCATTGAGTTGGTTGAAGAGATATATGCAAATGAAGGGTTAGAGCTACCTTATACAAAAGGAGCTCAAAAATGATTGAGACGTTAGACTTTCTAGAAGAGGTCCTACCAAGTGATGGGTGCATCCTACTTGCAACTCCACAAAAAGAAGGGCGGGGATTTATTCATTACCCATGTAAAACTAAAGATGAAGCGGCTAGGAAGTGTCATGAGTTGGATTATAAAGAGCAACAAGTCTATTTTGCCTGTGCAACTTACAAGCAAGACTGTTATGTAGATGAGGCAGGTAAAACTAGATATCGAACAGCTGAAAATGCTTACATGGCTAAATCATTTTGGCTGGATATTGATTGTGGCATCGAGAAAGCTTCTGAAGGCAAGGGATATGAAACCCCTAAAGCAGCGGTCAATGCGCTGAAAGTTTTTTGTGCTCAAGCCTCCTTGCCGATCCCGATGATAGTTGCCAGCGGTAATGGTCTGCATTGTTATTGGGTGTTAGAAACCTCGGTGGATAAAGAAAGTTGGAAGGAGGTGGCGCTTCAACTAAAAGCCTTAACTCAACACCTTCAGTTCCTAGCTGATGATTCTAGAACCTCAGATATTGCCAGTATTCTGCGGCCAGTTGGAACGCATAATTGGAAACCTGCATGTCGGGGTAAAGAAATTAAACGCATGTTTAACTCAGCTCCCATGGCGTTTGAAGACTTTAGCCAAACCATTCAATTGGCTTATCAACAATATTGTGCTGTTTTAATGAATCAAAATCTCTCTATTAATGATGATTTAATTAGAAATGAGCCTGAAACACCAGAAAATGTTAACCGTATTAAGTCCGCCCTAGCCTCCATAAATCCGGACTGCGATCGATTAAAATGGAGAAATATTTGTTTTGCGCTCCACTCCACTAATTGGTCATGTGCAGAAGCGCTTGCTAGAAGCTGGAGTAGCGGGGAGTTTCTATGAGTGCAGTCGCCATGAAATTCGATGAGCGTGAGTTTGATACATTATGGGAATCAATTAAACCGAATGGCGGTATAACGATTGGGACTTTAATTCACTATGCAAAAGAGTCTGGCTGGCTTGATCCCTTTGTTATGGCTACTTTAATTGACGACACTAAAGATATTAAAAATGCGCGCTTATTTGCCGAAGCGAATCTTGGAAAACTTTTATTTATTCCTGAAACTGGAGATGTTCTAAAGTTTAGTCCAGAGGGCTGGGTGAGAGCACCAATTGGAGAAGCTGATAAAGCTGCCAAGGCAGTTGTTTCTAACATGCGCGAAGAGGCGGCTGAGTTATATAAGCAGTCACACGATAATCCAGAAGCAAAAAAACTAAGCAAGCACGCTGATTTCAGTAGTACATCGCAAAGAATTCAAGCCATGGTGTCTCTAGCCAAATCAGAAGATGGCATGAGTGAGAGCCTCAGTAATTTTGATGTGGACCCAAACTTGATTGGTGTTGGGAACGGCGTGTTGAATCTTAAGCTGAGGTATTTGTTAAAAGTGACGCCCAGTATAAGAGTCTCGATGCGGGCGAACGTAAGTTTTGACCCGCAAATGAAATGCCCAGTGTTCCTGATCTTTTTATTGGATATTCAACCTGATCAAGAAGTGCGTCGATTATTACAGCAAATTGCAGGCGTCTTTCTTTGTGGTAACGCTGACTTGCAAAAACTCATCTTTTTTTACGGGCATGGCTTAAACGGAAAGACGACTTTCATTGAACTGTTCGCGTGGTTGCTAGGTGATTATGCAAGGCGTATTGCGACAGAGATGTTAATGCAGCATCAACGAAGTCCCCAAGGTCCCTCACCCGATATTGTTGGGCTCAAAGGTCGAAGAATGGTCTATTGCAGTGAGGTTGAAGAGGGTCGTCACCTAGCTGAAGGCAGAGTCAAAGAGATGACTGGCGGCGATACACTGAGTGGTCGAGTGCCTTATGCAAAAGACGAGCTAACCTTTCAACCCACACACAAGTTGGTCATGGTCGGCAATCACCAACCTGAAATTCATGATAACTCTCATGGTATGTGGCGACGGGTTTTATTGATTCCTTTTGAGCAAACCATCCCAAAAGAAAAGTGTGATCCGGCACTGCTTAATAAACTGAAGTCTGAAGGCTCTGGAATCCTTAATTGGATGGTTGATGGTTACCACGACTATTTAGAAAATGGCCTGCAAATACCTCTTTCAATCAGCGCTGCCATTGATGTCTATAAAGATGAAGAGGACATAATTGGCGAGTGGGTGAAAGACCATTGTAAAAAGACTATGGGGATGGCTTGCAGTAAGCAGCATTTATATCGTGCTTATACAAATTGGGCTAGAAGTCATGGGCACAACCCCTTGGCTCAAAAGCGATTCACAAAGCGTCTATCAGATAGAGGATTCAAGTTGGACCCTGGTAGAAGGAATATTGTTGGAATCGAGCTCAATGCTGAAGGTTTTAAAGCAGTGAATGCATGGATCTGATTTCTAGTTTGCGCGATGTGCGCGATGAAATGCCCTTTTTATGAAACTCTCTATAGAAACAATCTATAGGTAAATTTACTAAAACAGCTCATTCATCACGCACATCGCGCAAATAGTTTCTTTCATACCCCTAAAGGAAATGCAGATGTTAAATCAGAAGCCGCCACCACAAATTTCAGCGTTCGCAAAAGAAAGTATCAGCCGCTTAGCTCACGAAGCAGAGCAGATTAATAAGACACCACGTCCACTTAATCCACAACGTGTGCCGAACAAACCTGATTACTTGAATCAGATAGCCACTTGGTATAAAAGCTTGCCACCGGCATCAAAATATCGTCGTTACATGATGGCAGAGTTCACGTCTCAATTCGCTGGAGCATATAGGAGTCACGCAGCAGCTCGCTCAATAGCCGCTGCACTTCGCACACTTGGTTGGATTGAAAAACGTGACTGGACATTAGCTGGAAGAAACCGAAGGTATTGGTTACCGCCAAGGTATAAAACTGAATGAAGATTACATGCATTAAATCCTATAATTTTGTTAGTCTAAAATCTTTCTTAAGCTAGAATGTACTAATTATGCAGAGTAGCCCTGAGAATCATGAGCTCTTATATTTTAAAGTTACGAGAATTTATTAATAATCCTGAGCAGTTAGATGATAAGCTTGAATGGGTAACCTTAGACGATTCAGCACCCCCAACCTTGTTGATTTATGGAGAGAGGCTGGGCTTGGAAGTTCTCAAAAATTCTAACTTTAAACCTGGCAATTTGTTGCATTATTGGAGAGTGCTTTCTAAAGCGCCAGAGGGGCATCTAAAGGCTATCGAAATTTACTTTGATCGTGCACCAACTATTCTCCATGGTGAGATACATTTTGTAGCCAGAAGATTTTTTGCACCCACTTATAGAAGAATGGAAAGCGACCTTCCGAGCTGGTTACATAGCTTCACCGAGGATTTCTTTTGCACCTACAATCATTATGATCAAATTAGTCCACTTGCCCTCGCTAGGGAATACGTTCAACAACTTTCAAGGAGAATAATTGCTAAAGATCTAAATGTTGAGGTACATGAGTTACCAGATATGCCAGGCGAGATACTTCAGATGATGACCACACTAAAAATTCTCGAAGAGTACGATCAAAGACTTAGTACTCTTGTAGGTTTCATCCAAAGTAAACTGAAACTTGATGGACGTGACCCTATTGAAGCTTGGTCGATAGTTTCAACCACTGTTATGGGTACTGAGCCGCTTCTAGGAGCAGTTCTTTATGCTCTCATGTTGCCAACAGATGACCTTATGTCTTGGGATGCGGAAAAGTTAATGAACGAGTCGAAGCCAATTAGTGTTTTAGGCAGAGAGGCGGTCAATGACGTTGAGATTGGGGAGATGGTATTTCAAAAAGGCCAGAGAGTACAAGTTACAACAGACTTAATCAGAAACTCGTCTATCAATCAAAGATCTATCCCGCAAGCTATTCCATTTGGAATAGGTGTTCACATATGTCCCGGCAAGAAGATATCATTGATGGCGGCAGATGCTTTTTTGAAAAGATTGGGCAATGCAAAAGATATGCATCACAAATTAAATAAAGTGAAGTTCACTAGAGACTTTGTATTACGCGCAAGGGAGATAGCATGAATAACAAAATAACCCACGAAACCAGAAACGAATTATTAACTGTCATCAAAAGTCTCATACTTTCTGATCTTCCCATCGAAGAAATGGAGTCTATGGCAATCATACAGCTTGGTGTTGATTCGATGGCACTTCTTCAAATTTCTTTTGAATTTGAAAATATCTACTCACTGAAAATTGATATCGATAATATTGGTTCTGATACCACGGTTGGCAATATGATTGACAATCTTATTAGTATACCCGAATAGTCAAAACTTAATAAAAATGCAATCTTCAAGTAGACACCACATCTTTGGCATAATGCCAGAAGGTAAGGTTAATCATTATAGTTACAGTAATGATGTTATAAACTTTGATATTCACAGTGCCAATTTGAATATTTGGAAAATCAAGAAAACATTCACTTTGTTTGCTCTTTACTTGCAACTTTGGGCTAACCATCCTCCCAAAGAGGCTTCTAGAAAAGAACTTAAGCTTGTTTGGTCTCTTTTTGATGCTTTAGATAAGGGATTGAAACCCAATAAATTGGATATACAGCAAGCCACGATTATGCTGATGCATCTTGGTCCCAGTTGCTTTCTAAAGAAGATGCAAAGTTACCAAACTGAATTTGCACCAGCGCTGACCCCACAATTCAGAGAAGTGTTAAATCTCATGGATTTCTCGATTGATCCAAGGGATGAGCTTATTTTTCATGCCTGTAATCCAGACATATATGTTTGGATGCCGCCTGCAGCGCAAGCTCCCAAGCAGATGATTGTAGTATTCTTAACCAAGAATAATACGTTGAATATGCCACGCTCAATTGCACATATTCTTCTGGCGCGCTTGGGTGTCGGCATCATGTACATAGGAAATCGTCCTAACATGAAACCTGGAGAATTTTTACTTGGACATGATCTCAAAGACTCAGCAAAACTCATTCTTAAAATATCTCAAGCACTGTGCATTGAAAAATTATACGGCCTAGGTACATCCTATGGTGGTTATAAGGCATGTCAACTTGCAGCATCCATTAACTTTGAAAGGGTACTTAACTTCTCTGGAGCATATAAAGGGGATGAATTAATCAAGGACATTCCGCCAACTGTTATGGCTCCAGGATTTGATCACGATAAAATTTTTTCTGTACTTTCCAGAACCGACCCTATAGATATTAACATTCTCAATGCTTATAACCGTGACCGGTTCTTTACAAAGCGTGCTTTCGTCGAATCAAAGTCACACGGGTCGTTCACGTCGGCATTCACTGAAAACAAGTTGCCAGAATATCTTGATTGGCTGCTCAATGGGCAGTTGCAAGAAAACAACACTTTTTAAATATATGGTATTTAAAGATTATTTACTTTGACAACAAGTCTTGATTATCGTTAATATAATTTTTTAATTAAAAAAGATTAAGGTATTAAAACATGTTCAAAAGAACTCTCCTCTCTGCCTTAGTTGCATCAACTTTTGCGTCTGCGGTATATGCAGATGAAATCAACGGTCAGCCGTTTGACCTTTTTGTTTCAGGTGACGTAGGTCATAGTAGTTATAGTCCTGATGGTTATCCTCATGTTGGCGACTCTGACTATAATTTAAGAGCATCCGCATCATATCAAGATCCTAGTAAATTTGGTGCACAGCTTGACGGTGTTTACTCAAAAAGAAATATAGATAAGGCTGATATATCAACTGCTGATTTAGCTGGTCACTTATTTTATAGAAATGACCGCTTCCTTATTGGTGTATTTGGTCAATACCGTAATCCAAAGCTAAACATTTCAAGCGGTGATCCTTCTGCTGATTTTTTCAGCAGATATGCAGCAGATATTGCAGTATCAGAACAAGCTTTCTGGGGCGTTGAGGGACAAGCATACTTTGGGGACATTACAGTTTCTGGTCAACTTGCTAAACAAGAGTTTATCAACCAAAAGGACATTTCTGGTCAGGGAACATTGCTAAATGACGGTTACGTTGCTAATTTGAAAGCTAGATACTTCATTAAAGACAACTGGAAAGTTGAAGCATCATACGCATACAATAAGATTAATATTAATGGAGTTGGAATCCCAGTGAATGGCCAGCTTACTGATTCTGCAGATCAAAAAACTTTTGGCATTGGTACAGAGTATCGTTTTACAGACAATCCAGTTAGTTTGTATGCACAATACAATCGCAATGAGTTAAGTATTGGTAACTGGAACGTAGATTCTAATCAGTTCCTTGCAGGGCTGAAAATTAACTTTGGAAGCACAACCCTTAAAGGGCGAGATCAATCTGGTGCGAGCTTAGATCCTGTGTCGCAAACGTCAACAGAAGGCTTGTTGCTTGGTCACTATCTAAATCGCAATTTGACTCCTTTTTAAGCTTAGTTGTACAGATGTATTTAAAAGCTACCTAAGGGTAGCTTTTTTTTTGGTCAAAACAAATAAAGACTGAAAATCAAATATCGTTAACAATTAGATCTCGAATGAATGTTCCATATTCATTAATGAGTTTTTGTTTAATGTCAGAATCCTGTTTATAACGTTTTCTTGAGAACGAGCTTTTTGTAAAGTAAAGAGGATCTATCTCCAAACCGAATTTAGTGGAGATATGACTTAATGTTTCTGATGGCGAACTTACAAAACTCTCTGAGGTTATTCGAATAACATTAGCATCACTCATCTTTAAAAAAAACTTTTCCCAAACTTGGTGATTGTGTTTTAGGAAATGATAGGTTTTTTTGATGATCTCGGTATCTAGAGCTTGAACCAAACGAACACTCTCATAGGAAGATTCACTATCAAAAGGACGGCCTGTAATGTTTGTAACTAGTACACTGATTAACTGTGAGAACCTGTCCTCGCGTTCAAGGAAAATATATTGGGCATTTTTTAAGTCAATGCATTGGCTCAGGTGGTGAAAATTATAAGGAAATACTTTTACAGAAAAAATCCGATTGTTAACGCGATATTGCATTAACTTATTGCCGTAATTGACGGCATTGCTCATAACCTCACTAAAGTTAGCATAGGTTTTATTTTCCCAACGTTGGTATAAATTCACGGCAGTCTCGGGCCAGAAGTATTCCATTGGCACACCCCATCCGGCCATTCTCATGTGATCAGCAAGGCCATGCCCTGCGGTTCTCGGGGTGGTGCAGATTATTAATTTGCTAACACTCTCCGATGGTAATTCTTTTATACAATCGAACTCTTCCGAAGAAAAGTCGTAATAATTTTTTTGCACATTCGACATTATGGTTTGCTTTATTATTAAATAAACAACGTGATTTTAGATGTTGGTTGGTTGAGTTCTATAGCATTTTAATTTAGTCATTATTGCTGCAACACAATCTTGAACAGGCCTGTCTGTGGTATCTATAATTAAGTCTGGTTTTATGGGGACTTCATATTCAGAATCAATGCCGGTCATCTTGGAGATTAGACCCATCCGGGCATTTTTATATAACTGCTTTACATCCCTAGCTTCGCACGTCACCAGTGGGGTGTTCAGATAAACTTCCATGAAGTTTTCATTGCCAATCTTTGTTCTCGCTAAACTTCTATCATTTTGAAATGGAGAAATTAAGGCTACGATGACGTAGTAATTCAATTCTAAAAGTATTTTAGATAACTCAGCCACTCGTCTTATATTTTCAGATCGGTCTTCGTCACCAAAACCAAGGTCCTCACATAGGCCTTTTCTGAGGACATCACCATCAACAACGTAAGCGCTTTTGCCTAGAAGCTCTAATTCCTTTTTAAGCGCATTCGCCAATGTTGATTTTCCGGAACCTGATAATCCAGTAAACCAAAAGACTTTATTTTTTTGCATAAGTTTTCTTTTTTTAACAAAATAAATTTATATTTCTTATGAAAGTGAACCTAAAAAAACGCGCTCGTTATAGAAATTGCTCTATTTCCAACATGACTGATTATATGTTACTAAGTAGTTTCTGAGGTCTAATCTAATCGCATACGTGTGCATGTCCAAAAAATAGCTCTTGGGTTACACGGACTACCAATGCCCCATCCCTACGCCTAAAGCTGGGCCCCACCCACCCCCGTTCATCCGTTAAGCATCCTTAGATAAGGAGGAGCAGATTCGGCCTCTATCATTAATTTAAGGGGGTTATCATGTCACGGAAACACTTTATTGTTATCGCAGGTGCTATTAGAAACAATTTATCTGACAGAGCACTACGTCAGGCGGTTGCAACGGCTTTAATTCCAGCATTGATGGGTAGAAATCCAAACTTCAATGTAAAGAGGTTCTTGGCTGCTGCAGTTGGGGAGTAATTTGAAGCTTTTACAATTGGGGGTATATTTGGGGGTATAAGAATTTATAATTTATTTATTTTATATATAAAACAGTTATTTAGTAAATTTATTCGATTCCGGCCCCGCACCATAAAAAATATTTCGTAGTCCAAGTTAGTCCAACTACGTCTTTTATAAATTATAACCAATTGATTTCTTTTATAATTTAATCCAGGTTTATCCAAACCTGTCCAGTTGCATCCTGCGTTATTTGGGGGTATTGTTGGGGGTATCGCAATTGTACCCGCTCCAGGATACCCCCATATCATTGCTCTCACCAACATCGAAATTACCAAAGCAAAACCGCTAGTTAAGGCTTAAAAGCTCTCTGATAGCAGTGGTTTTTATCCATTCTTAACACCAATGGTAGCAAGTTGTGGCAGCTTAAGTATCGGTTTCTCGGCAAAGAAAAAGTCTTGTCGTTTGGCCGATACCCCCACGTCTCACTTTTGGAAGCTAGAGAAGCGCGGAATGCGACTAAGAAGCTTCCTGCTAGGCACTATTAAAAATAGGCACGGAGCACGCAAAGGTATTGTTAATGGTAAGGACCACGTTAACTTCGTGCACGGCAGTCGCACGCTAGAAGCTGAAAATATCAAGTGAACAAAGCGCTCAACTACAAATGATGGAAGATGTTATGCACTTACTTGGCATGACAACAGCTAAACGTATATGAGGACGAAAAGCTAATGGGTACACCAAGTTAACTTCGTTGGATGATGTGAAGAAACTTTTAAATATAAAGCCCACCGAAGTGAACTAATTATAGAAGCCTAGGCTTACAAAAAAATTGTTTAGAAACCGACTGTATATTTAACCATCGCAGTAGTTGAGTTGTTTGAAGCAAAGGCTTGTTCACTCCAAATCACATCAGCTGTGATGCGTTCTCTATCACCTATGTTGTAATAAGCACCGAATGAAGCATTTGGTCTTGTTCTATTAATATTTAAATTGAATGCAATAGGTGTCAATCCATCAATTCCAGTCGCTGTATAAGTACCACCATCGTAGTGAATATAATGCTCTAGACCAATGCTTGCATGAGCTACCACTTTATCATTTATAGGTTTAGACCAGTTAACTCCCATAATCGCTGTCGTCATGTTTTGCGTTAATGCAGCAAACGTAAGTGGTGTCGTAACGTCTGAGGAAGAAACTTCAGTATAACCATCAGCTTTTACTCTGGTATATCGTAGACCCACTTGAGGAGTGAATATAATGTCACCTGGCATTTCAGTAGCATAACTACCAATGACTAATAAGCCGTAGCTATTAACGTTGGTTTTACCTGTGCCTGCTTCAGATGAAGCAATCACCTGACGTGTCACAGTGAGGTCTTTTGAACTATGTCCGATTGCAACACGAACCTGGGCACCTAACCAGTCAGGACTCTGATTCCACACAATGAAGCCCCCGTAAGCAGGAGCACTGTTATTCAGATTAACGCCACTTGGGGTATTAATATTAATAGACTGGTCTAAGTAAGCCCCAATGCGGAAGTTATCATTTAGCTTTTTAGATGCCACTAAAATGCCATTTGTTGAGTCTGAATTGACGCCACCAGCAAAGTTAGTCTTAGCTCCAACCACAGAAGCACTGAATTCATGTTTATCAAATAAAGTTGAATCTAGATTCAAGTTGTTGTTCATCGATACGCTAGCAATGTTATACACACCAGGCAGAGCGTAAGCAGTGTTTTGGAGTGAGGCTTGGGTATCCTCTGTAGAAGGTCCGGCTAATGCTGCAAGCCCATAGTAAAAATCGCCACTGGGAAGATTGATTAAGTTAGCGTTTATAAGAGTGCCTGATAATGAATATTCGCTAACTACACCATTTAAACTCAATACAAATATTTTCGAACCAACAACTAATACTTGTGTTGGTTGTGCTAAACCTGTAATTAAATTGGCATTTACAATTGAACCTGAAGTTGTGTATTGCCCGACCTTTCCTGAAGTGAAACTAACAACAAAAATACTCGAACCTGACAATGCTAGTCCCCAGGCACCCCCAATCGATATTAAGTTTGAATTGATTGTTGAACCTGAAGTTGTATATTTACCAATATTACCGCCAAAATAATTTGAGACGTAAAGATTTGAGCCTGAAATAGCTATTCCATAAGGACGATTTAACCCTGTTATTAAGTTGGAATTGATTATTGAACCTGAAGTTGTATATTGCTAAATTGCTTGAGTTGCTATTGATCCAACAAAAAGATTTGAGCCTGAAGCTGCTATCCCAACAGGAAGATTTACCCCTGTTATTAAGTTGGAATTAATTGTTGCCCCTGAAGTTGTGTATTCGCCTATGGTGCCGTTGCTGAAGTCGGCTATAAATAAATTACTCGCCCATAGATTTGCACTAAACAGGCTATTAGCCATTAAAGTAACAGCAATGCTAATTTTTTTAGTATTGAATGAGTTCACAATATTGTCCATCATTTGATGTTATTGTTAATCATTCTCACATATTTACAATCTAGTATGTAATTTTTTACCCAAACTAATATTTTAGATTTTGATTATTTGATCAACTTTAAAACTTTATCTGTCACGTCAACCTTTGCTCCAATATAACCACCAGTATTGTAGAGGATTAAGTCATAACCTTCGCTTTGGCCTAGAGAGGTTACTGCTGCATTGACATTGTTTTGGAAGTTATTCAACTCTTCTTGTTTGCGTAGCTGAAAGTCTTCATGCTGACGGTTCTTTTTACGATCAAAATCAATTTTTAGATATTCAATTTCTTGGCGTTTTGCCGCTAGGTCTCTCTGTGATAAATTCACCGAATCTTTTTCCAGAGCAGCTTCTTTGTCTTGAATTTGTTTGCGGAACTTTTCGAGTTCGGCATTGCGAGGTTTAAATTCAGCCATGAGTTTCTTGCCAACATCAAGCGACTGTTGTGATTGCATGATAATCTTCATTTGCACATAGCCGACTTTGCTTCCAGCTTGGCTAATCATTGCAAATAAGATTAACGCAAGTCCAAATGAAATGTGAACCAAAGCTTTCAAGCAAAACCTCTCAGTTAATCAAGTGAATACGCGTTATTATAAGCGAATTTAGTGCTTACTTGTTAGTGCTATAGCGTAGAATGACGCATAAATGCATGTTTCATAAGGTTGATTGGTTATTACAAACGCTCTCAAAAATATCACTCTAGCGCTCTGTATCATGAGTCTATTTACAGCTTGCGCATCTCATGTCGCACCGATTAACGGTAAGCGATTGCCTGACCAGAAAGATGGAAGCTCACTTAGTCATTTAATGAAGTCTGATATAGACCGTTTAGCTGATTTGGAAATGCGTGAAAACACGCAAAGCTTGCGTGTGTTAATGACTAAACTTTATAAACGCAATCCTGCGGAACTTAAAAAGAGTACCTCAGGTTCTGTAGATGAGATGGTTGGCTGGGTGTTTGAAGGTGGCCATAAGTGGAATTTTGAGATGTTGGGTGGGTTAAAGGAAACGGACGCAATTTATCTAGCTTTTAAACCTGATTTCAAAGGAGACCGTGTATTGGCATTCGTCGCCGGTCTACAAACGATGATGATTAAAGCGCGTGGCGGGAAAACGGAATTTTTCCTCATCGATAGTGTTGACCCACAAAGCGTTTATAACAGTGCGCGCAATATCGAGATTGCAGCTTGGAAACTATCCAATACCCGAGATGAGGCAGGGAGATTATATTTTCAGACTAATGAGATGAATGGTAAGGAGCAAAACTTAAGTTTTGAGCGTGAAATAGGGCGGATGGTTGGACGTACCGACCTCTATGCTTTGGTGCTCTCTGAGAAATCTCAACGTGGCCTTACTAGATTTACCCAAGGTGTTGCATCGGCTTTATTCTTGCCTATATAGGCATTCTGATTTGTGAGAAAATAAAAAACTATTCTTGAGGTGTTTCATATTAGCCCCCGTAGCTCAGTGGATAGAGCATCCCCCTCCTAAGGGGAGGGTCACACGTTCGATTCGTGTCGGGGGCGCCAATTCTTAGTATCAAACCCTATCATTACGCATCAAATACATTGATTTTATTAGATAAATATAAATATCATTGAATCAGGTCGCATCGTAACATTTCTTGACATACCGTCACTAATGACGGTATTTTAGACGGTATATTAAATCTTCATATGAGAGATACCGTCAAAATGCTTACAGATGTCACAGTACGTAACGCTAAGCCCAAAGAAAAGCCTTATAAGATTGCTGACGAAAGGGGGATGTACCTTCTTGTGCAGACTTCAGGAGGTAAGTTGTGGAGGTTTGACTACAGGTACTTTGGTAAAAGGAAGACTAAAGCCTTGGGTTCCTATCCTGATGTTTCTCTTTATAAGGCTCGTGAGTTAAGAGATGAAGCAAGAAAGTTATTAGCTTCTGAAGTAGACCCAGGCGAAGTTAAAAAAGCTGAAAAGGCTGCTAAATTAGGCAAGCTATCAAACACCTTTGAAGTAATTGCTCGTGAATGGATTTCTACTCATCTGATGACTAAATCTAAAGCCAACGCACAACGCTCTTTAAGAAGATTTGAATTGTATTTGTTCCCTAAGTTTGGCGGCAAAGCGATTTCAGATATTTCTCCCCCAGAAATTCTTTCAGCAATTCGTATTATTCAAAATTTAAATAAGACAGACACTGCAAAGAGGACACTTCAAACAGCAGGTCAAGTATGGAGATATGCTGTACAAACGGGCAGGGCTGAGCGAGATATTACAGCTGATTTAAAAGGAGCTATTCCCAATGCAAAAGTAAGTCATATGGCCGCATTTACTGACCCAAAAGACATGGGAGCATTGTTAAGAGCGATTGATGGTTTTACTGGCACACTAACTGTTCAAGCAGCATTAAAGCTAGCCCCCTTAGTTTTTGTAAGGCCAGGTGAACTTCGTAAAGCTAAGTGGGCAGATATTGATTTGGAAGCCGCTGAGTGGAAATATCGAGTGAGTAAGACGGGTATTGATCATATCGTTCCGCTATCTACTCAGGCGATTAATATATTAAAAGATATTCATGACTTTTCAGGTGGGGGTCAATTTGTTTTCATTAACGGACACAATTCCAATGAGGCTATGAGTGATGCAGCAGTTAATGCAGCACTCAGAAGGATGGGATACGATACTAAAACAGAAATTACTGGCCATGGATTTAGGGCTGTAGCTAGAACATTGTTACATGAGCGTCTTGGGATAGACCCCAACATTATTGAACATCAGCTTGCACATCGCGTCCCTGATGCTCTCGGTAGTGCTTATAACAGAACAAGATTTCTGGAACAGCGAAAAGAAATGATGCAAAAGTGGGCCGATTATTTGGGAGAGTTAAAAGCAGGGGTGAAAGAAATATCATTAAAAAAAGCATAAATTTGAAATGTTGATAAAGATACATGTCTATGTAGGCTGCAAGTGATTTCCCGCTAAAAGAAGTTTGGAGATATTTTTATGTCAATTGTTGAAGATTTGCCAGATTTGAGCCATTGGAAGCATGTAAAAGAGTTTTCATTAAATGATGCAGCACTTTTATTGGCTGGAATAGACCCCTTGGACTTTGACATGAGAGCCATAAATCGTAAAGCTACTGAGCGATGGAAGCTCGCTATAGGGATGCTAAGGGCGATTAAATCTTCTATACGACAAGGCTCATTGGCTGTTCAAGTTGCTATTACTGTAGATTGGAATGGCAACTCAATGGAGTGCTCGCCTACGAGTTATGAAAACGAACTTGATGATAACTTAACAATTGTTACAAGAGCTGCATTAATTGGCTGGATAGAGCGAGAAAAAATTGACTTTGCTCGGCCACCATCAAAATCATTAACCCCAAAACAATATAACCCCGTCTCAGAGTCGGAACTTAAGCAAATTGTAAATACACATCATAGGTCAAGGGGGATAGATTTAATCGAAATTGTCGATAGGGAGTTTTACTCATCATACGACCCAGAAAATAAAGATACTGCACCAAAAAAAGAAGAAGTTATAAACTATCTTAATCAGAAACATGGTGCTTCTAAAAATCTTGCTTCTGCTGTCGATGTTGTAATGCGTCCAGATGATGTTAAGTCAAAAGGCAGGCCAAGAAAAAACAACGGTGAATTTTAATTTAATTAAAATCAATAGATTAATAATCCTACTCACCATTAAATGAATTAACCCCTACCACCCTTATCAAAAAAATGTGGGTACCTATTCAGTCTAGAAAATAACCTTTCTAATCTATTTTGCTGATGATTTGAACTTCATGATGTGTCCTGATATTCAACACATAGGAGAGAAATGTCATGCAACAAAAACTTATTTCAGATGTACTTAAAAATTTTGATTCATTGCCAGATTCAGCCAATGTAAGATTACCAGTTGTTCAAGCACTTTATGCTTGTTCTGCCGCCACCGTATGGCGAAATATTGGTAAGACTATTCCTTGCCCTAGAAAGCTATCCCTCAGAACAACTTGTTGGAATGTGGGTGAATTACGTCAAGCTTTAGCAATTTCTAAATAGACCTTCATAACTAAAGGAAGGGCTATATGCAAAAGCGTCATCATAATCCTCGATTAGCCAAAATTCATCGCAGCTATAAAGTCGATGAGGTGGCTAGTCTTTATGGGGTTGATAAAAATACAGTTCGTAATTGGATAAAGGCTGGGTTGCAGTGTTGTGACAGCAAGCGCCCAACTTTGATAATGGGGCAAGATTTAAACGTTTTCCATGCTTTGCGACGTTCAAAAAATAAACGACCCTGTAAACTCAATCAGATTTATTGCATGCGTTGTCGAGAACCAAGGCAGCCTGAATCTGGCTTGATTGAGTATCAGCCAATAAACGAAAAAACTGCCAACCTTATTGGACTTTGTCCTGTCTGCAATACATTGATGAACCGCCGCATTAGCCAAGCAAAAGTTGAAGTATTTGCCTCGCAAATGGGGTTTGCTTTACCGCTGGTGGATTTACACATAATTGATTGCCATTAACCCAGCGCCAATTGTGACTTCAATACAGGAAATAAATCATGTTAAAACATAACCCAAATAATGAACGTATCAAACATCAGTATTTTGGCTTTCTAAGAGAGGCTATGCGAGTGAGTGAACCAACAATAGATGGAGTAGCTAAGGCAATTGCAAGATTTGAAGAATATACAAAATACAAAGATTTTAAGACTTTTAGGCATGAACAAGCGATAGGATTTAAAAAGCAATTAAGTGAGCAAAAAAATCAGCGTCGTGATACAGAGCTAAGTAAATCAACTCTGCACTCTACCTTTGCCCATTTGAAACGATTTTTTGAGTGGTTGGCGAGGGAACAGGGGTACAAGACATCTATACGATATTCGGATGCAGAGTACTTCAATACTTCTAACAAAGATAAAAAGGTGGCAAGTGCTAGGCGCTCGAAGAAGGCTCCAACTTTAGAACAAATATTGCATGTCGTCTTCTCAATGCCAAGTAATACGGATATTGAAAAGCGTAATCGTGCTTTGGTTGCATTTACCATGCTCACGGGTGCAAGAGATAGCGCCATTGCCTCAGCGAAGTTAAAGCATATCAATTTGGAAGAGGGGAGTTTTTTTCAAGATGCAAGAGAGGTCAGTACCAAGTTCAGTAAAACCTTCACAACTTTTTTCTTTCCAGTGGGCGATGAAATTAAACAAATATTGGTAGATTGGATTATTTACCTAAAAACAGTAAAACTTTATGGCAATGACGACCCATTGTTTCCCATGACTAAAATATCGATTGGAAAGAACAATCAGTTTGAGTGTGTGGGCTTGAAATCTGAACATTGGAGTTCAGCAGCACCGATACGTAGTATCTTTAAAGCTTCATTTACTCAGGCAGGATTACCGTACTTCAATCCGCATAGCTTTAGAAATACACTGGTAAGATTGGGTGAAACCAAATGTAAGACTCCGGAGGCTTTTAAAGCATGGAGTCAGAACCTTGGCCATGAAAGCGTATTAACAACATTTTATAGTTATGGTGAAGTAGGGCAGGAAAGACAGGCTGAAATTTTAAACCAGCTATCAACAACTGATGAAAGCAAGTCATCAAGTTCTAATTTAGTTAGTCGTATTGCTTACTTAATTAAGGAACATGGCATGGAATTAATATGAAATTAATTTTTCATAACTTTTAATATATCTAACAAGCATTGGTCTATTGTCTTTGTTGATGTGTTGATGATGATTTCTGGATTGACTGGCACTTCATACGCTGAATCAATCCCTGTCATCTGTCGAATTAATCCCAGACGTGCCTTACGGTATAACCCCTTGGGGTCACGCTCTTCACAAACGATTAATGGTGTATTGACATAAACTTCAACAAAACGCTCTTTGCCTATGGTTTCTCTTGCTAAGTCACGCATCTTTTGGAATGGGGAGATGAGGGATGTGATCACAAACGCCCCCTCGTCTAGGTGGGATTTTGCTAAAGCGATCACACGTCGCATTTGCTCAGCACGGTCTTCATCGCTAAAGCCTAGGTCATGGCTAATGCTCATCCTGAGGGCATCGCCATCTAAAACTAACGCCTTTTGACCATTTTCAATTAAGGCCTGAGCTAATGCATTAGCTAATGTGGATTTCCCAGCGCCTGATAGACCTGTGAACCAAATTGCCTTTGGGTTAATCATGCTTAATCAAATTAATTAGTTGGTTCAGATTAACTTAAACAACCTTCACATTAAATTTCTTCACTACTTCTTGGTTACGCCAAAACGCATCCTTCTCAAAGCGACTAAAAATATCTGGTGGCAGGATTGTATTGCGTTTATGTTCTTGTACTTTGGGGCGTATGGTATGCAGTCCTGGCGTGCCGGCACGTTGGTCAAATTCGGCTACATCAAACTGAATGTTATTGAAGTCGTGCGCAAACATCGGTTCACCAATAAATTCGTAAATCTGTTTAAGTGCAAATTCAGGGTCTTTCACCAGTGTTTCGTACTGAACCAATAATAATTGTTTTGGCGCATGCTCGCCAAAGTAAGCCTGTTTCAAGGCATTAAAGGCGTAACCCACCATTCCATTGCCCCCAGCCACACCGTCTACTCTTGAATACACTGTGCCACCACTTAAGTAATTAAAGATGGATGAAGGTTGGAAAACGTTTTTATCTACTAAGCGCTCAATGCTATCAATAATCCACGGCATATCTCTGACGCAGGCAATAATTTTAGCATCTGGGTAAAGCGTGTTGATGAGTGTTGAATGAGAACACCAAGCGCGGCTTGTATCAAAAATAACCTCTGCCTTATTTCCTTTATAGAAGCCCTCAATCACTGACCTGATAATCGTCTCACGTTGCTGGTCATCAATAAACACTGAGAATTCATTCTGTCCACTCATACGCTCCAATAAAGAGCCTACCAGCCCAGCCAGGGGCCCACTCATGCTGGCATGGAAACGGGGATTCTGAGTCAAGAGGGCTGAGAGTAAGGTTGATCCTGAGCGGGGAAGACCTGAAATGAAGTGATGGGTAGGCATAGTAATTCTGACGATGTTTAAGAAAGCTGAATATTGACAGTAATTAAAATAAAGTCAAATCACCGAGTCAGGGACTTTTATTTCTTGCTAAGAAAAATTAATTTCCAAATAATCTCACTAAACTTTCAATTACAATTTTTCGGTGTTCATTGGATCCAGCAATAGGATCTTCCTCTGCAAAGGGTCTTTCAGCGATTACGATGAATGACCTAGTCAATATCCTTGCTTCATTTTCTGTAATTTCTCTAAAGGTATTGCTGGTGTTTTTTTGGCTATTTTTAAATAGAGCCAACCCGATGGGATCAATAAAATGGAAGTATTTAGATGAAAATTGATCTCGCTTGATCAAGCGACTCTCAACGAATTGCATCACTTTGGGCTTCACTCCTGAAAATTCGACATTCGTATTTTAATTTATGATATTTCGTGATTTGTAGTTAGTAAAATTTGAACAAAAAATCGTTAGTTTTAAGACTCTTTATAACCCCATTAATGGCAGGGCTTTCAGGAGCTTTTTGTTTCAAATAAATATGATCAAAAATGTTCATATTTATTGGTTATAATGAGGGTAAATAATTTAGTCAGAAAGCTTTTGCGATGAACTGTACGTATCGACTTGTTTTTAATAAAGCACTTGGATTAGTTCAAGTGGTATCAGAATTAGCGAATTGCAGAGGCAAAAAGTCTGCTGGTAAAACCAGCGTAAGACAAGCGGACAGTAGCTTCAGTGAAAATTCATCGGCCCCATTTAAATTAAAAGCAATTGCGATTGCTTCAGCCCTGACAGTTGGCTCGCTCTTAATTATTGCAAGCCATTCTTCGTTTGCTGAGCCGGTTATAAATACCAGCGACATCGGAACCTTAAGTCCTATTGGTCCAGTAACTGGTAATTCTGGTGCAACTGGTGGTAATGGTTATTACGCTGGTTACGGTGGCTTAGGTGGTGCAGGGATTTACAATAGCGTCACGATTGGAAGCTTAACCAATAAAGCTACTATCACTGGTGGTAACGGTGGTAATGGTGGTGACGGTTATTACGCTGGTAACGGTGGCGGAGGTGGTGCAGGGATTAACAATAGGGGCACCATATCGACTCTTATCAATAATGGCAATATCAATGGAGGTGCTGGCGGTGTTGGCGGTGTTAGTTATTATGCTGGTAACGGTGGCGAAGGTGGTGCAGGGATTTACAATAGCGGCACGATTGGAACTTTAACCAATAATGTCACTATCACTGGTGGTAACGGTGGTAACGGTGGTAACGGTGGTAACGGTGGCGGAGGTGGAGGTGGTGCAGGGATTAACAATTCTGGCGCCTTATCGACTCTTATCAATAATGGCAATATCAATGGTGGTGCTGGTGGTGCTGGCGGTGTTGGCGGTGTTGGTTATTCCGCTGGTAACGGTGGCGAAGGTGGTGCAGGTATTTTCAATAGCGGCACGATTGGAACCTTAACCAATAAAGCTACTATCACTGGTGGTAACGGTGGTAATGGTGGTAATGGTTATTACGCTGGTTACGGTGGCTTAGGTGGTGCAGGGATTTACAATAGCGTCACGATTGGAAGCTTAACCAATAAAGCTACTATCACTGGTGGTAACGGTGGTAACGGTGGTAATGTTGGTGACGGTTATTACGCTGGTAACGGTGGCGGAGGTGGTGCAGGGATTAACAATAGGGGCACCTTATCGACTCTGATCAATAATGGCAATATCAATGGTGGTGCTGGTGGTAATGGTGGTAATGGGTATTACCCTGGTTACGGTGGCGGAGGTGGTGCAGGGATTTACAATAGCGGCACGATTGGAACTTTAACCAATAATGTCACTATCACTGGTGGTAACGGTGGTAACGGTGGTAACGGTGGTAACGGTGGTAACGGTGGCGGAGGTGGCGGAGGTGGTGCAGGGATTAACAATTCTGGCGCCTTATCGACTCTTATCAATAATGGCAATATCAATGGTGGTGCTGGTGGTAATGGTGCTAATGGTTATTCCGCTGGTAACGGTGGTAACGGTGGCGGAGGTGGTGCAGGGATTAACAATTTTGGCACCATATCGACTCTTATAAATAATGGCAATATCAATGGAGGTGCTGGAGGTGCTGCTGGTGGTGCTGCTGGTGATGGTGCTGGTGGTGACGGTGGCGAAGGTGGCGAAGGTGGAGCAGGTATTACCAACAGCAACACAATTGCCACTCTGACAAACAATCGCAGCATCACTGGTGGAAGTGGCGGTACTGGCGGTCCTATTTATGGCGCTGGTGGTGCTGGTGGTGCTGGTATTAGAAACAGCAACACAATTACTACTCTAACAAACAATGGCAGTATCACTGGTGGAAGTGGTGGTTCTGGCCGTTCTGGTTATTTTGCTGGCGCTGCTGGCGCTGGTGGTGCTGGTATTAGCAACAGCAACACAATTACCACTCTGACAAACAATGGCAGCGTCACTGGTGGAATTGGTGGTACTGGCGGTGCTGGTAATAGTGATGGTAGTAATGGTAAATACGGTGGTGCGGGCATTAATAACACAGGCACCATCACCACATTAACCAATAACGCCAGTATTACAGGTGGCCAAGGAGGTAATGGCGGAGGAGGTTCTGTAGGGGGTGATGGAGGAGGAGGTGGTGGTGGTATTAGCAACAGCAACACAATTGCCACTCTGACAAACAATGGCAGCATCATTGGTGGAGGTGGCGGCACTGGTGGTGTTGGTTATGGTGCTGGTTATGGTGCTGGTGGTGCTGGTGGTGCTGGTATTAGAAACAGCAACACAATTACCACTATGACAAACAATGGCAGCATCATTGGTGGAGGTGGCGGTACTGGTGGTGTTGGTTATTTTTCTGGTGGTGCTAGTGTTGGTGTTGGTGGTGGTGGTGGTGCTGGTATTAGCAACAGCAACACAATTGCCACTATGACAAACAATGGCAGCATAACTGGTGGTGCTGGTGGTGCTGGTGGTAATGGTTATTACGCTGGTAACGGTGGCGTAGGTGGTGCTGGTATAATCAACAGCAACACAATTACTACCCTGACAAACAATGGCAGCATTACTGGGGGAGCTGGTAATGCTTACGGTATTGTAAACCAAGGTCTTATTGAAACACTCAATAATGCCCAAGGGGGTAATGGTCTCAAACCAACTACTAAAGCGTTGACCTTCAGTGGAGATCTTCCTATTAATTACAACATTATTATTAATAGCCCTACCCATTACGGTCAGCTTAACACTGATGGAAGCTCTTCGACTTCGACCACTTTTGACATCTTTGCGGGTAGTAATATCACAAATCGTCTTTACACAGGCGTATTGAGTGGTATTAGTAGTACTAAAGTTAGTGGCCTAAACGGTTCTTATGACAATATGAATTGGACGCTTACGGAGACAAACATGACGCCTGGGAGTGAGAATTGGAATCTAAGCTTTACAGGGGTATCCCTCTCCCAAACGCAACACTCTTTGCATTCTCTAGCACGGAATATCCGAAGTGTTTTTTCTTCCCAGACAATCGCTACCAATTTTGCCAACATGAACACCTATGAATGTGACTTGTTTGATGAGAAGGGTGTTTGTGTGTCTGTGGGTGGTCAACAAACTTATGTAGATAATCCAAGTGGCAACATGACTTCTACAGTTGTGGTTGCGGGCTATAAGGTATCACCAAATATTCGTATTGGCGGATTCTTAAATCAGAACATCAATAACAAAACCGTCTCTGGTGTGCATATCTCCAATGCCAATCCTTTGATGGGTGTATTTGCCGTCTGGAATCAAAAGGAAGACCGCTTGGGTTATCAAGTGAAAATTGCCAATGCATACCAAGACAAAGATGTGACCACAACACGTGATGCGGTTGAGACTTCAGAAGCTGGTACAGGTAAAACAACCCTTAATACCCAAAGCTATGTGGGTGAATTAAGTTATGCCTTCCTTGCTAATGAAGATAAGACGCTTGTTCGTCCATACGCTGCACTTCGTTACACAAGTATCAAAAAGGACGGCTACACAGAGCAAACATCAGCAGGGGTAACGGCACCGCTCACTTATGCATCCCTTGCAGACCGCTCAACAACAGCACTGGTAGGCGTTAAGCTCAACCACCAACTTGCTGAAAAAGTGAACCTCACAGGCAGCTTTGGTATTGAACAAGACCTTCATCACCAGGTTGATAAATTAACTGCAACAGGGATAGCTGACCTTACCAGTGAAAACTTCAACAACAGCATCAAACGTACTCGTCCTGTGGCAAGTTTTGGTGCTTACTATATGCCTGTTAAGAACCAACGTATTTCGGCTGACTTTTATTACCAGCAGATGCCGTTCCAAAGCACTGGCTCAGCCACTGCTTATGTGAATTACACGATTGGTTTCTAAACAAACCAAACTAGTCAATAATTAAGCCCACCTAAGACGTGGGCTTTTTTACGTTATAATTTTTTTATAAAAATATATGACCGGGTCTAACACCATAATCTAATCGTGAAAGATTTTCCCCTTCACAATAAAAGTCTAAAGAGAGATGTTTTATGATTGTTCATTATGAGTCTTCATTAAAATCAGTTGCATTAGAGTTTGGTAAAAGAATGCATGAAGAATCCCGTTATAAAGATTTAATATTTTCAGATGAGAAAGTTTTGGGTTTGCTCGAACACCCCAATACATATTGTGCCTATTCGAAAGTGAATGGTGTTATTACAGGATTTTTTATAGGATTTATTCAAGAACTATGGTTTTCAAGAACTAAAATTGGCTTAGATTTAGCACTTTATATTTTGCCAGAGTATCGAACAAGAACGCTATGTGCTTTTAGACTCATCAGAGACTTCGAGACGTTCTGTGTTGAAAAAGAGTGTCAAGAAATTAATCTGTCCTCTAGTGCAGAAATTTCCGAGAATTCCGCTTTACGACTATATAATAAACTAGGCTACAATAAATGCGGTTTTATTACTTACAAGGAGCTTTGAGATTGTGCGGACCAACACTATTAGATACGACTGCATCGCTAAATAATTCTGCAGAACATATGCAAACAGCATTCATTCTTCAATCAGTAGCCTTAAATACAAACCTAACTAATGATTGCACGATATTTGATGTTTACAACATTTGTGCTTCTGTGTCAGGTACCCAGAATTATATTTCTGGGGGAGTAAATAACGACACAACTTCAGGAACACTAACTTTAGCTTATCGTTTTAATGACAATTTTCGTGTTGGTGGCTATTTAGACAAGAACCTTAATACCAGTAATGCAACAGGTCTGCATCTAAACAATGGTGTTCCAGCCTTTGGTGCTTTTGCAGTTTGGAATGCGAATGAAGATGGCTTAGGCTTTCAAGTAAGAGCTTCTGCAGGTTATGCAGATAAGGACATGAAAGTCACTCGTCAAGTAATTGGTTCGTCAGAACCAGGCACTGGTAAAACAAGCTTGGATAGCTTTGGTGCTGCCTTGGTTGGTAGCTATGCTATGGCAATGAACAATAACATTACCTTAAGTCCTTATGCAGGCATTCGTTACACTAAGATTAATGCAGATGCTTATACCGAATCAGGCTCTGATAGCGTAACAACCCCACTGACTTATAGTGCATTGACGCAAAAGCTAATCACCGCAATGTTGGGCACTAAAGTGAGCAAGCCACTTGGTGAACGGTTTGTGGCATATGGAAGTCTTGGTTTAGAGCAAGACCTTAATCACAATGATGGCACTTATGTGGCAACTGGACTTGGGGGGCTAACTCCAATTGCATTCAATGGCAATGTTAACCTTACTAGAGCCACGGCATCTGTTGGTACTTATTACAACATCAGTGAGAGACAAAGTGTTGGAGCTAAATTGGTGTGGAGTGAACAAGCATTTACATCGATTAACGCAACTTCATTGATGGTGACATACACTGCTGGCTTCTAAGTAACACCTGAGACAAGTAATTAAATTAGCCCACCTAAAAGGTGGGCTTTATCTGTGTGATATGTGTTTTAACTTAGTAACGATGATTTTTGACGGTATATTTGACGGTATTTATAAAACTATAATTAATTATATTCATTTAATACAATAATTTAAATTTAAAGTTCGATTCGTGTCGGGCCAAAAATTATTTGAGCTAACCCGTATTTTTGCTTTCCAGCTCTTCCCACCGTGCAATCGTATTTAAAAGAGACTTGTCGAGCTCAGTTAGATTAATTTGTAATGCAGTCGCTTTTTCTAAGTCGTTTTTGTAGATTTCAGGATCTGCCAATGCCGTATTAATTGAGGTGATTTCAGTTTCAATTTTCTCGATTTTTTCTGGTAGTTCGGCAAGCTCAACTTGTTCTTTGTAGCTTAATTTTGCTTTAACTGGCTTTGCGCTTGTCGCTACTTGTTTTTGTTCAGGTACTTTCGCTTTCGTTACACTATTGACGGCGCTAGTACGTTGTTCAGTAAAGCGAAGCCAGTCATCGTAGCCGCCCCCAAATTCCGTGAGTTGGCCGTTGCCTTCAAATGCAATCACTTGTGTGACGGTGTTTTCTAAAAATGCACGGTCATGGCTCACTAAGAATAGGGTGCCAGGGAAGTCTTGCAGTAAGCTTTCCAATAACTCCAAAGTGTCGATATCCAAATCGTTGGTCGGTTCGTCAAGCACCAATACATTCGATGGTCGTGCAAACAAACGCGCTAGCAACAATCGGTTACGTTCACCACCAGAAAGAGACTTAACCGGTGAGCGTGAACGTTGTGGTGGAAATAGAAAGTCTTCCAAATAGCTAATGACGTGCTTGCGTTCGTTACCGATTTCGACAAAGTCTGAACCTGGGCTGATGGTGTCAGCTAGTGTAGCCTCTTCATCTAACTGCTCGCGCATTTGGTCAAAGTAAGCTACGTTCATATTGGTGCCACGTTGAATCGTACCTGAATCCGCTTCTTCTTCACCCAGTATGAGTTTTAAGAGCGTAGTTTTACCAATGCCGTTAGGGCCAAGTAATCCAATGCGGTCACCACGCATAATGCGTGTGGTGAAGCCTTTAATTAGGGTGCGGTCACCGTAGGATTTGATCACGTTATCAAGCTCAGCCACTAGCTTGCCAGAGCGTTCGCCAGCGTCTAATGATAGTTTTACGTTGCCTTGACGTTCTCGTCTGGCGGCGCGTTCTAAGCGCAACTTTTCTAATTGGCGCACACGACCTTCGTTACGAGTGCGGCGAGCTTTAATGCCTTGGCGTATCCATGCTTCTTCTTGGGCAAGAACCTTGTCGAATTTTGCAGCATGCGTTGCTTCTACTGCCAAAAGTTCCTCTTTCTTGATGAGATAGTTCTCGTAATTGCCGATAAAATCCGTTAATTTGCCACGATCCAACTCTACAATTCGAGTAGAGAGTCGATTTAGGAAGCGTCTGTCATGCGTAATGAACAACACACCACCGTTAAAGTTGAGAAGTAATTCTTCTAGCCATTGAATTGCCTCCAAGTCTAAATGGTTGGTAGGCTCGTCTAACAGCAACACCTCAGGGTCAGCTACCAATGCGCGTCCTAGAGCAACGCGTTTACGCCATCCACCAGAGAGGGAAGCAACGGGCGTGTCAGGGTTCAAACTTAACTTGCTCAGCACAGTTTCAACTTTGGCTTGCATCCCCCAGCCATTTTTAGCGTCTAACTCATGTTGCAACTTTTGCATTTTTTCCATGAGCGCATCAATGTCAGCATCTGCTGCGCCCATACTGTGTGTCACCTCATGGTAATCCACTAAGATTTGTTGCATATCTCCCAAGCCTTCTGCCACGGCTTCGAACACTGTGTGCTTAGGATCCAAGATTGGCTCTTGTGGTACATAAACGATACGGACCGAAGTCGCTCGCCAAACATTTCCATCATCGAGTTTGGTTTCGCCAGCAATGACTTTAAGCAAACTGGATTTGCCTGCGCCATTGCGACCAATTAGTCCAACACGTTCACCTGGATCAAGCTGGAACGAGGTTTTGTCTAATAAGGCATGATGGCCAAAAGCAAGGGATGCGTTATCTAAGGTAATGTGAGGCATGAATGCTTTCTAATAAATTTGCGCTGTTAACTTGAGTTTTGGCCGAGCATGGCGCGAATTTGCGCCATGCGTTCTTTGCCATGTTCTTTGCTGGCTGCGGGGTCTGCATTTGAATTGCCAAAATGGCGGATATCGTCTGAAGGCAGTTCTTCAATAAAACGGCTGGGTTCGCAAACTTCAGTTTCGCCCGCACGCTTACGTTTTTTGCACCAAGAAATGTTCAGTGATTTTTGTGCGCGTGTGATACCCACATACATTAAGCGTCGCTCTTCCTCGATTTTGTCGTTATCGACGCTTTCACGGTGCGGCAAAATGCCTTCTTCCACCCCAATTAAAAATACGTGTCCGAATTCCAACCCTTTAGCAGCATGGAGTGTCGATAGTTTAACCGCATCCGGCTCACCGTCTTCGCGGCCTTCCAGCATGCTCATCAGCGCAACCATTTGCGTCAGATTAAGCAAATCACGTGTTTCTCCATCGCCATTGTCCTCACCTTTTTTTGTTAGCCAGCCCACAAAGTCCAATACGTTTTTCCATTTAGCCTCTGCTGAGCGCGGTTCTTCTGAGTCGTATAAGAACGCCTCATACTGAATGGCGGTGAGCATGTCATTGAGCACTTCGCCCGCAGGATCTTTAGTCGCACGGTCTTGAAGTTTATTAATGTATTGGCAGAAAGTGAGCAAGTCATCTAATTGTCGCCCGCCAAGTTCGCGCTGAAACTCACCTTCAAATGCAGCGGCAAATAAAGATATCTTATGTAAACTTGCGTATTCCCCGAGGCGCTCTAGCGTAGTATTGCCGATACCTTTTTTAGGGGTAGTGGCTGCGCGGATAAAAGCAGGATCATCATCTTCATTCGCAATCAGGCGTAAATAGCTAACCAAATCTTTAATCTCTGCTTTATCAAAAAATGATTGCCCGCCTGAGATGGTGTAAGGGATTTTATGGTTACGTAGATGTTGTTCGAATATGCGTGCTTGATGGTTGCCACGATACAAAATCGCGAAGTCCGCATAGGTGGTGCGGTTTTCAAACTTATGCGCCATCAACTTCATCACCACGGATTCAGCCTCATGCTCATCATCGCGTGCGGCGCTCACTTGAATTAAATCGCCTGTGCCAAGCTCGCTCCAAAGCTTTTTCTCAAACAGCTTTGGATTGTTGGAAATCACTTGGTTGGCTGCACGCAAAATACGCACTGTAGAACGATAGTTTTGCTCGAGCTTAATCACTTTTAAGCGTGTGAAATCTTGTGTAAGTTGCCTTAGGTTCTCAACATCAGCCCCTCGCCAACCGTAAATCGCTTGGTCATCGTCACCCACCGCAGTGAAGTTGCCTTCAATGCCTGTGAGCAGTTTTACCAATTTATATTGGCAGGTATTGGTGTCTTGGTATTCGTCGATAAGTAAGTATTTAAGCTTGTGCTGCCATTTATTGAGAACTTCTGGATGTTGTTCAAAAAGCGCTACAGGTAGTTTAATTAAGTCGTCAAAATCGACTGCTTGATAAGCTTTAAGCGTTTGCTGATAAATTTGATATACCTTAGCCGCCGCATGGGTCAGTTCTTCATCTGCATTTGCTTTGGCTTGGTCTGGCGTTAAAAATGCGTTTTTCCAACTAGAGATTTGCCACTGCGTTTTGCGTAAGAGTTGTTTGTCTGTGGTTGCTAATATGTCTGACAAAATCTTAAAACTGTCTGATGAATCCAAAATCGAGAATTGTTTTTTATAGCCTAATATTTCTGCCTCTTGACGCAATATCTGCATGCCTAACGAGTGAAAGGTCGCAATGGTTAAGCCTTTCGTGTTGACCCCAGCCAGCAGTTGGCTGACGCGCTCTTGCATCTCACGCGCGGCTTTATTGGTAAACGTAATTGCAGCAATCTCTCTTGGCGCAAAGCCGCATTCTTGAATCAGGTAAGCGATTTTTTGAGTGATCACGCGTGTTTTGCCGCTACCAGCACCAGCCAGCACGAGCAAGGGACCATCAAGATATTTTACGGCTTCGCGCTGTGGGGCGTTGAGGGTGTTTAACATTAGAGCTTTTAGTATTAAGAAAGACGCTTGCGTTTTAGTTCAGCTCTGCAATTTTAACTTTTAAGACTAACATTAGCTATCAAATCGTGGCATAGTTTGCGCCATGCAATCCAATCCACTTTTAGATGATTATGGTCAAGCCGCATTCTTGGCCCATCATAGCCATTTGTTGATAACCAGTTATCAACATTGGACAAGAAAACCATTGATTGAAGATGTTAGCGATGAGGTAAAAGCTTTAATGCATGCACCTTTTGCTATCGCATCACATCAAACGGGCGATGATCCGATGTTTAATTATGCCAACCATCAAGCCTTAGCTTTGTTTAAGATGTTGCCAGAAGACATGCTGGGTTTACCCTCAAGATATTCTGCCGAGCCTATGTTACGTGAAGCGCGGGCTGAGTTTTTGTATCAGGTTTCAAGCCATGGGTTTATTGAAAACTATTCGGGTGTTCGAATTGCCAAGGACGGTACTCGCTTTTTAATCGAACAAGCGACAGTGTGGAATTTGGTAGATGTTAAGTTGCCAAAACAAGTGCTTGGACAAGCCGTCATTATCAAGGCTTGGCAAGCGCTATAAGTGCTTTATCAAATCAAGGGAACATCATGAGATCAACGAAAGCGAGTAGTGCGGTAGAGCGCCTCAATAAACGTGGCGAGCAAAACTATTCGATGGGTACTAACGGTAAAGGCTTGTTTTGGCTCTCTCAGCCTAGTGAAAATGGCGTATCAATTAAGCTATGTGAGCCCATGACCATGGATGATTTTGTAGTGTTTGTGAATGGCTTTGGACCGCAAGTCGTGAAGCGGGTAAGTAAGCTAGATATTGAGTTTAGTAAACAGCTTGTGAAAAAATAAAACTATTCCTCTTAATGGTCTTTTTCAGCATCCTTTTCATTATCTTCCTTAGGTTCTTCCACCACCTTTTTATTCGCATCCATCATTGCTTGGCGACTGGCTGGCGTTTCTAGACTAATTCGACCAATAGTCCCCGCGCGATATTCAGTTAAGAAAGTCACCGCAGTTTTTTCCATATCCCATTCGCCCGCTTTTAACTTGTAAGAGCGACGTTTTGCGATGGCCTCGAGTAAATCAATACCATCCATGCCAGTCACGTCTACTTTGTAGCGGCTGGCTATCAAGGCTGGATAGCGTTTGAGTAAGTTATCAGCAAGGAAAATGGCAACATCTTCGTCAATGACAGCGTTACGACCAATCGCATGGCTTGCAGCAAGCATAAAGCCATCTGATTCGTACTGAATTTTTGGCCACATCATGCCAGGGGTGTCAGTAATGCTCATGAGTGGGCTGAGTTCAAAGCGTTGTTGTGATTTTGTTACGGCAGGCTCATCACCTACTTTAGCAACGCGGCGATTAAGTAGGGCGTTCATAAACGTCGATTTACCAACGTTTGGAATGCCCATAATCATCATGCGTAGCGGTTTGATGGGTGAATCCCTATGCGGTGCAAGTGCGGCACAGAGTTTGGGAATTCTTGCGGCGTCGCCCGGTTTTTTACATGAAATAGCCACTGCTTTGACATTGGGCTGTTTGTTGTAATAGTTAAGCCATGCTTGTGTGACAGCAGGGTCAGCTAAGTCAGTTTTGTTAAGAATTTTAAGCTGTGGGCGTTGACGAAATAAACGCATTTCATCAATCATTGGGTTATGGCTGGCCATTGGCACGCGTGCATCCAACACCTCGATGACAACGTCAGTGAACTCCATTGTCTCTTCGGCTTTTTTGCGCGCTTGGGTCATGTGACCTGGATACCATTGAATTGCCATAAATCCTCACTGAATATGACCACTATCAAGCAAGTCGTTCGAAGTGGTAGGGCGCATTCTAACATTGCCTACCAATCTAGCCCTAATTTGCGCGCATTAAAGCGTATTGATGCAAACATCAGTTAAAATACGTTCATGACTTTAATTCCTGAAATCAAGCCACATCAGTCCATTGAGTTGCTCAAGGCGCTGCATATTCTGACGCGTGACGGTAAGCTTAATCAAGATACTCGCCGTAAGCTGAAGCAGGTGTATCACCTTTATCATTTTATCGAGCCTTTGCTTACTGAGTTGATGGAAGATAACGACAACATCACCTTGGTGGATCATGGGGCGGGTAAGTCTTATTTAGGCTTTATTCTTTACGATTTATTTATGAAGCAGCATCAATCAGGCCGTGTGGTGGGCATTGAGACGCGCGCAGAGCTGGTGCAAAAGTCTAAAGAGTTGGCAGAGCAATTGCATTTTGACCGCATGGATTTTCATCATTTAAGCGTCGAGGAATCGATGTCTTCAAATTTATTGCCAGAACAAGTAGAAATCGTGACAGCCTTGCATGCCTGTAATACCGCGACCGATGATGCGATTCGTTTTGGTTTGGAAAAGAACGCGAAGTTTATGGTACTTGTGCCTTGCTGTCAGGCTGAAGTGGCTGAAGTATTACGCAAACACAAAAATGAGTCATTCGGTAAAACGCCTTTGTCTGAAATCTGGCGTCATCCTATCCACACGCGTGAGTTTGGAAGCCAAATTACCAATGTGCTACGTTGCCTTCAATTAGAAGCGCATGGCTATCAAGTAACGGTGACAGAACTTGTGGGTTGGGAGCATTCTATGAAGAATGAGCTAATAATCGCACGCTACAAAAATAGCCCACGTAAAAATGCTCAAGTACGGTTGGCGCAAATACTTGAAGCGCTTAATTTGGAAGAACTGCATTCACGCTTTGCTTAAGTGTTGCTGAAGTCCCACATGAACAATCCCCAATCTATAGCTCAGTTTAACCAAGCGCTTGCGACTTGCATGTTGGCAGATCGACACGGTTTGCGCCGTAAGATACGCGAAGTGGCTGATTTACAAAAAGCTATAGAAAAAGCACCCGATGCGAAAGCCAGTCAAAAAGCCGATAGGCTCTTGGCTGAAGTTGTGCATAAGATTTCATCTTCACATCAACAATATCAAGCGCGTTTGAATGCCTTGCCTAAGCCTGAATATGAGCTTGATTTACCCGTTACTGCTCGTAAAGATGAGATTAAGGCCGCAATCGCCAAGTATCAAGTGGTGATTGTTTGTGGGGAAACAGGCTCTGGTAAAACGACACAACTACCTAAAATCTGTTTGGAGCTTGGTCGAGGTGTCAGCGGTTTAATTGGACACACACAACCACGCCGTATTGCGGCACGCTCTGTAGCAAGTCGTATTGCGCAAGAGCTTAAGTCGCCATTGGGTGAGGTGGTGGGTTATAAAGTCCGTTTTAACGATAAGCTTTCAGAGTCCAGCTATATCAAGCTGATGACGGATGGTATTTTGCTCGCGGAAACGCAAGGTGACCATTTTCTTAATGCTTACGATACCATCATTATCGATGAGGCGCATGAGCGCAGTCTGAACATTGATTTCTTGTTGGGCTATCTCAAGCAACTCCTGGTAAAACGTCCCGATCTGAAAGTAATTGTCACTTCCGCCACGATTGATGCGGACAGATTCTCCAAGCACTTTGATGGCGCGCCTGTGATTGAGGTTTCGGGCCGCACATATCCCGTTGAAATCCGCTATCGTCCACTTGGTAAAGCTGGCTATAGTGCGCAAACGGTTGAAGAGGATGTTGGTGAGGATGACGATAATCTTTTTGGCATTAAGCGCAAAGGAAAAACTGAAGCGCGTTGGCTTGAAGAGGACGATGCAGAAGAGGCGATTGAAGAAGCAATTTTAGATGCTGCGGATGATTTGCTGCGTCAAGGTGATGGCGATATTTTGGTGTTCTTGCCGGGTGAGCGCGAGATTCGTGATGTTGCTGAGCACTTAAGAAAGTACCAAGGACGCTCAGCAAAACTGAGGCATATTGAAGTCTTGCCACTTTTCGCAAGACTTTCGATTGAAGACCAACAAAAAATCTTCCGCACCACAGGCACGCGCCGGATTGTGCTTGCCACTAATGTGGCTGAAACTTCTCTCACGGTGCCAGGAATTAAATATGTGATTGATGCCGGCTTGGCGAGGGTCAATCGTTACAGTAGCCGCGCCAAAGTGGAGCAGTTGCAGATCGAGAAAATTAGCCAAGCCGCCGCTAAACAGCGTGCAGGGCGTTGCGGTCGTGTGTCCAACGGGATTTGTATTAGGCTTTATGACGAGCAGGATTTTAATAGTCGGCCAGCCTTTACAGACCCTGAAATTCTTCGTAGCTCATTGGCCTCGGTTATTTTACGAATGGCCGCTTTACGCCTTGGCGATATCAGCAACTTTCCATTTATTGAAGCACCTTCCTCACGCCTTATTGCTGATGGCTATTTGCTCTTGCAGGAGCTTGGCGCGGTTGATGCTAATCGTGAAATCACTGAGCTAGGTAAACAACTCGCACGCTTGCCATTAGATCCACGAGTAGGGCGCATGATTTTGGCGGCTAAACAAGAAGGCGTATTGCGAGAGATATTAATTATTGCAAGTGCGCTTAGCATTCAAGACCCGCGTGAAAGGCCAATGGATAAGCGTGAGGCGGCAGATCAAGCGCATGCCAAATTTGCGGATGAGCGTTCGGACTTTTTGAGCTTTCTCAAGCTTTGGAATTTTTATGATGAGGCGCTCAAAACTAAAAAATCGAATAAAGATTTATTGGGTAAATGCCATCAAAACTTCTTATCTTTCTTGCGTCTAAAAGAATGGCGCGAGCTACATGGGCAAATTCGTGAAATTGCTGAAGAGCTCGATTTAAAGCCTAATGCGGAAGAAGCTGATTTAGATAAAAACTACGACCAGATTCACCGCGCTTTGCTTTCAGGCTTACTAGGTAATATTGGCTTTAAAGATGGTGAGGCGGATAGCTATTTAGGCGCTCGTGGCATTCGATTTACCATTGCCCCAGGTTCCGCGCTTAAAAAGTCGCGCCCTAAATGGGTGATGGCTTCTGAGCTGATGGAAACAAGCAAACTCTATGCACGTTGTGTTGCGAAGATTGATCCTGATTGGATAGAGCCATTGGCTCGTAACCTTACACAAAGTCAGTACTCTGATCCTCGCTGGGATAGAAAGCTCGCACAAGTCTCTGCTTGGGAGCGTGTCAGTTTGTATGGCTTGACGATTATCCCGAAGCGCCGTGTGCATTACGGTCCGATAGACCCGCAAGAATCACGTGAGATTTTTGTACGCGAAGCTTTGGCGAATATGGAGTTTGATACCCGAGCGCCGTTCTTTGAAGCGAACCGACATCTCATTGCGCAGATTGAAGAGCTAGAGCATAAGGCACGTCGTCAAGATGTGCTGGTGGATGAGCATACGCTCTTTGCTTTCTACGACAAGATTGTTCCGCAGGGGATTTACAACGGTGCTAGCTTTGATAAGTGGCGTAAAGAGGCCGAAGAAAAAGTACCGCGTTTGCTATATCTCACCAAAGATGCATTGATGCGTCACGGTGCGGCTGGGGTGACAGAGGCGCAGTTTCCCGAAACTTTTGTGATGGATGGCGTTACGCTCACGCTTAAATACCGTTTTGAGCCAGGACATCCTTTGGATGGTGTAACCGCAACAGTGCCGCTTGCATTGCTTAATCAGCTTAAGCCCACGCAGGCTGAGTGGCTGGTGCCTGGCATGATACGAGAAAAGCTCACCGCTTTAATTAAAGCGCTCCCCAAAACGCTGCGCCGTGTGTGTGTGCCTGTGCCTGATTTTGTGACGGGATTTTTAGAGCAAGCACAGCACAATCAAGCCATTTTGCCAGCTATGGCAGAGTATATTCAAAAGAAAACCAGCCTCAAGTTGAGTGTGGCGGATTTTGATTTGAGTGCTTTAACCGACCATTTACTCATGAACTTTAGTGTGGTCGATGAAAAAGGCCGTGAGTTAGGGATGGGGCGTGACTGGAATGCGCTCAAGGCGCAATTGGGGAGTGCGGCGCAGCTGACGTTTAGAAGCAATTCGCCCAGCATAGAAAAATCAGGTCTCAAACAATGGGACTTTGGCGATTTACCTAAAACGCTCACCTTTAGTAAAGACGGCCATCAACTAACAGGCTATCCGGCCCTTGAAGACAATAAAGATAATGTCGCAGTTAAACTGTTTGATACCGAAACAATGGCCCGCAAGGCTCATCGAATGGGCGTTTGCAGGCTGATGCGTTTTGAGCTTAAAGAGCAAATGAAACAGCTAGAAAAGGGTTTGCCCCAGTTTAATCAATATGCACTTTTGTTGCGCAACCTCATTCCGCCAGATGATTTGCGTGAAGATATGTTGCTTGCTATTAGTGACCGTGCATTTATCGGCGAAGATGATTTGCCGCGTACCAATGCCGAATTTATGACGCTTAAACAGCGCGCTAGAACGCGCTTGCCAGCCGTGGTAGATGGTTCTTCAAGGCTTGCGAGTGCTATTGCTCAAGAGTATTTGCTGCTCACGCAAAAGCTGAATACTTTGCCATCCAATATGGCGCGGGTAAAAAAAGAAGCGGAAGAGCAATTAGCTTGGTTGTTACCGAAGAAGTTTTTTAGCCAAACGCCTTGGGAGCGTCTGCAACATTTGCCGCGCTATCTCAAAGCCTTAAAACTGCGTCTTGATAAATACCCTGGTGCGATTGATCGTGATACCAAAAGCGCCCAAAACGTTCAAGCAGTCTGGCAGCGCTGGCAAGATAAAGTCAACAATTTACGTAAAGCCAACTTAGAAGTCAGTGAGGCTTTGGCGGATTATCGTTGGTTGATAGAAGAGCTACGAGTGTCTTTGTTTGCCCAAGAATTAAAAACGCCATTTCCTGTGTCGACTAAACGGCTGGATAAGATTTGGGAGGATTTTAAGTAGTGCTAAATCCGCATCATTTCATTTCTAACTGCCGCTTCATCTAAGCCTTTGCCAATCAACACAAGCCGTGAAATCGGTTTTTCTTCTGTCCAGCCTGTGAGCATGGTTGGGGTATAAAGCGTTTTATGCACCGCATGAACAGCAACAGGGTCGGGCTGGTCATCGGCATGAATAATGCCTTTCATTCTTAGCAACTGCTCACCGTAGGTTGCACAGAGCCATTCTAGCTTGGGTTCTAACTTATCATAACTAAGCGGCATAGGTAGCGCAATCGTGAAGCTGGTGATGCCATCATCATGTGCTTCTTTGAAGAGCACAGCGCTTTTTTTACTAGCGGCACGTAACCAGCGCTCAGGTTTGGCCTCTTGGTTAGTACTATCAAATAAACCAATGTCAATAATATGACTTGGGTTGATTTGCCCCTCTGCAACTTGGTATTGCGTTGCACCTGAGTTGATTTCATTGAGTACTGTTTCTAAAGCATTTATTTGTGCGCTATTAGCTAAGTCTGGTTTAGTGATGAGTAGTACATCGGCCACAGCTACTTGTTTTCTGGCTTCAGTGTGGTCTTTTAGTTGATCTAATCCATAAACGCTATCGATTGTTACTACGACAGCATCTAATCGGTAAGTTGAGCTAATCACAGGCTCGTTGAGTAAATTGCCCATAATTGGGCCAGGATCGGCCATGCCTGTGGTTTCTATAATCAGGCGTTTAAATTCTGGAATGGCTGAAAGTGCGCGTTTGAAAAACAGGTCTCTTAAGGTATCTGCCATCTCGGTGGTGAGGGTGCAGCATAAGCAACCTGATTCTAGCAACACAGTATTGTCGGCAATATGCTGGCTTTCAACTGTTCGCTCTAGGTTTTTAGCAAGGATGTCATCTAAGCCAGTCGCGCCCAGCTCGTTAATAATCACGGCGGTGTCTTTCATGTCTGGATTGGTGAGGATTTTGTTGAGTAGCGTGGTTTTGCCTGAACCAAGAAAACCCGTTAATAAAGTAATCGGGATACGATTATCCATTGATGAGCACAGCCATTTTGCAAATAAAATGACATCTTATCCTTGTTATCTCAAGCGTGAAACTGAAAGCACTGTAAAATGTGCGCAATTGAATTTTGAACGTACTGTGATGCCCAAGTAATGAATGTATTTTTTGAAGAAGATGGTGGCTTTAAAGTAGCTTCAGTGATGTCTGAAACCGCAGGCGCTCTGCAGGTAGAATCAGCCAGCGGTAAGCGTTCTAAAATCAAAGCGGCGAACGTGTTGCTGAGATTCGAAAGTGCGCTGGCGAGCTTTATGGAAGCAGCAAATGGTGAGGCTGAAGGCTTGGAAGTGCCATTTTTGTGGGAGTGTTGCGATGAGCCTGAGTTTGGTTTTGAAGAGCTTGCAAAAGAATATTATGGCAAAGCACCAAGTGCAATTGAGTCAGCCGCAGTTGCCATGCGCTTGCACAGTGCGCCTGTTTACTTTTATCGCAAAGGAAAAGGTCGCTATAAGGCCGCCCCCCCAGATACGCTAAAGGCTGCCTTAGCGGCGCTTGAGAAAAAGCGCGTCCAAGCTGAAAAAATCCAATTATTCGTTGAGCAGTTAAAAGCGAAACAATTACCAGAAGAGTTAGCGCTTAAGCTCGATATGCTGCTTTATGAACCTGATAAAAACAGCATGGAGTGGAAGGCCGTTGAGCAGGCATCCGCTGAACTTCATATAAACCCAATCCAGGTGATTTCGTATGCTGGTGGTATTAAGTCTAATCACGATTATCACTTGGGGGCGTTTTTGCGAGAATACTTTCCTAAAGGCATTCAGTTTGCCGACGGCTTGTTATTGTCTGATATGCCTTATGATTTGCCGCGCGCTGAAGTGGAAGCTTTTAGTATTGATGACAGCACAACGACTGAAATTGACGATGCTTTTTCCATCCAAACATTACCAGATGGTGCACATCGAGTAGGTATTCATATCGCCGCCCCGGCACTTGGTATCCCGCCACATTCGCCTTTGGATGAAGTGGCCTTACATCGCCTTTCTACTGTGTATATGCCAGGTAATAAGATCACCATGCTGCCAGAACTGGCGATTACGCCTTTTAGCTTAAATGAAGGTGAGTGGAAGCCAGCGCTATCAATGTATCTGGATGTGGCGGCGGATTTGACGATTAGCAATCGCCATAGCAAAGTAGAGCTAGTGCATGTGGTAGATAATTTACGCCACGATACCTTAGAGCCTTATTTTAACGAAGACACTTTAGTTGAAGATAATGGCCATCCTTATTGGACTAAGCTGTCGCTTTTATTTAACTTGGCTGAGTCGCTTGAAAAAGCACGGGGCAAGTATGACCCAAACCGCCCAATTCAAATTGATTACAATTTTTATGTGGATGATGGCAAAGTGCGGATTGTTGGTCGTCGTCGTGGTTCGCCGATGGATAAATTAGTCGCTGAGTTAATGATAGAAGCCAATAGTCAATGGGGTGCACTGCTCGCTGAACACCAAGTGCCTGGTATTTATCGGGCACAAAATGGTGGTAAGGTTTACATGACAACCCAAGCAGAGCCTCATCAAGGCTTGGGCGTGGCGCAATATGCTTGGAGTACCTCGCCCTTGCGTCGTGCTGTGGACTTAGTGAATCAGCGTCAAATTATTGCTGTGGTGCAAGGGGAAGCGCCAACTTATCCGCAAAACAGCGAAGAGCTTGCGATGATTATGCGACATTTTGATTTGACCTATAACGCATACGGTGACTTTCAAACGCGTATGGAGCGCTACTGGTGCTTGCAGTATTTGGTCCAAGAAAATGTACAGGAGATTTCAGCCACGGTTTGGCGTGAAAACTTAGTGCGTTTTGACCATATGCCTTATATAACCAAGGTTCATAGCTTGCCAGAGTTAGCAGTAGGTACACGAGTGACTTTAGAAGTTAAGCGTATTGATACTTTGATGATGGAGATTGATACACGCTTTAAATCGGTTGAAGAAGCGCCAATCAGTCAGTCAAATGAAGTGGTGATTGATGATAGCAAAGGCGTGGAGGGGATTCTCTAAATGCGAACTATCGGACGAAGAATCTCTCGCGCCGTGCATAAAGGCATGACAGGGGAAGAGAGCGTTGATGTCACTGAAATGGACGGTATACGATCCTTGTATTTAGGTTCTGAGACTGTTCAAAGCGCGATGCGTGTTAAAGCACCTTATGAACTTGAGCTTGCTTATTCGCGCGGCATGATGATGTTTTTGCTATTTATGAAGCAGCCCAAAGATTTGCTGATGATAGGTTTGGGTGGAGGCTCTATTCCTAAATATGTTCATCATTTTTTACCTGAAATGCAAACCCGCGTGGTGGAGATTAACCCACGAATTATCCAAGTGGCGCGTAGCCATTTTTATTTGCCCGAGGATGATGATAGATTGGAAATCATTGAAGGTGATGGTGTGGTTTATCTCCAAGAAAACAGTAATACCGCAGATGTACTTTTGCTGGATATCTTTGATAGTCAAGGCGTGCCACCAGAGATGTACAATCAAGCATTCTTCGATACTTGTGAAGCATCATTGCGTCTAGATGGCATGATGGCCGTCAACCTTTGGGGTTCAGATAAAAACTTCGATATTTACTTGCAGCGTATTGAGCAAAGTTTCCATGACCGTGTGTTGGTGTTGCGAACAGGCCGTCCTGGCAATATCGTTGTGTTTGGCTTTAAACGTCCACCACGTGATTTGAGATGGTCAACCTTGAGAGTACGTGCAAAAGCACTACAAGAAAATCACAAAATAGAGTTTCTTGAGTTTGTTGAAAAGCTCAAGGACGAGAATTTAAGTACAAGTAATCGCCTCTTATTTGAAGCGTAACATTTAAAGAAAGCATTACACATGAGCCAACACAATTTTTTCGCCACATGCCCCCGCGGCCTCGAAGCCTTATTGGCGGAAGAGCTTGCCAGCGTAGGCGCAAAAGCCATTCAAGCCACAGATGGCGGAGTAAGCTTTGCTGGTGATATGGCTGTTTGCTATAAAGCAAATCTTGAAAGTCGCATTGCAACGCGCATTATGTGGCGCGTGGCGAGCGGTCGATATGCCTCTGAAGATGATTTATTTAATGCCGCGTATAAGCTAGATTGGCCAAGCTGGTTTAAGGTGAGCAATGACTTTATGGTGAAAGTCACAGGCGTAAAATGTCCGCTCAAGAGTTTGGAATTTGCTACTTTGCGGATTAAAGATGCGGTATGCGATAAATTCCGCCAAGCGGTGAATAGCCGGCCTTACATCGACACTAAAGAACCCGATGTGCGCGTCCATGCTTATTTGGCGGCTGATAGCTATCAATTCTATTTGGATACTTCGGGAAATGCTTTGTATCAACGTGGTTTGCGCCGAGCAAGTATTGAAGCGCCACTTCGCGAGAATTTGGCTGCGGGCATTATCAAGCTTTCGGGCTGGAAGCCAGGTCAGCCGTTTTTAGATCCAATGTGCGGTAGTGGCACATTTTTACTAGAAGCGACCATGATGGCGCTGAATATTGCCCCAGGTAGTAATCGCCATTTTGGTTTTGAGAAGCTTAAAAACTTTGACGAAACGCTTTGGGGTAAATTACGTCAAGATGCCTTGAAAAAAGCCAAACCGGTTATGTTCTCTAAAATTTACGGTAGCGATGCCGATTTGCGCGCTGTGCGCGTGACCAAGCAAAACTTGGAGCAAGCTGGTTTGCTAGAAGCTGTGCAAGTTGCGCAGTTAGAATTCACCCAAGTCCCGGCGCCTGCGGGTGAGGGTGTGATGGTGACGAATCCACCTTATGGCGTGCGTATTGGCGAAGATGAAGAGTTGGCTGCGCTATATCCAAAAATGGGCGAGACGCTAAAACGTAATTTTGCAGGTTGGAATGCTTATTTCTTAACCAATGATATGCGCTTGCCTAAAATGATGCGTCTAGCGCCAACCAAACGAACACCGCTATTCAACGGCCCTTTAGAGTGTCGTTTGTTTGAAATTAAGCTGGTGGCAGGGTCTAACCGAAAGGAAAAATAATGGCGGATAGCTTGGTTGAATTACGTCAGAAAATTGATACTTTTGTTAATGAGCGTGATTGGGCACAGTTTCATTCGCCGAAGAATCTTGCTATGGCAATGATTGTTGAAGCGGCTGAGTTGGTTGAGCATTTTCAGTGGGACACCATCCAAGAAAGCTATGATTTAAGTGCCGAAAAACGACAAGAAGTCGCACATGAGCTTGCAGATACATTTGTTTATTTGTTGAGGCTGGCGGAAGTAACGGGTATTGATTTGATTCAAGCAGCCAACGATAAAGTAGTCTTGAATGGGCTTAAATATCCAGTGGATAAAGCCAAAGGCAGCAACGCTAAATATATGGTTTATCAAGAAATGAGTGAGAAATAATTATTGCTGTTACTGTAAATGATCAAGCCCGCAATAGCGGGCTTGATCATTTATGACGTTAACGCTTAAAGTACTGCTAAGGCAGCATCATAGTTAGGTTCATTAGCAATTTCTGAAACTAGCTCGCTATGTAATACCTTGTTGGCTTCATCTAACACAATCACAGCTCTTGCAGTTAAACCAGCTAAGCTGCTATCTAGAATCGCTACGCCGTAGTTATCTGCAAATTGTGCATTATTACGGAAGCTAGATAAGGTCACTACATTTTCAATGCCTTCTGCACCACAGAAGCGGCTTTGTGCGAAAGGTAAATCAGCTGAAATACAAAGCACGACCGTATTGTTTAATGAGGCCGCTTTTTTATTAAATTCACGCACTGAAGTTGCACAAGTTGGGGTATCAATACTTGGGAAAATATTCAAAATTTTACGTTTCCCAGCATAAGTGTCCAAAGTTACAGTTTCGCGTTTAGCATTCGCTAATTCAAAGCCTCGAGCTGTTTGGCCATTGGTTGGAATATTGCCGCCGATTGAAATCGGATTGCCTTTTAAGGTGACTGTATTTGCCATTTGATAATCCTTGTTAGTGATTGATATGTTTACCTGAGTATTTTAGTACATTATTGGTATTTGTGTATCTTTTGCGATGGCAATATTGCTCTTAATAAAGCCGATTATCAAAAAAATCTCCTGTGATATAATCGTACGCTTTAATAATTAAGCGAATTCAAAGTTTTTCGCAATTTTGGGCGATTAAACAGTTTGGACTCGTATTTACTACTCACTTCTTGAATTAAGGAACACAGCACATGTCAGCAACCGTTGAAATCATCAGCAAACTAGAACGCCGTATGACGGTAACCGTGCCGATGAAACCAATTGAAGATGAAATCAATCAACGTATCAGTCAATTGATGCGCACAGCAAAATTGCCAGGCTTTCGCCCAGGTAAAGTGCCAGCAAAATTGGTTCAACAACAATATGGCGCACAAGCCCGTGATGAAGCGTTGACTAATGCGGTTGAGCGCTCATTCTCTGAAGGTGTGGAATCAAATAAATTGCGTGTTGCTGGCTATCCAAGCATAGAGCACAAACCTTTTGCTGAGGCTGATAAAGAATTTCAATACGTTGCAACTTTTGAAGTATTCCCAGAAGTTGAAATTGGTGATTTGAGCAAAGTTAAAATTGAGCGACCATCACTTGAAGTGGCTGAAGCTGATGTAAAAAGAACATTAGATGTGCTTGTTAAACAACGCGCAACATTTGAACCAGTAAAACGTGCCGCAAAAAAAGGCGACAAGGTTAAATTAGGTCTTAGCGCGTCGATTGACGGCAACGAAGTTGAGAGTACAGGCGCTCAAACAATTGATTTGGTGATTGGTGAAGGCGGTCGTGTTCCTCAGTTTGATGACAACTTAGTAGGCGCAAAAGCTGGTGGCGAAGCAACATTTGACATTACTTATCCTGCGGATCATCAACCAGAGCAACTAGCTGGAAAAACAGTTTCATACAAGGTTAACTTCGTTGAAGTAGCACAAGTAAAATTGCCAGAAATCGATGCTGAATTCGCAAAAACATTGGGTGTCGATGACGGCAATGTTGAGAAAATGAAAGCTGAAATCAAAGAAAGCTTGTCACAAGAAGTAACCAAGCGAGTTCGTCAAAATGTAAAAGAGCAAGTGTTTGATGCTTTGGTTTCAAATGCTAAATTTGACTTGCCTAACGCGCTACTCGGTATGGAAATCGATCGTTTGATGCAAATGTCTCGACACAACCTGCAACAACGAGGTGTTGATTTAGCAAATGTTACGCTTGAGCCTTCAATGTTTGAAGAGCAAGCTAAGCGAGGTGCTACATTGCGTTTGGTATTGATGCATTTGGTGAATGAGCATTCATTGCAAGCGAATGCTGACCAAGTTCGTGCGATGGTTGACCAATTCTCAGTTAGTTTTGAGCGTCCAGAGGATGTTGTGCGCTGGTACTACGATGACGTAAAACGTCTGGATGAGCCAGCAGCATTAGCAACAGAAGAAAATGTTGTAAACTGGGTATTAGCAGCTGCGAAAGTCACAGACAAAAAAGTTAAATTTGATGATTTAATGGGTAACTCTTAATGCACACACCAGGTCGCCACGAGATGAAAGAGATGATGGAAACGCAAAGTCTTGGTTATATCCCTATGGTCGTAGAGCAAAGTGGCCGTGGTGAGAGATCTTATGATATTTACTCGCGTTTACTTAAAGAGCGTGTGATTTTCTTGGTTGGTCCTGTGAATGACATGTCAGCCAATCTTGTTGTGGCGCAATTGTTGTTCTTGGAAGCAGAAAATCCAGATAAAGATATCTCGCTGTATATAAACTCGCCTGGTGGATCGGTGACTGCCGGTATGTCAATTTACGACACTATGCAATTCATTAAGCCTGATGTTAGCACCTTGTGTATTGGTCAAGCGGCAAGCATGGGTGCTTTCTTGTTGGCCGCTGGCGCTAAAGACAAGCGTTTTAGTTTGCCTAACTCTCGCATTATGATTCATCAACCTTCTGGCGGCTTCCAAGGCCAATCTACGGATATTGAGATTCATGCGAAAGAGATTTTATATTTGCGTGGCAAACTCAATGAAATCTTGGCGCATCACACTGGCCGAACAGCCGATGAAATTGACCGTGATACAGAACGTGATAACTTTATGAGCGCAGAACAATCAGTGGCTTACGGCTTGATTGATAGAGTGATTGAGAATAGACCAGAAACTGCTTAAGTGTTGTTAGCAGTGCTTCAAACTAATATCGGAATGTTTAGGAATAATTAATGACGACAAACGCATCAGACGAAAAACTACTTTATTGTTCGTTTTGCGGTAAAAGTCAGCATGAAGTTAAAAAACTGATTGCTGGCCCATCTGTATTCATTTGCGATGAGTGTGTAGACCTATGCAACGATATTATCCGTGAAGAAATCCAAACGGTAGATGGCGAAAAAGTTGGCGACAAAAAGCTTCCAACCCCTAAAGAAATCTGCGCAATTCTTGATCAATATGTTATCGGTCAAGTACAAGCAAAGAAAAGCTTAGCTGTCGCTGTTTATAACCACTATAAACGACTAGACCAACCAACAGCAAAAGACGATGTTGAAATCGCTAAAAGTAATATTTTAGTGATTGGCCCAACGGGCTCAGGCAAAACTTTACTTGCTCAAACACTGGCGCGCTTATTGGATGTTCCATTTGTGATGGCTGACGCAACCACATTGACCGAAGCAGGTTATGTGGGAGAAGATGTTGAAAACATCATGCAAAAGCTATTGCAAAAATGTGATTACGATATTGAGAAAGCACAGCGCGGTATTGTTTATATCGATGAGATCGACAAGATTTCACGTAAGTCAGACAACCCATCTATTACTCGTGACGTATCAGGTGAAGGCGTTCAGCAAGCTTTACTTAAGCTAATTGAAGGTACTGTTGCTTCTGTGCCTCCTCAAGGTGGTCGTAAGCATCCAAACCAAGAGTTCGTGCAACTTGATACAACGAATATTCTGTTTATTTGCGGTGGTGCATTTGACGGTTTAGATAAGGTGATTCGTCGTCGTTCTGAAAAGGGTGGTATTGGCTTTGGCGCTGAAGTGAAGAGTAAGGAAGATTCACGTGCTATTGGTGAAGTGTTGCGTGATGTTGAGCCAGAAGATTTAATCAAATTCGGCCTAATTCCCGAGTTTGTAGGCCGCTTGCCTGCCATTGCAACGCTGGAGTCTTTAGATGAAAATGCGCTGATGACGATTTTAGTTGAGCCAAAAAATGCCTTAACTAAACAATTTGCTAAGCTCTTCAAAATGGAAGGTGTGGAGTTGGAGTTCCGAGAAGAAGCGTTGCGTTTGATTTCTAAGAAAGCACTTGAGCGTAAAACTGGTGCGCGTGGTCTTCGATCTATTATGGAACATGCGTTGCTTGAGATTATGTTCGATTTGCCTTCTATGCCCAACTTAAGCAAGGTTGTGGTGGACGAGGGCACAATCAAGGGTGATAACCCACCTATCTTAATCTATTCTGACGAGCCTCTTAAAGCCGAATCTGCTAGCTAAGTCGACGCATTTAGTATTTAATTAAGTGTAAGCTAAATACCAGAAAATAATTCGCGCTGGCACTTGAAGCGCCAGCGTTAATCCCCAATTAGATTGCATAGACGTTCGGTATCTTGCCGAGCGTAGCTAACGCTAAAGGCTTTCTCATGACAGAACAAACATTGCCATCTTTTACCCCAGATACAGGATTCTTACCACTATTACCATTGCGTGATGTGGTGGTTTATCCGCATCTGGTTATTCCACTTTTTGTGGGTCGTGCAAAATCAGTGAAAGCTTTAGAGATAGCCTCTGAGGGTAATAAGCAAATATTCTTAGTGGCTCAAAAGTCAGCCAATAAAGATGAGCCCGAGGCTTCTGATTTATACGATGTTGGTACAATAGCAACGGTTTTACAGATGCTTAAACTTCCAGACGGAACTGTGAAAGTTCTTGTTGAGGGCGTTAGTCGTGCTAAGTTGGCTGAGTTTCAGGATACGGATGATTGCTTTTCTGCAAAAGCAGAAGTGATTGTAGATGATTCAGAAAATGATCATGAAATTCAAGCCCTAATGCGCACTGTTTTCACGCAGTTTGACCAATACGTTAAACTCAACAAAAAAATCCCACCGGAAATTCTTACCTCTCTTGCAACCATTGAAGATGCAAGTCGACTAGCTGACACTATTTCAGCGCACCTGACATTAAAATTAGAAGAAAAACAAAGCATTTTAGAGATGTTTAGTGTTTCACAACGCCTAGAGCATTTGCTTGGTTTGATGGAAGGTGAGATTGATATCTTGCAAGTTGAAAAGCGTATCCGAGGCCGTGTTAAGCGTCAAATGGAGAAGAGTCAGCGCGAATACTATTTAAATGAGCAAGTGAAAGCTATCCAAAAAGAGTTGGGTGAGCAGGACGAAAATGCAGATATCGACGAATTAGCCAAAAAAATTGACGCCGCAAAAATGCCGAAGGAGGCTTTGGATAAAGCAAATTCTGAGATAAAGAAGCTTAGAATGATGTCGCCTATGTCTGCTGAAGCAAGTGTTGTGCGTAATTACATTGAGACATTGGTTAATCTACCTTGGAAGAAGAAAACCAAAATCCATAAAGATTTGGTTGAAGCACAACGTATCTTGGATGAAGACCATTACGGCCTTGAGAAAGTGAAAGAACGTATTGTTGAGTACCTTGCGGTGCAGCAGCGCGTTGATAAATCCAAAGCGCCAATCCTTTGCTTAGTTGGGCCTCCAGGCGTAGGTAAAACTTCTCTAGGTCAAAGTATTGCTAAGGCGATTAACCGTAAATTCGTGCGCGTAGCTTTGGGTGGTGTGCGTGATGAGTCAGAGATTCGCGGTCATCGCCGAACTTACATTGGTTCTATGCCAGGTAAGATTTTGCAAAGCATGGCAAAAGTTTCAGTCAAAAACCCCTTGTTCTTGTTGGATGAAGTAGACAAGATGGGCCAAGATATGCGGGGTGATCCTTCATCAGCCCTATTGGAAGTGCTTGATCCAGAGCAGAACCATACTTTTGTTGATCATTATGTTGAGGTCGAGTATGACTTATCTGACGTAATGTTCGTCGCCACATCGAATTCGCTCAATATTCCAGAAGCATTAATGGATCGTATGGAAATTATTCGTCTTGCTGGTTACACGGAAGATGAAAAATTAAATATTGCGATGCGATATTTAGTGCCAAAGCAATTAAAAGCGCATGGCTTAAAAGCGACTGAAATTGAAATTACTGAAGCGTCGGTTCAAGAAATTATTCGTTTTTATACTCGCGAAGCAGGCGTGCGTAGTTTAGACAGGGAAATTTCTAAGATTTGCCGTAAGATCGTCAAGGATATTTTAACCAAAAAATTATCTTTGCCTAAAGATGGCAAGGTTGAGCAGATTATTGTGACGCCAGAATCAGTTGAAAAATATCTTGGTGTTCAGCGTTTTGATTACGGCTTGGCCGCAAAAGAAAATCAAGTTGGTCAGGTGACTGGTTTAGCTTGGACGCAAGTGGGTGGCGATTTGCTGACGATTGAATCCGTTGCTATGCCAGGTAAGGGTAAGATGATTACCACTGGTAAGCTTGGCGATGTGATGCAAGAGTCTATTCAGGCTGCGATGAGTGTGGTGCGTAGTCGCGCTAAACGCTTGGGTATTCCTGAAGACTTTTATGAAAAGAATGACATTCATATTCACTTCCCTGAAGGCGCTACACCTAAAGATGGCCCAAGTGCTGGTATTGGTATTACTACTGCCATGGTCTCTGTGTTGACGAATATTCCTGTGCGCGCAGACGTTGCTATGACTGGGGAAATCACTCTGCGCGGCGAAGTTTTGCCAATTGGCGGCTTGAAAGAGAAGTTACTTGCAGCACACCGAGGAGGGATTAAAACAGTCTTAATTCCAGATCAAAACGTCAAAGATTTAACAGAAATTCCGGAGAACGTAAAAAACTGTCTTGAGATTTACCCAGTTAAATGGATAGATGAAGTGTTGGAGTATGCTTTAGAAAGAATGCCAGAGGCAAAACCTGATCCTGTGGTTGCGGAGGTTGTAGTGGAAGCTAAAGAAGCTGAAGCTCTTGCCATCACCAAACATTAATTGAATATTTGGTGTTAAAGGCTTGACACAGGCTTTTGACAATTGATATAAAGCAAGACAGCAGGGCTTTTATCTAGCCTGTTCTATAAATAAAATCGAAAGGGGATACAAGTGAATAAATCAGAGCTCATCGACCAAATCGCAAAAGCCGCTGGAATCTCAAAAGCTGCAGCAGGTCGTGCATTGGACGCAACAACATCAGCAGTGACTGGCGCATTGAAAAAGGGTGATTTAGTTACACTTATCGGCTTCGGTACATTTTATGTAGGTAAACGTGCTGCTCGTAACGGCCGTAATCCACGTACTGGTGCAACAATTTCTATTAAAGCAGCAAATTCTCCTAAATTTAGGGCTGGTAAAGCGCTTAAAGATGCTGTAAACTAGTCGTCTTCGTTGGATAACGAATGGGTGATTAGCTCAGTTGGTAGAGCGTCGCCCTTACAAGGCGAATGTCGGCGGTTCGACCCCGTCATCACCCACCATTCAACCAGCGAAAAAAAGTCGTGATGTCCTTTAGGATGTGGCGCAAAGTTTTGGAGTGGTAGTTCAGTTGGTTAGAATACCGGCCTGTCACGCCGGGGGTCGCGGGTTCGAGTCCCGTCCACTCCGCCACGAATTACCTAGTGTTTAAAAGCATATAGTGATTCATCAAAAAGCCTCGCGAAAGCGAGGCTTTTTGTTTTTCTAGCCTACCTCCCTAAGCCCCCTTAACCGGATGCTTTTTTAGAAGTTTTCTTGCGATCCCTTAAGCCTGTCAAGGCTAACTCTTGTATGGTATATTTACGAATTGTTTACAATTTAGCGCTTAGTCATTTTTACACTTGTTTAGATAGTTTTTTTAGAACTTTTTGACGTGCTTGATGACTTATAAAAAAGTGCATTTACTTAATTAATCGAAGGTGTAATCGTTATGTTGGAAGTTATTCGCGCACATTCTAAAGGCTGGATGGCAAAGCTTATTTTGACTCTCATCACAGTGCCATTTGCTTTATTCGGGATTGATGCCTATTTGAAAGATGCTGGCGCGGGCGCTTCAGTGGCTAAGGTGGATGGCGCAACTATTTCTGTTCAAGAATATCGCAACGCAATGCAAAGTCTAAGAGACCGACTCCAAAAAGAAAATCCTAAAGATGTTGGGGCTTTAGATTCGCCAGAAGTTAAACAATCAGTATTGGATCGTTTGATTAACACACGCTTATTAAATGCCGAAGTGGTGCATAGCAATTTCAAAGTGACTAATGAGCAGTTGGCGCAATTTATTACAAGCCTACCTGAATTTCAGCAAGGTGGTAAATTCTCTCAAGAGGTTTATGATAAGTTGTTGAGTCAGAATCAAATGACACCATCCCAATTCGAAAATAAAATGCGCGGCGAATTGTTATTGCAACAAGCCCGTGATGGCGTGCCAGGTTTAGCATTCACAGCGCCTGCTGTTGAAAATGCTATGCTGAATGTTGAGCATCAACAACGTGAAGTTTCTGTGGCTGAAATTAAAACAGCCGATTTTATTTCGCAAGTGAAGGTTGATCCATCAGAAGTTCAGGCTTACTACGATAAACATAAAGACAAATTCAAAGTGCCCGAGCAAGTGAAGCTAGAGTTTGTCATGATGTCTGCTAATACGCTTATTCCTAAAATGCAAACGACAGAAGAAGAAGCGAAAAAATTCTACAATGAAAATGCTGCTAAATTTCAAGGTAATGAACAACGACATGCTAGTCATATCCTAATTGGCGTTTCAGCAACAGCTTCAGCAGAAGCAAAAGCGGAAGCTAAGAAAAAGGCTGAACAAGTATTGGCTGAAGTGAAGAAAAATCCAGCAAAGTTTGCTGAACTAGCAAAAAAATACTCACAAGATCCAGGGTCTGCTGAAAAGGGCGGTGACTTGGGTACTTTTGGGCGTGGTTCAATGGTGAAGCCATTTGAAGACGCAGTATTCTCAATGAAACCAGGTGATGTAAGTGGTTTGGTGCAATCTGATTTTGGTTACCATATTATTAAATTGTCTGAAATTGTAGGACAAGGCCAGGGTTTTGAGGCGTTGAAACCACAGATTCGCGCAGAGTTAATGTATCAAAAAGCTTTGGCTAAATTCTCCGAGCAAGCTGAGTCCTTCAGTGCGATGGTTTATGAGCAGTCAACTAGCCTACAACCAGCAGCTGATGCTTACGGCATCCCTGTTCAGAAAACGGAATGGTTGAGCTATGCGGACGGTGCTAAGTTCTTTAAGAGTGATAAATTGATGACTTTGGTATTCACAAATGAAGTGCTTAAAGATAAACGTAATACTGAAGCTGTTGAAGTGTCTAATAACACCTTGGTTTCAGCACGTGTAGTTGATTACAAACCATCAGCGCCACGCAGCTTTGATGAAGTTAAAGGCGGCATCGAAGACTTATTGAAGATTGAAAAGGCAGCTAAGTTGGCAATTGATAAGGGAGCATCATCCCTTGCTGCGCTGAAAGAGGGTAAGTCTGCTACTGGTCTTGATTGGATTGCGCCAGTTACGGTAGACCGCAAGAATGCTCAAGGTCTAACAGATTTGACGATGTCAAATGTGTTTAAGATTGATACATCTAAGCTTCCTGCTTATGCTGGCATTTCAGATAATAAAAAAGGTTACTTGTTAATCAAAGTGAGTGCAGTTAAAAATCAACTTGGTGATGAGGACTCAAAGAAAATAGCCTTGATGGAATTGAGAACAGCAATTGCTTCTGAATACTCATCTGCTTATATTTCTTCACTAAAGGCGAATAAGAAGATTCTTGTGAATTCACGTTTGATGATGAGCGATAGTGCACAAGCTCAGTAATTAGAAGTGAGTTAAATATAATTAAAAAGGCCGTCAATTTGAACTGCACCCCAAAAGTTGGACTCAACCTCCAACTGATTAAGGTGCAGTTTTCATGTCCAAATACACAAAGTCATTCAAGCTACAAATAGTTAAAGATTACGAAACGATCCATTTGGGTTTCACTAGTTTAAGTAATC
>CAIQBW010000029.1 GCA_903870165.1 uncultured Methylophilaceae bacterium | reverse complement strand
AGCTGAAGTAACTCAATACACAACCGATATTTCTGATGCTGAAATTGATCGCGCTCTAGATGTGTTGCGTAAACAGCAAGTTCATTACCATGCACGTGGCGAAGCGGGTGATCATGGTGATGGTGGCGCAGATACAGCAGCGCAAAACGGCGACAAAGTGACGATCGATTTTGTAGGCAAAATTGATGGCGTTGAGTTTGCTGGCGGTAAAGCTGAAAACTTTGAATACGTATTAGGCGAAGGCCGCATGCTTCCAGAGTTTGAAGCCGCTACATTGGGTTTAAAAGTTGGCGAGAGCAAAACTTTCCCATTGAACTTCCCAGCCGATTACCACGGTAAAGATGTTGCTGGCAAAACTGCTGACTTCACAGTCACTGTGAAAGAAGTGAATTGGCCACACCTCCCAGCAATTGATGATGCGTTTGCATTGTCATTGGGTGTAACTGAAGGTGGCGTTGAAAAGATGCGTGCTGAAGTTAAAGAAAATTTAGATCGTGAAGTAAAGCGTCGTATTACTTCTTTATTGAAAAATGAAGTAATGGAAAAGCTCAATACTTTATGTGAGCTTGATGTTCCTAAGTCTTTGGTAGCTTCAGAACAAGAACGTCTGGTTGAAACAGCACGTCAAGACTTGATGCAACGTGGTATTCCAAATGCTAAAGATGCTCCGATTCCTGCTGAAATGTTTGCAGAGCAGGCAGTCAAGCGTGTACGCCTTGGTTTGATCTTGGGTGATCTCGTTAAGCAACAAAATTTGGCAGCTACTGCAGATCAAATTAAGGCTGAAATCGATGAGCAAGCAGCTACTTACGAAGATCCAAAAGAAGTAGTGCGTTGGTTCTACAGTAATCCTAGTCGTCTTAAAGATATCGAAAACTTAGTTTTGGAAGATAACGTGATTAAACACTTTGTTTCTCAAGCTAAGGTTACTGGTAAAGCGGTGACTTTTGAAGAACTCAGCAAATTAAACTGATCTCCAAAGTCATTACTCAATATATTAAAAAGGTCTAATCACATGTACCAGAATCATTTCCAGTCTGAGAATTTAGAGCCCAAAGGTTTGGGTTTAGTTCCTATGGTTATTGAAACCTCTGGAAGAGGTGAGCGGGCCTACGACATTTACTCTCGCTTACTCAGGGAGCGCGTTGTTTTTCTGGTTGGCGAAGTAAATGATCAAACTGCAAACTTGGTGATCGCTCAGTTGTTGTTTTTGGAGAGCGAAAACCCAGACAAAGAAATTTCTTTGTACATTAACTCTCCTGGCGGCTCCGTATCTGCTGGATTAGCGATCTACGACACGATGCAATTCATCAAGCCACATGTCAGCACATTGTGCATGGGTATGGCTGCCAGTATGGGCGCATTCTTATTGTGTGCCGGCGAAAAAGGCAAGCGTTATGCATTGCCAAATTCACGCGTGATGATTCATCAGCCTTTAGGTGGCGCACGTGGTCAAGCTTCGGATATTGAAATTCAAGCCCGAGAAATTTTGTACTTGCGTGAGCGTCTTAACAAGATTTTGGCAGATCGTACTGGACAATCTATTGAGACCATTGCAAAAGATACAGATCGCGATAACTTTATGTCCGCAGAGCAAGCTCGTGAATATGGCTTGATCGACAAAGTGATCGATAAGCGTCCTTAAATAAGCAACTGATT
>CAIQBW010000028.1 GCA_903870165.1 uncultured Methylophilaceae bacterium | reverse complement strand
GTAAATCAACAAGCTCAGTCGCATCAGGGGAACTTGCAGGGGTTACTTTAAGCAGTTCAACTAAAGACGCAACCTGCTCTGCGTTCAAAGGCAATGGCGGTAAGCCAACGGCAGAACGTTCAGCAATGTGGGTGTGGTAGGTGGTGAGCATTTAAATTCCAAGCTTTTAAATAAATGAATAATTAGCCTCAATTATACAGGCGGCGCAGATGGCTTCCAACGTCGGCTTAAAAACCACCGACAAAACCAAGTGAATGCGATGCAATGAATATGCCAGAACTGGCGAATGGGAAATTTTAGATTAAATTAATACAAAGATTTTGTAAAAGACGAGCCACAACTTCTATTTTCGGCAGCCTTTTCCATGTCATCAAAGACTTTACCTTGATATCCTTTACCATGCGTGGACTCTATAAAAACACGCATTTCATGCACGGTAACGATGCCATCATGGTCGGTGTCCATTGCTGCAATGCTTTCAGCGACCGTCATATAGGGTATAGAAGAGTATGACGCATCGTCTTGCGCATAAGCAGCACAAGTGGCAAGCGCCATGCACCAAAAGAAGACAAAATGTTTGGTTAACCTATTTTTCATCATGTCAAAGATTACGCGTAATTTTAACAACCGAATAGCCATATTTTCTTTGTCAGCGAATCAGATATTTAGTTTTATGCATTTTAATAAAATAATCCATAAAATAAATACATAAAAAGCCCCATCTCGATTTTTGACTAGGGCGGATGTAGGGTAAAATTACCTTATTCGCAATTTTGCACCAAATCAGCATCGAAAAAGGTTGTTTATGGAACTCACGCCACTTAATGCGCTATCTCCCTTAGATGGTCGCTACCAATCAAAAGTTGACCCACTTCGCGCTTACTTTAGTGAATATGCACTCATTAAGCACCGTGCTCTTGTTGAGGTTGAATGGCTTAAAGCATTGGCTGCTTTACCTGAAATCGAAGAAGTTAAGCCGTTTAGCAAAGAAACAATTAAAGAGCTAGATGATGCAATTGCAAACTTTGATGAAATTAATGCATCGCAAGTAAAAGCCATTGAAGCGCGTACGAATCATGACGTAAAAGCCCTTGAATATTGGCTTAAAGAAAAATTTGATGGCAATCTAGAAATTAAAAAAGCCAGTGAATTTATTCATTTTGCTTGCACTAGCGAGGATATCAACAACCTCTCTCACGCCTTGATGCTTAAAGGTGCCCGCAATGAGGTCATGTTGCCATTCTTAAATAACCTGATTGCGCGCATGACTGAGTTATCTCAGCAGCTAGCAGCGCAACCGATGCTTTCACGTACGCACGGTCAGACAGCCTCCCCAACCACGATGGGCAAAGAGTTTGCTAACGTGGTATACCGCTTGCAACGCCAACAAAAACAGTTATTGGCTAATGAAATTCTAGGAAAAATCAATGGTGCAGTCGGCAATTTCAATGCCCATTTATCCGCTTATCCGAATGTTGATTGGGAAAAGTTTGCTAAACAATTTGTAGAAAATTTAGGCTTAACTTACAACCCAATGACCATCCAAATTGAGCCGCATGATTATATGGCAGAGCTATACGATAACTTGTCGCGCATCAACACTATTCTAATTGATATTAACCGCGATATTTGGGGTTACGTTTCTGTTGGATATTTCAAACAAAAACTTAAACCAGGTGAAGTTGGTTCTTCAACTATGCCTCACAAAGTGAACCCAATTGACTTTGAAAATTCAGAGGGTAACTTGGGTTTAGCAAATGCTATCCTCCGTCATCTTGCAGAAAAGTTGCCGATTTCTCGTTGGCAACGTGACCTCACTGACTCCACCGTACTTCGCAATATGGGCGTGGCTTTTGGTTACACACTCTTAGGTTACGACTCATGTCTACGCGGCTTAAATAAACTAGAAATCAACCCAGTAAAACTGGCTGATGATTTAGACAATAGCTGGGAAGTGCTTGCTGAGCCTATTCAAACAGTGATGCGTCGCTATGGTTACGAAAATCCATATGACACACTTAAAGAATACACACGTGGCAAAGCCATTTCTAAAGAGTCATTGCAGTCATTAATCGCAGAGCTCAAGATTCCTGCTGAAGCCAAGCAATACTTGATGGACTTAACGCCTGCGACTTACATAGGCAAAGCTACTGCATTAGTTAAAAATATCTAATATGACTGAAATTCTCGTTCTCTATTACTCACAAGGTGGCGCCGTGCGCGATATGTCGCAGAGCATTGCCCGTGGGGTTGAGAGCGTTCCAGGCGTAAAAGCGCGCATTCGCACCGTGCCAAAAGTATCAGCCAATTGCGAAGCGACTGAGTCGGAAGTACCCTCAACAGGGGCACCTTATGTTGAGCTTCAAGACTTAGAAGACTGCGCTGGATTGGCACTTGGTAGCCCGACTCGCTTTGGCAACATGGCAGCCCCGATGAAATATTTTTTAGATGGCACGACTAGCTTATGGCTAAAAGGCGCATTGATTGGTAAACCTGCAGCGGTATTTACTTCCTCAGGTTCTATGCACGGGGGGAATGAAACCACCCTGCTCACCATGATGCTGCCACTCATGCACCACGGTATGTTACTAGTTGGCTTACCTTACTCAGAGCCGGCGCTTGGCAATACAACTACAGGCGGCACACCTTACGGTGCCAGCCATATTGGCGGCGCGATGGATGACAAACCCCTAAGCGATGATGAAAAGAAGTTATGCATCGCTCTAGGTAAGCGCCTTGCTGAAACCGCATTAAAGCTTTCAGCATAATGTCCAACACCAGCACCGTTCAAAAATTACGACTCGGTGCGTCGATTAGCTTAATCGCCCTAATTGTTTTAAGTTTGGCTTGGGAAGGTGTTTTAGCGCCCATCAAACCCGAAGGCTCAAAATTAATCCTTAAAGCCATTCCATTACTATTGCCCCTTTTCGGCATTCTTAACGGCCGGCGCTACACTTACCAATGGGCGAGCATGTTTATCTTGATATACTTCACCGAAGGTACAGTGCGAGCTTGGGCTGACCAAGGCGTTTCAGCAAAGCTGGCTATGATAGAAGTTTTACTGACTGTGATTTTCTTTGCATGTACTATTTTTTACGCGAAATTAACCCGTGTTTCTCCAAAATTAACAAGCTAGGCCGAGCAACAGCGATACGAATAAGCGATATAATTTAACTATGTTAATTCTTCTTTCTAATGACGACGGTTATTTTGCGCCTGGCCTTGCAACACTGGCCGAGCATATTTCAAAAATCGCCGATATTGTCGTAGTCGCTCCAGAGCGAAACCGCAGTGGTGCTAGCAATTCACTCACATTAGATAGACCGCTTACAGTGCGTCAAGCGACTAATGGATTTTATTTTGTAAATGGCACACCAACCGATTGTGTGCATTTAGCAGTCACTGGCCTAATCGACCAAACGCCAGACATGATTATTTCGGGTATTAATGACGGTGCGAACATGGGCGATGACACCATCTACTCTGGCACTGTTGCGGCCGCGATGGAAGGCTATTTACTTGGAATACCTTCTTTTGCAGTTTCAATGTCACAACACAATGCAACACATTTTGAAACTGCAGCAAGAGTGATTGTTGAGTTGATCGAACAATACAAAAAAAATGCATTCCCTCCCCCAGTTCTTATGAATATCAATGTACCTGACGTTCCTTATTCAGAACTTAAAGGCAAAGTGGTGACACGCCTAGGCAAACGTCACAAAGCGGAACCTGTGATTAAATCCAAATCGCCACGTGGAGAACAACTATACTGGGTTGGTCCAGCAGGTGCCGCTGCTGACGCTGGTGAAGGCACTGACTTTTATGCAGTAGCAAATAATCAAATTTCACTCACGCCCTTACAGGCCGACTTAACGCATCACAACCAATTAGATGCCCTAAAAAACTGGGTGAAATAGCGTGATTAGAAATACCTCAGGCATTGGCATGACCTCACAACGCACTCGCGACAGAATGCTGTCACGTTTGCGTGAGCAAGGCATTAAAGACGAAGTGACGCTTTCAGCGATGGGAGAAATTCCACGACATATTTTTGTAGACGAAGCACTTGCTACACGTGCTTATGAAGATGTTTCACTGCCGATTGGTTTTGGTCAAACAATCTCGCAACCTTACACTGTTGCAAAGATGACTGAAACGCTAAGAGCGGGCCGCCCTTTAGGCAAGGTGCTCGAAATTGGCACAGGCTGCGGATATCAAACAGCGGTACTCTCAAAAGTAGCTAGCGAAGTCTATTCATTGGAACGCATTAGTCCGCTTGTGATGAAAGCACGTAAACATCTACGCGAAATTCGGATGAGCAACATCAAACTTAAGCACGCAGATGGCACAATGGGCTTGCCTGACTTCGGGCCATTTGATGGCATTATCGTCACCGCCGCTGCCAGCCATATTCCTGATGATTTAGTCAATCAACTTGCCATAGGTGGCCGTATGGTGATTCCTGTAGGCACTGATGAGCAGATCTTGTATTTAATCGAACACCTCGACAATAATGGCATTTCAGAATTCAAGAAAACAAGGCTTGAGCCTGTGAAGTTTGTACCTTTACTTGGTGGAACCAATTAATGAGAAGCCTACTTAAACAGAGTATCGCCCTAACGACCCTTATATTGGTAGCTTGTTCCAGCACACCTAATCGAGCCCCTGTGATTGATCGCTCACCAGAGCCTCCTAAAGCAAAAGTAACGCAAGCTCCTAAAAAAGTGAGTACGAAAAGTATTACAAACGGAAAAGATTGGCGCCCGGAGACTTATACCGTCAAAAAAGGCGACACGCTCTACAGCCTTGGCCTAGAGTTTGGCTACGACTACAAAGAGATTGCACAAAATAATAACATTAGCGCACCTTACAACATTCGCGTAGGTCAGCAGCTAAAAATAAAAAACAACAGTTCTGCAAACAACAAACCTATTGAAGCCAATAACGATGACGTTGTTATCAAGCCACTCAATAACGATAGCCAAATCACCCAAACTCAAAATACTAATGTTAGCCCCACTGACATTCCATCACTGAACTCTCCCAAAGCGATACGTGAGTCATATACTGAGCAAGCTGCAAGCAACAACACTTCCCCTGCAAAAAATGCTGAAACCAAAGTGCCTGAAATAAAACCAGCAGAAGCAAAGCCAACTGATAGCGTTATAACTGGCGAGGATTCAATTGATTGGGGCTTGCCTACCAAGGGCAAAATCAAAACAGCATTTAATGAAGGTGCAAGTGCCAAAGGGGTTGATATTGAAGGTGCTATGGGCCAAGACATCAACGCAGCAGGCAATGGGAAAGTAATTTACAATGGTTCAGACCTTCGTGGATACGGCAATCTTGTCATCGTTAAGCACAATAAAGACTATTTATCTGTCTATGCACACAACAGTAAGATTTTAGTCAAAGAAGGCCAAACAGTGGTTAAAGGCCAAAAGATTGCCGAAATGGGCAACTCCGGGACTGACGCTATCAAACTACACTTCGAGATTCGATATCAAGGCAAATCAATTGACCCAACTAAATTTTTGACTGGTCTATAAACAACGTTTTATAAGCCAATCACAGGTTTTATAGCCAATAAAAAGCCGCTTATAAGCGGCTTTTTATCATTCAAAAATTCATTATTTCTTATCTTGTTCTGCGTAGTATTCACGAACTTGAGTCATGTCGAAATCACGTGCCCATTCGATAATTTTATCAAGTGCTGGCGCACCGATTTCACCCTGTTGGGCATGGATACCGGCTTGTTCACGAATAATCAAAATACCAGGGATTTTGCTCACTTCAAAATATTCAGCGATTTCTGGATTTTCCTCAGTATTAACCATACCAAACAAAATGTCAGGATTTTTTTCTGCCGCGGCTTCAATCACCGGCGTGAAAGCAACACATGGCTCACACCAAGGCGCCCAAAAATCAACGACCACAAATGGATTGTTGACGATGGTTTCTTTGAAGTTTTCTTTATTCAGTTCAACTACAGCCATGATATTTCCTATCGTTAATCTTTTTAGTGGCGGTATTCTATCAGATGCCCTGCAAATACCGAAACTCACTAATAACAAACCTTAAGCAATAGGCTTATCCCAAGCACCATCAAAAAATAAAGCCCCCAATTCACGGCGACTACGTGGTGCAGTTTCCCGCGCAAGCAAATCCCCCGTGATTGTCTCAATATCCGTTAGATAGCCAACTGAAATCATCGCCATCAAGGTAAATTGGTCGGGGATATTAAAGGCCGCTCGAGCTTTATCCGCACTAAAACCACCTAATTGATGGGCACTCAAACCCATGCTAGTTGCTTGCAAGCAAAGATTTTGAGCTGCAGCACCCGTATCGTATTCTGCCCAACGGTTAGGCTGGCCATTTTTAGTGAACAAAGTATCTGCACAAATCAAACAAAGAAGAGGCGCGTTTTTCACCCAAGATTGATTCCCCTCAACAAGACAGTCAAAAGCTTGTTGCCAAGCGTTTGGATCAAGACCTTTATTCCACACCAAAATGCGCCAAGGCTGATCACCCATACAAGAAGGCGCCCAGCGAGCTGCTTCTAATAAGGCAATTGTTTGTTCACGAGTCACAGGCTTGCTTGCATCATAAGCACGACCACTCCAACGCTCTGCAATGGTTGAGTCGATGGCTACTTGGGTAATCGCTGGTTTTTTCATAGGTTTAATGCTTATAAAGTTGGGTAGTCGATATAGCCTTTTTCAGTACCACCGTAAAAGCTTTTTGAATCAGCCTCATTCAGAGGTGCATCTTGACGGAAACGCTCAACTAAATCAGGATTGGCAATGAATGGAACGCCATAGGCCACCGCGTCTGCATGACCTTTGGCAATCGCCGCATTACCTCGCTCTTTATCATAAGACAAATTCGCCATGTAAGGTGATTTGCAAAGTTTACGCATTGCATCAAAATCAAAGGGTTCTGCCACACCGCCCCCATGAATACCACCCTCAACCACATGCAAATATGCCAAATTGAATTGGTTTAATTGCTCAGTCACGTAATTGAATAAAGCTTGTGGATTGCTATCTTTCATATCGTTAAATGGATTCACTGGTGAAAGGCGCAAGCCCACTTTATCGGAACCAATAGCTTCGACAACAGCTTTTGTCACTTCCATCAAGAATCGGGGGCGATTTTCAATACTACCACCGTAAATATCAGAACGTTGATTACTTCCATCTCGTAAGAACTGATCAAGCAAATAGCCGTTAGCCGAGTGAATTTCTACGCCATCAAACCCTGCTTTGATAGCATTTTTACTGGCTTGAACATAATCCGCCACAATACTTGGCAACTCACTAGCATCTAAAGCCCGTGGTTCGACATAGTCCACCAAACCTTGAAAAGTGAAAGCCTTACCAGCTGGCTTCACTGCTGAAGGCGCGACTGGTGTGGCACCATTTAATAAGCTTGGATGTGAAATACGACCCACATGCCACAGTTGAATCACAATCTTGCCGCCTTTGGCGTGAACTGCATCTGTTACCTTTTTCCAACCATCGACTTGGGCGTCGGTATAAATGCCTGGCAATAAAGGATAGCCATGACCCATGGGCGAAATTGGTGTCGCTTCAGTAATAATCAACCCAGCGGTTGCCCGTTGTTCATAGTAAGTCACGTTAATGTCTTGCGGCACGCCTTCCATGCTAGAACGGTTGCGGGTTAGCGGCGCCATTACCATACGATTACTCATGGCAATGCTGCCTAGTTTTACTGGGCTAAATAAATCGCTCATCGTCTATCCTTTATCAAAACTTCTAAAATAAAATCGTTAAAAAACTTAATTCGTTTTAATGCCTTCAAGCAACAAAGTTACTTCAATCCTTGTGCGATAACCACCTCAAGACTCGTTAGCATAACCTAATACCTTCAAGGGGAATGTCATTTCTTTGGTATTGGTAAATTGAAAATCAATACTGATATTCTCAGTGAGATCACTAAAAATACCTGACAACTTTGACGCAACATGCAGAATCCCAAAGTTTAGTAAGGCTATGAGCGTTATCAATCTTTTAAGTTTCAACTTCAGCAAAAACACTTACTTGAGCCTCTTAAAAACTAGCCGCCAATAACACTTTAAAAAAACTCCCAAAAGATTAAACTTGTGGCAAATCAAATAAAAGCACTTCTACGTCCGACTCTGCTTGCAAATTCAAATCAATAGATTCCTCTAACGCAATCGCATCGCCCTTCAGCAGCAACTCCCCATTGACAAGCAAACTACCTCTCGCTAATTGCAAATATGCACTTCGGACTTTAGGTGCATGATAAACAAGCGAATCACCGCCCTGCAAACAAGCCGCCCACAAATTGACGTCTTGATGAATCAACAATGAATCATTTCGTGCGTCTTGTGAGGCAATCAAACACCAGCGATTGTGCTTCCGTTTGGCATCAATATGTTTATCCTCATAACTAGGTGTAAGTCCGTTCTGTGCTGGTGTTAACCATATTTGTAGCAGATATGCCTCTTCAGTTGACGATAGGTTCATTTCCGCATGCACAATACCTGTTCCAGCCGTCATGCGTTGCACATCACCGGATTTAATAACAGAGCCGCTACCAAGGCTATCTTGATGCGCCAGTTCACCACCAAGCATATAAGTAATGATTTCCATGTTCTGATGCGGATGCATCCCAAAGCCTTGATTGGGTGCGATCACATCCTCATTAATCACCCGCAACACCGAAAACTCCATGCGTGCAGGGTCGTAATAACGATTAAATGAAAACGAATGATAACTATCTAACCAACCATGATTAGCATGACCTCGTGATGCTGAACGACGTATTTCCATCCCCTGTCCTTAATTCAACTTTTCTGAATAATTAATAACATAATAAATAATGAAAACTAAACTAGATAGCAAATAATTTTGCATATATCATTCAAATTATATGAACAAGAAAATTACCTTAGAAGCGCTTGAAATTTTAGATGCAATCGAGCGCAAAGGAAGCTTTGCGGCAGCAGCAGAGTCATTATTTCGTGTCCCTTCCGCCATTACATACAGCATTCGCAAGCTAGAAGATGACATGGGCATAGCACTATTTAACCGTTCAGGTCACAGAGCAACACTGACAGAGGCTGGACAGGAACTGCTTCAAGAAGGCCGTCATTTATTACAAGCCGCAAGCGAGCTAGAGGCGCGCGTAAAACGCGTTGCCACTGGCATTGAAACCACACTCACCATCGCCATCAGCGACATTCTGCCAACAGCACCACTCTTTAATGTTCTAGAGGAGTTCTACACATTGGGATTTGGCACGCGGATCAAAGTGTTACAAGAAGTGTATGGCGGTAACTGGGATGCCTTAATTTCTGGCCGCGCTGATATCTCGATTGGTGCACCAGGTGACGGGCCAACTAGCGGAGGCATTGCTGTCAAACCGCTTGGTATCATGCCTTTTGTGTTCGCTGTTGCGCCCCAGCACCCACTTGCCAAGCTAGAAGAACCGCTACAAAACAAAGATATTGTGCAATATCGCTCAGTTTCAGCGGCAGATAGTTCACGTAGTCTTCCACCACGCACCTCAGGCATCTTAACTGGTCAAGATGTACTCACTGTAGCTAATATGCAAGCCAAGGCAGAAGCGCAAGCAAAGGGCTTAGGTGTTGGCTATATACCGCAATATCTAGCTAATGAGCAAGTCGCTCTGGGTAATCTTATGATCAAACAAGTCGCCGAACCCAAACCGGACACAATGATGTATTTGGCCTGGCGCTCACAAGATAAAACAATGGGCAAAGCGCAACAATGTTTAGTTAAACGACTAGAAAAAACTGCTTTTATTTAAAATAGAAGCGGTAAAATCAGCGACATGAGTATCATCTTGGAAAATAACATTACCATCCCCCTTCGCAAGGAAAATGCACACAAAGGTGACCACGGTAGCGTGGCAATCGTTGGCGGGGCTAAAGGCATGCTGGGTGCTGTTTTATTAGCAGCACGAGCAGCTTTGTTGAGTGGCGCAGGAAGAGTCTACGCAAGTTTTTTATCTGAAGATGCACCAACACTAGATTTAATTCATCCAGAAATCATGTTTCGCGATACTGAAGCAGTAAAATTATTATCGCATTTAAGCTCAGTTATTATCGGCCCCGGATTTGGTACATCATCTCAAGCAAGCTCACTGCTGAGTTTTTGGCTCAACCAAGAAATCTCACTAATTATAGATGCTGACGCACTCAATTTAATTGCATGTGATGAGACACTTACCAACTTACTAATTCATCGCAAGGCCAGTTCAATTGTCACACCACACCCGGGCGAAGCAGCAAGACTACTTCAAACCACCGGCAGAGAAATTGAGCGCAATCGAATCGAAAGTGCATTAAAAATTTCTGAGAAATATCATGTTGTTTCTGTATTAAAGGGGCACGAAACCATTATTGCGCACCAAGGTAGACACCTGATCAATAAAACAGGAAATGCAGGCCTAGCTAGTGGGGGCACTGGCGATGTTCTTAGCGGCATCATTGGTAGCTTGGTTGCACAAGGCCTAGATACTTTTAACGCCACTCGAACCGGCGTATACATTCACGGCGCTGCAGCCGATTCATTAGTAGCCGAAGGGATCGGTCCAATAGGATTAACAGCCTCCGAGGTAGCGATTAAAGTGCGCCAACTATTAAACACCTCCCCACATAGATGAATGAACAAGACCAACTATTCATGCAAGTAGCGATTGAGCTTGCTAAACAGGCAGCCGTGAATGGCGAAGTGCCCGTGGGCGCCGTTGTCGTTAAAGATGGTGAGATTATCGGCCGGGGAAGCAATGCCCCTATTGGATTAAATGACCCTAGCGCGCACGCTGAAATTCTAGCCCTGCGTGATGCCGCTAAAAATATCAGCAATTACCGATTGGTCGATTGCACTTTATACGTCACGCTAGAGCCTTGCGCGATGTGTTCAGGAGCTATTCAGCACGCTCGTATTGCTAACCTAGTTTATGGCGCTAGCGATCTTAAAACAGGCGCTTGCGGTAGCGTGATTAACTTAATGACTGAAGAAAAGCTTAATCATCACACCACCGTCAAAAGCGGCGTGCTTGCAGAAAAAACAGGGCAAATACTTTCAGACTTTTTTAAACAGCGTCGACCAACTAAAAAGCTATAAAAAAAACCCGCAAAAGCGGGTTTTTTTAAATCATTAAAAGCACCTAGTCTCTATCGTTACCCATTAAAGTCATCAAAATGCTTAATAGGTTCACAAACAAGTTGTAGATATCAAGATACAAACTCAACGTTGCCATTACATAATTTGTTTGGCCACCACGAACGATTTGGTTAACATCGTACAAAATGTAACCTGAGAAAATAAGCACCGAGATACTTGAAATCATTAAGTGCGCAGGGTCAAAGTGAAAGAACATGTTAGCCAGTGAAGCCACTAAAGCTAATATTAAACCAACAAATAAGAATTTACCCAAACCGCTAAAATCACGTGCAGGTGTCGAACCGATTGCAGCCAAGCTGAAAAATGTAATGCCAGTACCAGCAGCCGCAAGACCAATAATTTCCCCGCCATTTCGTAAGTGCAAAGCCACCTGTAGGATAGGCCCTAACAAGAGACCGAAAATAAATGTCATGGCAAGAAGAAGCCATACACCTGTCGCGCTATTTTGATTAGCAGCAATGAGTTGAAACATACCAAACATGACCACCATAAAGCCTATTGCGAACATGAATGGATGCATTGCCATAAATCCGAAATTCATTTGCAGACCGAAATAGGCGCCTATCATGGTTGGAATCATGGTTAAACCAAGCAAGGCGTAAGTGTTACGCAGCACGCGGTTTTGAATATCCGCGGCAGTAGTTGAACGACCAATTACTTGAACATCATCAAACATTACAATTTCCTTATCAAAATATCGCCAAAGAGCGACATACTTAAGATAGCGACTTTATCATTAAGTTTCAAGCCTATTTTTGTGACAATCTATTAAAAAAATCAAAACAAATCCTGCTCAGACTTACCTACTAAATCAACACGTTTTACCGCTGCAACAAACTCAGCATCTTCGTGTAAATGGTCCATATCTTTGGGGGCTCGGCCACCATGCATGCGCGCCAACCTTGCTCGACTTGCACCCGTCATATCCCACTTTAGATTTGCCAATAATTCATCCGCCTTATCTGGCTGATTGCACAATAGCACCATGTCACAACCCGCATTTAGCGCAGCTAAGGCACGCGCCGTTACATCACCAGCCACCCCAGCCCCCTCCATGGATAGGTCATCACTAAAAATGACGCCATCAAAAGACAAACGCTCTCTTAGCACTTTTTGTAACCAGCGCGGTGAGAATCCTGCTGGCTTTTCATCCACCTTAGGGTAAATCACATGGGCAGGCATAATCGCTTGAATGCCATCATCAATCATCTGACGGAATGGCTGCATGTCATTTTGGGCAATTTCATCAAAGTCGCGCCCATCCACAGGAATCGCCACATGCGAGTCTGCCACCACATATCCATGTCCAGGAAAGTGCTTGCCGACCGCTGGCATACCGCCACGTCTCAGGCCATGCATCAGAGCGTAGGCAAGCTCATGAATAGCTTGAGCTTTGACATGAAACGCACGATTTCCAATGACTTGGCTTTCTCCGTAATCCATATCCAGAACAGGCGTAAAGCTAAAATCTACACCATCCGCTCGCAATTCAGCGGCTAAAATCCAACCCGCTTCTTCTGCCAACTCTTTCGCCTTTTTAGGATTTTCATCCCAAATTTTTCCAAACTCACGCATTGGCGGAATTTTAGTAAAACCATCTTTAAATCGCTGCACCCGCCCACCTTCATGGTCGACAGAAATTAACAATGGCGGCTGGCGAACCGCATGAATACTTGCCGTCAATGCCTTCAATTGCGCTGGCGATTCAAAGTTACGTGAAAACAAAATTACGCCACCTACTAAAGGGTGCTGCAATCGCTTAATATCTTCCGAGGTGAGTTCTTTACCAACCACATCCAGCATCACTGGGCCAAGTGTCATTTATTTTTATCCTCTTACGTCCAAATAATCGCGCAAACGATCACCTAATACATTTACCGCCAAAACCAGCGACATTAAACTTAAACCTACCGCCAACACATAATGTGGCGCAATCAGCATATAACGCACACCATCGCGTAACATTGCACCCCAAGAAGCATCTGGTGCTTGTATGCCCAAGCCCAAAAATGACAGGCTCGATTCCGCGATCACCAAACCAGCCATGCTATAAGTTGCCTCAACCAGCAAAGGCGCAGCTAACAAAGGCAACATATGTTTTACCATGATACGCAGCGTTGAAGCCCCCAAAGACTTAGCTGCCATGACATGCTGACGCTGTCTTAAAGAGAGCACTTGAGCACGTGTTAGTCGCGCATAGCCTACCCATGAAGTAATACAAAGCGCTAATATAAGATTACTTAAACCCGCGCCTAACACTGCAGCAAAGGCAATCGCCAATAATATGCCAGGGAAAGCCAAAAAGACATCGGTGATTTGCATGAGAGTACGGTCAACCCATCCACCATAGAATCCAGAAACCATTCCCAGCATAATTCCAAAAGTGGCAGTCATAGTTGTGACTAGCGCTACAACGAATAGCGAGACTTTTGCGCCCGCTAGCAAGCGTGGGAAAATATCACGCCCCAAATCATCAAAACCAAACAAGTGTGCAAAAGAAGGCCTTGCCAAAATAAAATCCAAATGAATTTGATTAGGCTGAAGATCAACAAAACTTGCAAGAATCGCGGCAAGCATCCACAAAGCTAATACCCAAACAGACCAATATTTAAGTCTCATGAGGCAAACCTTACGCGAGGGTCTATTTTGATATAAATAATGTCAGTGGCTAAATTGACCATTACATAAACCAAAGCCACCACAAGCACACAAGCTTGCGTCACAGGATAATCGCGCTTTTCAATAGACTCAACCAACAACCGGCCAATCCCATCCCAAGAAAATATGGTTTCAGTAATCACAGTACCTGCCAACAAACTACCCAACTGCAAGCCAAGCACAGTGACAATCGGCAACAATGCCGCTCGAAGAACGTGCCTTAAAACCACAGATCGCTCAGCTAACCCTTTAGCTCTAGCTGTGCGAACAAAATCCTCATGCAACACTTCCAACATGCTAGCGCGAGTCATTCGGGTCAAAATAGCCGCTAAGCCAAACCCTAAAGTTAATGCAGGCAAGATAATAGCAACGCTTCTATCCATGCCACTCACAGGCAATAAGCCTAGCCATAGTGCAAATACCATCATTAACATCGGCCCCATCCAAAAATGTGGCATGGCAGAAATAGAAAGACTTATAAAATTAGCTAATTTGTCAGGCCATTGATTCACCTTCAGGGCGGCAACAACCCCTAAAGGCAGACCAATCAATATGGCAAAAGACAAAGCGAGCAGAGCCAATTTAGCAGTGGCAGGCAAACGCTCTGCGAGCAAATCAACAATCGGTTTTTTTGAATGAATGGAGACACCCAAATCACCATGGGCCAGTTTGTTTAGATAAACACCAAACTGCACATAAATAGGCTGATCTAAGCCAAGATCTGCACGGAGTTGCATACGATCTGCGCTGCTTGCCGATTCACCCAACATTACCTCAACTGGGTCACCTGGCACCGAATGAACTAAAAGAAAAGTGAGCAATACGACGCCAAACAGCACTGGTACTATGCCAATGAAACGCTTGATCATGGCTGAATATCGACCTCGACACCGACATCCACCTTATCAAACAAAGCCATGATGTCAGCATTACGCATACGTACACAGCCATGCGAGCCAATCACGCCCATCGGATTACTATCTGGGGTGCCGTGGATGTAAATATATCGCTGCATAGTATCAACATTACCCAAACGATTAAGACCCACTTCAGTGCCAGAAAGCCACAAAACACGGGTCAAAATCCAATCGCGATTTGGAAATTCATTCATGAGCTCTGGCGTGCAAATTTCACCTGTGGGGCGTCTACCAACAAAGACACTTCCTATTGGCTCGCCATCACCTATTTTGGCGCGGATGATATGTTTGCCTATTGGTGTACATCCACTATTCTTTTCAGAGCCAACGCCTTTTGTGGCGGTAGAGATAGAATAATACGCAAGGACTTCATTCTGCGCATTAAACACAGTCAAAGTTTGCTGAGAAATAGAAACGACGAGACGCATGAAAAAATAGAAATCGCTTAAAAGATTATCTAAAGGCGATTGTAACAAGCTAAAGGGTTTTTAACAGCCTTAATCTTTAAGCTTGCCGGTGTAAAGCCATCCCCAAGGCGACGTCGGATTGTCATACGCCCACTGGGCGACCATAGCGGTCAGTATTTACCACTTCCTCTGTCGCTTGTTTGTTGTAAAAAACTCAGAAAGTCTTTGTTTGCCTATTTGCACAAACGGCTAGACCTTCTTTAGGTGCAACAATCTCTACCAAACGGATGACCTTGTTTTACCTTTAAACGCTTGGATTAAACAGCTAACTAGACCGGCAGCATCATCGACTCTAGATTAATTTATCGTTTTGCGGGCGCAACATTCCAAATGTTTTTAGCATATTCACCAATGGTGCGATCACTAGAGAATTTACCTACTCGCGCCACGTTTAAGATAGCACGACGAGACCATTCCTCTTGGTCTTGATACAAGGCACTTACTGCATCTTGCGTAGCAACATAACTCGCGTAATCCGCGAGCAATAAATAGTGGTCGCCCTTATGCAATAAATTATCAAAAATCGCTTGATAACGATCTGGCTCCTCAACATTAAAGAAGCCGTTTGCAATCATATCCAACACCTGTTTAAGTTCAGCATTGCTATTGTAGTAATCCCATGGGTTATAGCCCGCCGCTTTAGTTTGCGCTACTTCATCAGTCGTTAAACCAAAGATAAAGATATTCTCATCGCCCACCTCTTCTTTAATTTCAACGTTAGCACCGTCCAAAGTGCCAATGGTCAATGCACCATTAAGCGCCATTTTCATGTTACCAGTCCCAGAAGCCTCGGTGCCCGCTGTTGAAATTTGCTCCGACAAATCACTACCTGGAAACAATAATTCAGCCGCTGAAACTTCATAGTTGGGATAGAACACTACTTTCAATTTATCGCCCACCGCTGGGTCATCATTGATAATGGTCGCCACATCGTTAATGAGACGAATGATTTGCTTAGCCATCCAATAGCCAGGCGCGGCTTTACCCCCAAAAATAACGGTGCGTGGCGTAATCTCTTTAGCTTGTCCTGAACGAATACGGTTATACAAAGTAATTACGTGCAAGACATTAAGTAATTGACGTTTGTATTCATGAATCCGCTTAATTTGCACATCAAACAAACTATGAGGATTTAGTTTTACGCCTGTTAAATCTTCAATTCGGTTTGCCAAACGCACTTTATTGGCGAGTTTCACCTCACGGAAAGCTTTTCTAAATGCTTTATCTTCAGCAAGCGGCGTGATGAGCTTGAGCTTATCTAAATCACGCTGAAAACCTGTGCCAATTGCTTTAGTCAATAATGCGGTTAAATCTGGATTGCATTGATTGAGCCATCGGCGCGGTGTAATGCCGTTTGTCACATTCACAAATTTTGTTGGATAGATACGGTTAAAGTCTGCAAACAATGTGGTTTTAAGCAGTTCGCTATGAAGCGCAGCAACCCCATTGACTGTATGGCTACCCACGACAGCTAAATGTGCCATGCGAACTCGGCGACCGTGAGTTTCATCAATAATAGAAACGCGCGTTAGCAGATCAGTATCGCCAGGGAAATGATGGTTCACCATCCCTAAGAACTCGTGATTAATGCGATAGATGATTTGTAGATGACGTGGCAAAAGACGACTGAACAAATCAACCGCCCAAGTTTCTAGGGCCTCTGGCATTAACGTGTGGTTGGTGTATGCAAATACCTTACCCACTAAGCTCCAAGCAAAATCCCAATCAATCTGATGCACATCGACTAATTGGTACATCATCTCGGCTACTGCAATCGCAGGATGTGTATCGTTCAATTGAATGGCAATTTTATCAGGCAGTTTTTTCCAGTCTTTATGCTTGAGCAAGAAGCGATGAAGAATGTCTTGGATAGAAGCTGAAACAAAGAAATACTGTTGTTTCAAACGTAGCTCACGACCAGATGCAGAAGCATCATTTGGATAGAGCACTTTCGAAATACTTTCAGTCACGTTACGGCTTTCAACGGCACGTTCGTAGTTACCTTCATTAAACTGGCGCAAATCAAACTCTTTAGCTGCTTTAGCAGACCATAAGCGTAAGTTGTTCACGGTTTGTGTGTCATAACCAGGAATCGGCACATCGTAAGCCATCGCCACCACATGCTCAGCATCTGCCCAGTGGCACTCAACCCCTTTTTCACTTTCAAATTCAACTACATTGCCAAAGAACTGGACCGTGTAAGTGCTCTCTGGACGTTGGAATTCCCAAATATTGCCATACCTTAGCCAATTATCTGGGTTTTCAATTTGCTGACCTTGATTGATAGATTGCTTAAACATGCCATACTCATAACGAATACCATACCCCGTACCCGGGATATCCATGGTTGCCATCGAGTCTAAAAAACATGCTGCCAAGCGACCTAAGCCCCCATTACCCAAAGCTGCATCCGGCTCCATCTCTACTACGCTTTCCATCTTATGGCCTAAAGCGTTTAAGCCCGCACGCACTTCAGGCTCTACGCCCAAATTTAGTGCAGCGTTGGACAACATTCGACCAATCAAAAATTCAAGTGAGAGATAATAAACACGTTTAGGGTCTTGCTCCGCATAAGCCTCAACCGTCTTAACCCAACGGTCAATGACATGGTCTCGCACGGTATATGCCGTAGTTGAGTACCAATCACGAGGCGTTGCCACCTCATCCGTTTTAAAAATCGAATATACCAAATGATTTTGCAAGGCTTGCTTAGCCGAGGTTTTCACATCAGTCACGCTTGAGACTTCGTTTTTGGCCTTTGTAGCACGCGTTTTTTTAGGTGTAGTCGGAGTTTTTTGAGTGGTCATCGTTTAATTCTTTATGTGAGATTGCATTCATCAAAATGCAGCATTGATTCAATGTTGCAATTTTACCCTAGCAAAAAGCAAGCCTGAGTGAAGTTTCGATTTATTTTTTTATGTCGGCACCAATAAAAAAGCCCTCAAGGCCAAAGAGCCAAGAGGGCTTTGAATATTCGCTTGAATTAGCTAATTAATAAGCTATTCATGCGTTTTACAAAGCTTGCAGGATCATTAAGTTGACCACCCTCAGCCAACAAGGCTTGGTCAAATAAAAGGTGAGCTAAGTCGTTAAACTTCACCTCATCGTTTTCAGCTTTCAATCGTTCAACCAAACCATGCGTTGGATTAATTTCTAAGGTTGGTTTACTTTCAGGTGTTTTTTGACCTGCCGCTTTAAGCATACGCTCCAAGTTACCTGACAAATCATGCTCCCCTGCCACTAAACAAGCGGGGGAATCCGTTAATCGATGCGTTACGCGCACTTCTTTCACTTGATCGCCTAAGGTTGCTTTTACTCTTTCAATCAAATCTTTAGCAGCATCTTCCACTTGTTTCTTAGCTTCTTTTTCAGCTTCGTCTTCGAGCTTACCTAAGTCCAAGTCGCCTTTAGCGATAGATTGCAATTTTTTACCATCAAACTCAGTTAAGCCACCCAACATCCATTCATCCACACGGTCAGAAAGCAACAATACTTCAATGCCTTTTTTACGGAAAATTTCTAAATGTGGGCTATGTTGCGCTGCGGCAAAGCTATCAGCCGTGATGTAATAAATCGCTTCTTGACCCTCTTTCATGCGAGCGATGTAGTCTTTAAAGCTAACCACTTGTGCTTCTGTGTCCAAGTTGGTTGAGGCAAAGCGGAGCAAGCCTGCAATTTTTTCTTTGTTAGCAAAGTCTTCGCCTGGACCTTCTTTGAGGACGCGTCCGAACTCGCCCCAGAATGCTTGATATTGCTTAGGCTTATGTTCAGCCAAGTCTTCTAGCAAGCCAAGCACCTTCTTCACTGAAGCAGCTTTAATCGCATCAATATCTTTTGAGTGCTGCAAGATTTCTCGCGAAACATTGAGAGGCAAATCAGCTGAATCAATCACACCACGCACGAAGCGTAAATATTGTGGCATAAGCTTTTCAGCATCTTCTAAAATAAATACACGCTTCACGTAAAGCTTAATGCCATGACTGCGTTCACGGTCGTACAAATCAAACGGGGCTTTGCTTGGCACATAAAGCAAGGAAATATATTCTTGATTACCTTCTACGCGGTTATGACTCCAAGCCAATGGGTTCTCAAAATCATGCGAGACGTGCTTATAAAAATCTTGATACTCTTCCTCAGTCACATCGCTTTTAGCGCGCGCCCACAAAGCAGAAGCTTTATTAACTGTCTCGTCTTCCTCTGTTGGCACTTGCTCGCCATCTTTCCATTCAGATGCCTTCATCACAATAGGCAACGTGATGTGGTCTGAGTATTTACGAATGATGGATTTAAGTTTCCAATCATTAAGGAATTCATCTTCTCCTTCACGCAAATGTAAGACGATTTCGGTCCCTCGTGTTTTCTTGTCGGCAGTTTCTAAAGTAAAGTCACCCTCACCTGCCGACTCCCACTTAACCGCTTCAGTTTCGCCGGCGCGTAGCGTGGTTAAAGTCACTTTGTCCGCAATGATAAAAGCTGAATAAAAGCCCACACCAAACTGGCCAATCAAATTAGCATCTTTAGCTTGGTCACCAGTGAGTGAGTTAAAGAATTCTTTTGTGCCTGATTTCGCAATCGTACCGATGTTTTCAATTACCTCAGCACGACTCATACCAATGCCGTTATCAGTAATCGTCAATGTCCTCGACGCCTTATCAAAAGCAATCCGAATCTTTAAGTCGCTATCGCCACCGTAAAGCGTGTTATCAGAAAGCGCAGAAAACCTTAACTTATCTGAAGCATCGGAAGCGTTAGAAATTAACTCTCGCAAAACAATTTCTTTGTTGCTGTATAGAGAGTGAATCATCAGCTGAAGCAGCTGTTTTACTTCGGCTTGAAAACCTAAAGTTTCTTTTTGAGATGACGACTTCGCCATGTTGAAAGCTCCTAAATTGCGGGTAAAAAAAACGATAAATTCTAGATGGGGATAATCACGTTTATTTCAAGAGCCTATTAGAGTAGTTTTTTAAGGAGTTGAATTGACCTGCATCAATATTGCCATGAGACAGAGGGTTATGATCAGAGTGTTGTTGTTTATTGGAGATATTGCGATGTTGAAAGTACTATTCCAAACCTTACCAGGCCAACTTAGCGTGCTTTGCTTAGTGTTGATTTTTGTCATCATGGGCTACTTGTGGACTTACTTCTACAAAAAGAGCCAAGAAGAATCTTAATGCTAAAGCCCAATTAGCTGATTTAGCACAATCGCTGCAGCGGTCATCCCAAAAGGGGCTGTAACACACACGGATGAACCGTAGCCCGAACAATTTAAGCCAGTAATGGCATTATCAACCTCGCAACTTACTTCGACGTCTGCATTTGGTTGTAAGACTTGCTCATCAGAATAAACTGCTGTGATACCAAACTTAGCCGCGCTCTTTTTATGGCTAGTTGGTGCCTTTGGAAACTGATGATCACGGCGTAATTGATTGCGCACTTTGGCTAGCAACCTATCGCCTACCACTTGGGATAAATCCCCTTGCTTGATTTTGGTAGGATCCTGCCTACCACCTGCGCCGCCAACGGTAACAAGGGGGATATTATTGTTCTTGCAATAGGCAGCAATCGACACTTTTGCTTTCGCATCGTCGATAGCATCTAGTACCATATCAAAAGCGCTATTCAGCATCTCGGCCACATTGTCTGGCGTCACAAAATCCTCAATCTCTTTAATCACACAAGCAGGATTGATCGCTTTGATACGCTCTGCCATGGCAGTCACTTTAGCGATACCAAAAGCACCATCTATTGCGTGGAGTTGGCGGTTTACATTGGATTCGGCAATATTATCTAAATCAATCAGCGTGATATGTCCAACAGCGCTTCTTGCCAATGCTTCAACCGCCCAAGAGCCCACACCGCCTATTCCGATAACACAGACTTTCGCAGCCTGAAGTTTTTCTAGGCCTTGCTGTCCGTATAAACGGCGAACGCCGCTAAAGCGACGTTCATAATCTGGCGAATCAATTTCGAGCATATTTACTTTTCTAGCACAACAAAAGCGGTTGCAAATGCCTTTTCATCTGAGATGGAAAGATGTGCAAACTTGATATTTTTTGCTTCTAAGCAAGCTTGCAACTCAATCGCCAAATCAAATACCGGCTTTCCTAAATCATCATGACCTACACCAATATTTTCAAACGTCGCCGGCTTGCGAATGCCTGTTCCGAGAGCTTTTGCAAAGGCCTCTTTGGCAGCAAAACGTTTTGCTAAGAAACGCGCTTTGGTATTGGATAATTGAAACTCTTGCATCTCGCGCTCGCTCAACACTCGCATCGCAAAGTGATCACCAAAACGATCTAACGAATCTTGAATTCGCGCCACTTCAACCAAGTCTGTTCCAACACCGTAAATCATGGTCTAGCGAGCCGCCTCAACCATCAGTGCTTTCATTTCACGCACAGCATATTCCCAACCCACAAATACTGCATGCGCCACAATGGCATGACCAATATTAAGCTCTTCAATACCAGGGATAGACGCGATCTGATGCACATTGTGTATATTCAAACCGTGTCCCGCATTCACCACCAAGCCTAAAGATAATGCATGTGCTGTCGCTTCTTGAATACGTTCTAACTCTTTAGCTTGCTCAGCACCTTCGCTATCCGCAAATTTTCCTGTGTGGATTTCAATGACAGGCGCACCTGCGGCTTTAGCTGCATTAATTTGCGCTATATCTGGGGCAATGAATAATGACACACGAATACCCGCATCAGTCAGCGTCTTACAAACGGCTTTCACTCGCGTCAAATTACCTGCCACCTCAAGACCGCCCTCTGTGGTGCGTTCCTCACGTCGTTCAGGAACCAAGCAGACGTCTTGTGGTTTTACTTCTAAAGCAATTCCGACCATTTCATCAGTGATCGCCATTTCAAAGTTCATTTTAGTTTGTAACAATGGACGAAGCGCATACACGTCAGCATCTTGAATATGGCGTCTATCTTCACGCAAATGGATAGTGATGCTATCTGCGCCGGCCTCTTCCGCGCGCAATGCGGCTTGCACCACGCTTGGGTATTGAGTACCTCGCGCTTGGCGCAAAGTCGCTACGTGGTCGATATTCACGCCTAATCTAATGTTGGATCTTGCCATCATAAATCCTGTAAATCGATTAAAAGTTGTCTAGTGTGCAGTGGCTTATCGCCCAAGTAATGCGCCAGCAGAAGTCGCATTAATTGCTTACTTTGCTGCTGTGTTTGCAGATCTGCATAATCATCTTGCGCCATGTCCAGCAAGGTTTTGCCAGACAATTGTACGCCATTTTCTTGATAGTCATGCTTTGACGAAACAGGACCTACTTCTGGCACGTAATAGTATTGAGCTTCAGCAGTCACTATCTCATCTCGAATATTGTGCGTTAAAGGCACGGCATAACCCAAAGCTTGCAATAAACGGAGCTCAAAGCGACGCAGAATACTGGCAGAATCCTCAGGCGCAAGCGAAAGCAATTTTAGCGTTTGTGTGTATTCATCAAACAAGACTTCGTGGGCATCCTCACGCGGCAATAAGCGTAGCAATAGTTCGTTAAGATAAAAGCCACACATCAAAGCCTCACCTTGAAGCATTAACAGACCTGCATACCATTCCAGGGAATGTAAAGTTTTAAGCTCTAACTTACCAGACCATGCGCCAAGCAATGGCTGAAAGGACTGTAACATGCCACGCATCGCAGAACGAGGCCTTCTTGCCCCCTTTGCAACCGCTGATACCCGACCAAAGTCACGGGTAAAAAGCTCAACAACCAAACTAGTCTCTTTAAAGGGATAAGTATGCAGAACGTAAACTGGCTGATTGTCCTGACGAGAAATACTACTGACAGCCATTTAAAAACCTATAAAGCCTAATAACCCAGACTTTTGAGCGCACGTTCGTCATCCGCCCAACCGCCTTTTACTTTCACCCAAGTTTCAAGCCATACCTTTCCGTCAAAGAGCTTTTCCATGTCTTGACGAGCTTCCGTTGAAATCTTCTTGAGCTTCTCGCCACCCTTACCTATCAGCATGGGCTTTTGGCTTTCTTTGTCGACAATAAATGCCGCATGAATTCTGCGTAAATTACCTTCCATCTCAAACTTTTCAATTTCAACGGTAATCGCATATGGCACTTCCTCACCCAAAAAACGGAAAGCCTTTTCGCGGAGCAACTCTGCCGCCAAGAATCGTTCGTTCTTATCGGTAATTTCATCTTCACCATAAATTGCATCCTGCTCTGGTAAATATTCACGTACGGCGCTTAATAGCTCATCTAAATATAAGCTCTTTTTGGCACTCACAGGCACAATCGCGGCAAATGGAAATAACAAATCAAAGTCTTGAATAAGAGGCAATAAGTTACCTTTGTCACCCATCAAGTCGGCTTTATTCACGACTAGCAAGACAGGCTTATCTTTAGGCAATAAATTCAATACAATTTTATCCGCGTCACCGAGATGCATAGGTTCAATGACGAAGAGCACGACATCAACTTCATTAAGCACTTGGGTCACGGTTTTATTCAGGGTTTTATTCAGCGCATTAATATGCTTTTGCTGAAAGCCTGGAGTATCCACAAATAAGAACTGCGTATCTTCTGTGGTATGAATCCCAAGCAAACGGTGACGAGTCGTTTGTGCTTTCCGTGAGGTAATACTAAGCTTCATCCCCATAATGTGGTTGAGCAACGTTGATTTACCAACATTTGGACGACCAACAATGGCAACTGTGCCACAACGAAATGGAGTATTTTGAGTCATTTTAAACTTTCATTTTACGCAAGCGTTTAGGCTACTATTTGTTGATAGGCAAGCTTAGCTGCTTCTTGCTCAGCATTACGGCGGCTTGAACCTTCACCTTGTGTGATGATATTAAATTTTGCAACTTTGCATTCGACACGGAAGGTTTGACAGTGTGCCTCACCTTCAATCGCCAACACTTCATAAGTAGGCACGTCGATTTTTTTAGACTGTAGGTATTCTTGGAGTAATGATTTCGGGTCTTTGCCTATAGATTTAGGGTCTATTTTTTCGATTAAAGGCGTAAATAGTTTAATCACCACCATCTCAGCAGCATCAAAGCCGGCATCAAGAAAAACCGCGCCGATAATGGCTTCCAAAGCATCAGCCAACACTGAAGGACGACGCCAGCCACCACTTTTTAGCTCACCTTCACCTAAGCGCAATGCTTCGCCAATATTGAGCATCAAGGCTAATTCCGCAAGCGTTGGCTCTTTGACTAGATGGGCACGTAAGCGACTTAGATCCCCCTCATCCAACTTAGGAAATGCAAGATACAGCTGACTTGCGATGATGAAATTAAGAACCCCATCGCCTAAAAACTCCAACCGTTCATTATTAATACTACCGAAACTACGATGCGTCAGCGCTTGCGTTAATAAGGCTTGATGATGAAAATTATAGCCAATTAAACGCTGAAGTCCGAAGGTGGTTTGATGATTCATCATAAGCTAAGCATCAGATTAATGCTCTGTAGTCGCCTTAAACTTGAACATCAAGCTGATATTCGCCAACAAAGGCTTTACCACTTGATACTCGGCCACGACGACTTTTTGATCTGTCTCATAAATAGTCAAATCACTGCTTTTAACCGAGCCGATGTAAGAGACATTAGCGCCAGCATCAAACTCTTTAGCAATTTCTTCATTCGTCATTGTTGCAAAATTAGGTTCATGACCAATCTTATACATCAACTTTTTCACAGAAGCATATTCGATATAAGCTGGCACCATTTTTACTGCGAGAATAATGATTGTAAATACAATCGCACCCATCACAACAAGACCAACAAACGACATGCCACGCTGGTTTGATAAAGATTTAATGTTTAGAGACTTCATCATTAATGAATACTAGTACCAATACGTTTAAATTGATCAAAGTTCCACCAAATAAAGAAGGCTTTACCAACTAGATTTCGCTCAGGCACAAAGCCCCAATAACGGCTATCGCGGCTATTGTCACGATTATCACCCATCGCAAAATAGTGACCCTCTGGTACTTCAAAAGCACCTTCACGGCTCATGCTATTTTCTTCAATCAGCAAGTCATGTTTTACATCACCCAACTGCTCTTCAAAACGCTTTGCATGCACTTGGTTTAAACCAGCATTCTCATAAGAGTAATCGTCAATATAAGCCATATCGAGCTTTTGGCCATTGATATAAAGCTGTTTGTCTTGATACAAAATCTTATCCCCAGGCAATCCAACTACGCGCTTGATGTAGTCAATCGACGGATCTGGCGGATAATGAAATACAAATACGTCGCCTCGTTTTGGATGGCTGGTTTCAATAAACGTACTATTCAAAATTGGCACGCGCAAACCGTAAGTGAATTTATTGACCAGAATAAAATCTCCGGCTAGTAGCGTTGGCATCATAGAGCCTGAAGGGATTTTGAACGGCTCAGCAATAAATGAGCGAATAAGAAACACAGCCAAAATGACTGGAAAGAAGCTTTTTGAATATTCAACTAGCATTGGGTCTGGAGAGTTAGGCGCACGGTTTTTGCGCAAAACGAGTTTATCTAGCAACCAAATAGAGCCAGTCACCAATAAAACCACCACCATAAATAACGCGAACATCATGCGAATAGCCCTTTATTTTTTGTATTTTGTATTTTCTATTTGTCTTCGACACGTAAAATGGCCAAGAATGCTTCTTGTGGAATTTCAACGTTACCCACCTGTTTCATGCGTTTCTTACCCTCTTTTTGCTTCTCTAGCAATTTCTTCTTACGCGTAATATCGCCACCATAACACTTAGCTAATACGTTTTTACGCATCGCTTTAACAGTCTCACGCGCAATAATATTAGCGCCAATCGACGCTTGAATAGCCACATCAAACATTTGACGCGGAATTAATTCGCGCATTTTAGCGGCCACTTCACGACCACGATAAACCGCATTGAGTCTATGCACAATGAGTGAAAGTGCATCGACACGGTCGCCATTAACCATGATATCCAACTTGACTAAATCCGCCGCACGGAACTCTAGGAATTCATAATCCATAGAAGCATAGCCACGTGAAACGGATTTAAGCTTATCAAAGAAATCAAGCACAACTTCATTAAGTGGCATTTCATAGCTGAGCATCACCTGTCTGCCCATATATTGCATATTCTTTTGAATCCCTCGTTTACCAGTACAAAGCGTCATCACAGGTCCCACATAATCCTGAGGCATGAGTAAGTTAATCGTAATCATCGGCTCACGAATTTCCTCAATGCGTGAAGGTTCAGGCAAGCGAGATGGATTTTCAATTTGAATGACTTCACCAGTCTTGAGCAACAATTCATAAATTACCGTTGGCGCTGTGGTAATCAAATCCATGTCGTATTCGCGCTCTAAACGCTCCTGCACAATTTCCATGTGCAAGAGTCCCAAGAATCCGCAACGGAAGCCGAACCCTAGAGCCGTGGAGTTTTCTGGTTCAAACTGCAACGAAGCATCATTTAAGCGCAATTTTTCGAGCGCACTACGTAGTGCTTCAAATTGATTTGACTCAACAGGATATAATCCCGCAAACACTTGCGGCTTCACTTCTTTAAAACCAGGCAATGCTTCTAAAGCTGGTTTATCAGCCAATGTAACGGTATCACCTACTTTAGCGCTAGTCAGCTCTTTAATGCCGGCAATAATGAAGCCCACCTCACCTGCTGAAAGTGACGGCTTTTGGAATGATTTAGGCGTAAATACGCCAACTTCTTCACATAGATGAACTGCACCTGTGGCCATTAAGCGGATTTTATCTTTTGGTTTAAGCGTGCCATCCACTACGCGTACTAACATCACGACGCCAACATAGTTATCAAACCATGAATCAATAATAAGAGCTTTAAGGGGTTTTGTTGGATCTCCTACAGGGGGTGGAATTCTTGCTACAACTGCCTCTAATACATCACGAACACCTTCACCCGTCTTGGCTGAACAGCGCACAGCATTTTGTGCCTCAACGCCAATCACATCCTCAATTTCTTGAATCACTCGGTCGGGATCTGCAGATGGCAAATCAATTTTATTGAGCACTGAAGTAACTTCAACGCCTAAATCTAGCGCCGTATAACAGTTGGCCACACTTTGCGCCTCAACGCCTTGACTGGCATCTACAACCAACAATGCGCCTTCACAAGCTGACAATGAGCGACTGACTTCATATGAGAAGTCGACGTGGCCTGGGGTATCAATCAAATTGAGCTGATACACTTGCCCATCCAACGCCTTGTATTGCAAAGCCGCTGTTTGCGCTTTAATGGTAATGCCACGCTCACGCTCCAAGTCCATAGAGTCGAGCACTTGCGCTTCCATCTCGCGGTCAGACAAACCGCCGCATAATTGAATAATACGGTCAGCCAGGGTCGATTTACCGTGGTCAATGTGGGCGATGATGGAAAAGTTACGGATATTATTCATAAATTCAGTGCAAAAGTTATACCAACAACAAGGGCGCCTAAGCGCCCCTGCAACCTACTACTAAAGTTTGATTTTACAGCAATTAGATGCTTAATACCATGAGACACTAAGCCTGATTGCCATAGCTATTTACTTCGTATCTGTGACTTTAATTGGCACATACAAAGTACTTTCCCCACGCAACACTAATACTGCAACTGTTTTGCCGTTTGATACGCCTGCCAAAGTCTTACTAAACTGTTCTACAGTAGTGACTTCCGTATTATTAATACCAAGCACAACATCACCACGTCGAATACCTGCTGTGGCTGCTGCACCTTGTGAGTCAGTGACCAACAAGCCATTTTTACCGTTGAGCTTTTTCTTTTGTGGAGGGGTTAATTCATTTAAGGTGAGACCGATGCGATTAACTTCTGGCTTAGCCGCACCTTTGCTTGGCGTTGTCACATCATCTTTATCATCTGGCGCCTCACCTACTGTCACTGATAAAGTTTTTGTAGCCCCTTTGCGTAACACTTCAACACTCACAGATTTTCCTGGCTTCACCCCGCCCACAGCGCGTGGCAGATCAGATGATGAATTAATCACCTTACCATCAAACTTGAGAATTACATCACCAGCATCTAAACCGCCTTTATCTGCAGGGCCATTTTTCTCAACGCCGGCAACCAGAGCACCATTGGTATTTTTCATGCCAAATGAATCAGCCAAATCCTTAGTGATTTCTTGAATAGAAACACCCAACCAGCCACGAGAAATCTTACCGCCGGATTTAAGTTGGTTTGAAACGTTCATCGCAACATCTATAGGAATAGAGAAGGACAACCCCATAGATCCACCACTACGGCTATAAATTTGAGAGTTAATACCAACAACCTCACCCTTCAAATTAAAGAGTGGACCGCCTGAGTTACCGGGGTTAATCGCAACGTCTGTTTGAATAAATGGTACAAAATTCTCTTGTGGCAGAGCACGACCTTTAGCACTCACAATCCCTGCAGTCATGGTGTTTTCAAGACCAAACGGTGAGCCAATCGCAGCCACCCACTCCCCGACCTTTAGTTGATTAGGGTCGCCGATTGAAACCTTAGGTAAACCACTTGCATCAATCTTAAGCAAAGCCACGTCGGTACGGCGATCTGAGCCAATAATTTTAGCTTTAAATTCGCGCTTATCTGAAAGCTTTACAATTACTTCATCAGCTGCGTTAATGACATGGGCGTTAGTCAAGACATAGCCATCTGCACTGATAATAAAACCTGAGCCTAAAGACTGAGATTTAAACTCTTGCTGAGGCGCTTGCCCTCTTGGACCTCCAGGCACAGGCAAGCCAAAACGACGAAATAGCTCATTAAATTGCTCATCGTCTTGGAACCCTCCAAAAGGATTACCATTGCCTTGCACCACTTGTGTGACGCTAATATTCACCACTGACGGCCCCTGCTTTTCAGCAAGCTCCGTAAAGTCGGGCAATTCTTTCGCAAATGCCGTGCTGGCAAATGCAAGCAAAAATGTAGAAATAGTGACTATTTTTCTAATCATACTTTTTACCTCTTTTTACATTGAACATGAACATTTGAAGATTGCTCTGCTAACCCCAAAATTACAGGGCGATAACGCGCATCAAGCGTCCTACCTTGATTATGCACTTTCAACCACAAGTAACCTACAAATAAACCCAGCACAGCACCTAATGCAGTATTTCTATCCGCATGTAAAGCACTAGGAAACACCAGACTTCCGAGCATGGCGCCTAAAATCAACAAAACTAAAGGAACTCCATAAACAGCAAAAGAGCTCCATAATAAGGCGCTCTCTTCCACTCCAACCACAACGATTTCATCTACATTTGCGTTGACAGTATTTTGAGCTTTAAAGATATTAGGACGATGACCAAATAAGCGCCCCCAAATCGAGATGCCACATCCGCGAGATTGCCCACACAAACCACAAGGCTTATTACGAACAATCTCTAAGCTGGCAACATCTTTATCGATGCTAACAACAATCGCGTTTTCTTTAATCATGATATTGGGTTCAATACTGAAAATAACAGAGCGTCATTGTGAATGACTTTAGATTTTTTTGCTAAAAAATTACGGCAAAATTCAAGGTTAAAACTTACTTTTTATTCTTAAAACTCACAGCATTTGCAAACTGCGTAACAGCTGCCTCCGGCACTTCACCAATCACCATGACCTGGTGGCCTTCATTGACCAAAGCAAAGAAATTGGTTGCACCCACCACCGTATGACCAATTTTAGGTATAACCCCTTTACCAAGAGGCTCAACAAAGACAGAAATGGATGCCAATCCATCGGAGAAAATCATCTGGGTCACTGGCAAGCCTTTGCCCTGAACCGATTGCTTCACTTGATCCACCTTACGATAACCTGAAGGCAATTGAGTCACATCCCAATCCATGTCAGATGAGCTCGCTTTTGCTGGACCCTCTTGATCCATCACATAAGACTTGCTTGGATCAAATTTAGGCTTAAACCAATCCATATTTTGACCATCCATCAAGGTGAGCTGACTAAAGCCAATTTGCTCCAACGCATCTCCGCGCTCGCCCAAAGTCATTGTTTTAAGTAACAGACCAAACTCTTTATCAACCCAAAATTTATAGCCATAACGCATTTGGTCTTTAGGCGTCAAACTCACCACAAAAGCATCACGCCCCCCAATGCGCTCAGTGCCGTTATTTTGCGCTTGGTAACTGGCCTTTAGTGCATCCATATTGCTTGGCAATAAAGCGGGAAACATATTCTGTCCACGCTTTTTCTCAATCATGATTTTTTCGTTTTTTGGACTAAAAATGACGACATCAGAACCTTGGCTGAACACTTCACGAGGCGCACCGTCTAGCACTACCATACGCGCATATTCGCCTTGGCCATAGTTCATATGGGTGAGCTGAACAGACTTTGAAGCATTGCCTGATTGATAAACGAATACGCCTTTATAGCTAAGCTCACGGGCCGCTTGAGAAGCTTTTTGTAGCATGAGCCAAACGTCTTCTTGCAGTGCAAATAACGTGCCCGAAAACAGGCTTAGGAGGCCAATAACAAAGCCAATAAAAATTTGTTTTTTAAGCATTACTTATCTTGTGAAAAAGCCGCTGGCTGAATGAAATAAGCCGCATTACTTGGTGACATTGATTGATGTGCGCGCAAATATTCCGCTGGGACTGCCTGTGCAATTTCAATCGGCGACACACCAGCTTCTTGTGATTGCTGATGTAAAACCACCAAGCCCACAAAAAACACAGCCGCGACCGAAGCCGCAACAGACCAAACAACTTGTTTGTTCTTAACCAAACTTGGTTTAGGCGCCAACGCCGTTGGTTGCTTAGCAACCTCTTGCATAATCTTAGCTGTCAAATCATGACTGAGCACTTTGTCGCCGCGAATGACATCACCAATCAAGTGATAAGTTGCCCAGCTTTTAGCGGACTCACCATTGGCTTTTATCGCTGTCATCAGATACTCGGCATCTTCAAGTGCCAAGTCATCATCCATTAAAGCTGAAATTTTTTCTTTCAATTTACTTCTCCTACATTCAAATTCATTTTGGCTTTAACAAACCTTTAATTACCAACGCTTATCATCAGGCGTGTCCAACAAAGGCCTGAGCTTAACTGCAATGGTTTCGCGCGCTCTAAAAATGCGTGAACGCACTGTACCAATTGGGCAATTCATCAAGGTTGCAATTTCTTCGTAACTTAAACCTTCTAATTCACGCAAAGTGATGGCAGTTCTAAGCTCATCAGGCAAAGCCATCATCGTTTCATTGACTGTCTTTGCGATTTCTTTAGTCATCATTTCAGTTTCTGGCGTTTCTGCGGTGCGAAGTTCTTCTGCATCCTCGAAATTTTCAGCATCTTCAATTTCCACCTCGTGACTAATTTGTGGACGACGACCCATTGAAACTAAATAGTTCTTAGCAGTATTAATGCCAATACGATAAAGCCAAGTATAAAAAGCGCTATCGCCCCTAAAGTTAGGCAATGCACGATAAGCTTTAATAAAAGATTCTTGTACAACATCTTCCACTTCAGCTTGGTCTCGCACCATTCTAGACAGCAAACGCCCAAGCTTGCGTTGATATTTCTCAACTAACATGCCGAAAGCTTTTTGGTCGCCGCGTTGCGCGCGCTCCACCAAAGCTTGATCAATTTCACGGTTACCCGGAACTTGACCTCCTCCCGCATTATTATTGGCATTGCCGCTCATGATGGCGATGCTCCCCGTTTGATTGCTAGTAGTCATGCTTGAAGTATAACCCGCCGCCGCTGTATCAACGAAACCCACGCGGGATATTTCTGCGATATTCTTAACGTTTATCATTTATTAATTCCCCTTAAGCTTTTTTATTATCTAGCCATGCCTTAGAGACAACGCTAAACTGTTCAAAGTTCAATGTAATGGATATATATGCAGCAATTTGATGTATTAATCATAGGCAGTGGCCTTGCCGGATTAACCGTAGCGCTTAAAGTCGCCTCAGAAAAAAAAGTTTGCTTAGTCAGCAAACGTAAAATTAATGATAATTCAAGCAGTTGGGCGCAAGGTGGTATTGCAGCCGTGCTGACCGACGACGATTCCATTGAAGCACATATCCAAGACACACTGATCGCAGGCGCAGGCCTTTGCGACCAAGAAGTCACCAGACAAGTTGCCAGCCATGCACGTGAAACCGTGGAGTGGCTGATTGCTCAAGGCGTGCCTTTTACGAGAGAAGATGACGACAGCGGTTACCACCTAACGCGTGAAGGCGGTCATAGCTACAGACGAATTATTCATGCGGCCGATGCTACCGGACATGCAGTGCAAAAAACACTGGCTGAGCAAGTGCTCAGCCACCCTAATATCACAGTCCTTGAAGACCATATTGCAGTCGATTTAATTACCTCGCGCAAAGCCGGCATTGGTGCACCACAAGATAATGCTGAATGTTTGGGGGCTTATGTGCTCGACAACAAGAGTGGCAAAGTAATGACCATCGCTGCACAGCAAACCGTGCTCGCAACTGGTGGCACTGGTAAAGTTTACCTATACACAACCAATCCGGACGTAAGCACAGGCGACGGCGTTGCAATGGCTTGGCGTGTGGGTTGTCGTGTAGCGAATATGGAATTCATTCAGTTCCATCCAACTTGCCTATTCCACCCAAAAGCAAAATCTTTCCTAATCACAGAAGTGGTCCGCGGAGAAGGCGGCATCTTAAAGCTGCCTGACGGCACGAGATTTATGCAAAAACACGACGCTCGTGGAGAGCTAGCTCCCCGTGACGTGGTAGCAAGAGCAATTGACTTTGAAATGAAAAAACGTGGGCTAGACTGCGTCTTTTTAGACATCTCCCACAAACCTGCAGATTTTGTGATTTCGCATTTTCCAACGATTTATCGTCGCTGTATGGAGCTTGGGATTGATATCACCAAAGAGCCGATTCCTGTTGTACCTGCAGCGCACTATAGCTGTGGTGGCGTAATGACTGACCACACAGGTCGCACAGATTTAGCCAGCTTATATGCAATCGGCGAAACCGCTTGCACAGGCTTACACGGTGCAAATCGTCTTGCCAGCAACTCGCTTTTAGAATGTATGGTATTTGGCCAAGCAGCAGCAAACGATATTTTGGCACAAGCACCAAAACCAACTGTGGCATTGCCTTATTGGGATGAAAGCCGTGTCACTGATGCAGATGAAGAAGTCATCATCACGCACAATTGGAATGAGCTTAGACGCTTCATGTGGAACTACGTGGGGATTGTGCGAACCAACAAGCGCCTCACTCGCGCGATGCACCGTATTCATTTACTTCGCGATGAGGTGCATGAGTTTTATAGCAACTTCCGTGTAACAAACAATTTGATTGAGTTACGTAATTTATTGCAGGTAGCGGAATTAATTGTAAGGAGCGCAATGGAAAGAAATGAAAGCCGCGGCCTGCATTATAGCAAAGACTATCCAGAAATGCTGGATATTGCTGTGCCTACCGTTTTAGAGCCATCAAACTATTTTAGCTTATTAGATAGTGACCAAGTCATTAATCAGGATTAGTGTTTAACACACCTAAAATCGCACCCTGCGATTTTAGGTCTCGCAAGAGTTCAAAACCAAAATCCACAATCCCATCAACATCATCAAATGCCATGGCCGAAGCAATGCCGATCAAAGCTTGCCTGACGCTTAATTGCCCATCTTGTAAGTCTTCAATCAGTGCCGCGGTCATCTGATTAAGCTCAACAAATTTCACCTCATCATCTGCATCTCTAAATACCAGCATACTCACAGGCGTTTCTAGCGGAGATGCTGGTATATTCTCTGGCGAAAGTTGATGCACGGGATAGTCATAACTGAGCAATGTCATTGCTGGCACAAAAGCCACAGGAGAATCTAATAAGTAGGCCTCGGTATCTATTTGAGACCAGTCAATAGTCTCATCAGCATAAGCCAAATAAAGCTCGACCCATTCGTAATGTGCTAAATTTTGCACGTAAGGAGGCAAGCCACTTACCCGATTAATGTACGCCAAAAAGGCTTCTGGAATTTCCCTAAAAATGGGTGTGGTACATGGCTGATGAATAAAAAATTCCCGCACTAAACGCAACCAAATATCCTCACCCAATACTTTTTTAAGCACAGGGAAACAAGCCGCAACTGAGGACTCAATGTTATTAAACACAATCTCGTTATATACCGCCATGCCACGCTCAGAAACGCCTTCCGGCGGACTGGCATTTTGAGGGTCTCGAATATGGCGTGTGAACGCCATTTGATAATCTTTAAGCGCTGTCATTTCGAGTTCTGCAACATTGCGATATGCTCTACTTCAGGCATCAAATCGAGCAGTGGTGGAATATTGGTATCGCGTTCTAACAGCGTTGGGAACTTGCCAAACAAGTGATAAGCATCAGATAACAAATCCCAAACAGGCTCGATGACCGTTGCACCGTGCGTGTCTATTAACAAATCTGGCGCTTCTTCATAATGCCCTGCCGCATGCCCATAAACAATGCGGCATCCAAGCCCAGCATCGGCGGCATTTTGCAAGAAAGCTTTTGCATCAAAGCCAAAATTCACGCTATTCACATAAACATTATTAACATCCAAATGCCAATCACAATCTGCTTCTTCAAGCACCGCCTTAATAAAGCTCAGTTCATCCATTTCAGAGATCGGCGCCGCAGCATAGTAAGAGGCATTCTCCACCGCTATACGACGCTCTAAAATATCCTGTGTTTGCTTAATGCGAGTCGCGAGATGATGAACCGCTTCCTCGGTAAATGGTATGGGAAGCAAATCGTACAAATATCCGCCTGCGGCACAATAACTTAAATGCTCGGTATAAAGCGGGATTTGATGGGTATCAAGAAATTGTTTTAATTGATATAAAAAAGGAATGTTGAGTGGGTCTGGGCCACCGAGCGAAAGCGACAGCCCATGACAAACGATAGGATAACGCTCTGTAAACCAAGCAAGCTGTTTGGCCGCTTTACCGCCAGCGCCTATCCAGTTTTCTGGTGCGACTTCTAAAAAATCAATGGCAGCAATTTCTTTTTTGCCGAACTGGGCTTGAATTTGTGGAATTAATTCACGTTTCAGGCCCAATCCAGCGCCACGTTTATTTTGAAATTGCTGCATCAGCGTTATATAAGTGCTTATTTCTTATCTGCGTGACAAGCGCCTTCTTTAGCTTTTTTGGCTGCGTTACGCATTTCAGAACTACAAGCGCCATCTTTCATCTTCTCAGCATTGCAAGCGCCGTCTTTAGCCTTTTCCTTCTTTGGCTTTTGCGTTGCACCACATTTACCAGATGCACACTGGCCATCTTTCATTTTATTGGCATCACTTGCATCAGCCACCATATAACCTGAAGCCAATGGTTTTGCGCTAAAAGGATTCTCAGTCGCATGAACAGAGGCTGACAATACTGATGCAGCAAAGGCGCCTCCCACGACCAGAGCTAAAGATTTTTTTGATGCAGTCATTTACTTCTCCCAATAAAAATAGAACTGTACCCGATGAGTAGCTTGCAGCATCATAGACAATATAAATAAGTTTGGTTCCGACTAAAATTTATAAGTCACGAAGCTTTAGCTTGCATACAAGCCACATAAGCCTCAGCATTAGGTGGCGCACTATCGCGCTGGGCTTGCCAAATGGTCTCCGCAAGGCAATCCATTAAGTCATGTTGCGCATCTGATTCATTGCCATGCTTAAGCTTGAGTGCCTCATAGGCAGGCGCAATTCCTATCGGCTGATTAATGGCCACTTGCTCTAAAACTGACATATGCAAGCTCATGTGCAAAAACGGATTAGTTTCGCCCATTTCAGGAAAATAAGCCTGCTCCATATATCGCTCTGGCGCATCTAACACCGAATGGTATTCAGGATGCATATGGATGACTTGCAAGGCAATTGCCTCTAAATCGGTGAGCGTTTGTTGTGCGTTAAATTTGGCCCAAGTGTCAAAAAAGAATTGTCTTACTTGGTCACGGCTTGGATTAAATAAGGCCATATTAGTTATGCCGCTTTCGCTTTATACTCACACAAATCTTTAATCACACATTCGCCACATTTTGGTTGCCTCGCGATACAGGTATAGCGACCATGTAAAATCAACAAATGATGCGCGTCTTGCATAAATTCTTTAGGAACAGCTTTCATAAGCTTTAGCTCAACCGCCAATGGCGTTTTTCCGGGCGCCAAACCAACACGGTTACCTATGCGGAATATATGGGTATCCACAGCAATCGTTGGCTGGCCAAAGGCAGTATTTAAAATAACGTTAGCCGTTTTACGCCCTACCCCTGGCAAGCTTTCTAATCCCTCACGGGTGTTGGGCACCACACTATCAAAGCGCTCAACCAATATCTGACAAGTGGCAATCACATTTTTAGCCTTGCTGTGATAAAGCCCAATCGTTTTGATATACCGCTCAAGCCCTTCAACACCTAAAGCCAAAATGGCTGACGGCGTATTAGCGACCGGATAGAGTTTAGCCGTTGCAAGGTTAACGCCTTTATCAGTGGCTTGCGCAGAGAGAATCACCGCTATGAGAAGCTCAAACACGCTATTGTGATTGAGCTCTGTTTTGGGTTCGGGAATGGCAATCGCTAATCGACGAAAAATCTCATAGCGCTTTTCTGCATTCATTTAGAAGTTGATTTAGTGAGTGATAAGCGTCGCCGAAGCAGGCGCGGAAGCTTCGCGTGCAGCTTTGCGCTGTGCCAACCAATTACGCGTTGCAATCAATGAGGCCAAGCCAATAAACGCGCCAGGTGGCAAGATGGCTAGCAAGAAGCCGTGATAATCAGGAATGATAGTCAAGATCATCGATTTTGCTGATGGCCCGAACACTAAATCAATGCCTGAGAACAAAGTGCCCTTACCGATGATTTCACGCACACCGCCTAGTGTTGCTAACACCAATGCCAAGCCAAAGCCCATCATAAAGCCATCTAATGCTGACGGCACCACAGGGTTTTTAGCCGCAAACGCTTCAACACGCGCAAGCACAATACAATTGGTCACAATCAGCGGGATAAAAATACCCAAAACAGCATGAAGGCTTTGTAAGTAGGCATGCATGGACAAATCAATAATGGTCACCAAAGCCGCGATAATCAGAATGAATACAGGAATACGGATTTCAGTCGGGACCCACTGGCGAATAGGCGCTACGCTCGCGTTACTGGCCGCCATCACCACAGCTGTCATCACGCCCAAGCTGAAGCCATTCACCAAACTCACTGTCATTGCCAACGTTGGGCATAGACCCAATAACTGAACCAAACCTGGGTTTTGCTTCCAAAGACCGTTTTCAACGATTTCGCTGTAAAAGACTTTAGGTTGTGCTTTTACTTCGGCCACTTGCACAGCTTCTTGTGTTGCTTCTTGATTCACTTCACTCATCTGATTTCCTTTATGCAATCGGTGATTACTGCGCCAATGGCTGACCCGATGCCGTCTCAAAAATAGCTTGCTGATGCGCTTGATAAAACTTCAGCACTTTGTGAACTGCTTTAATCACCGCACGAGGAGTAATTGTCGCTCCAGTCGTAAAATCAAACTGACCGCCATCTTTTTTAACAAACCAAGCATCATCATTAGTTTTTTCTAAAGATTGCGCGTCAAAATTCTTAATCCAATCACTATGTGCAATATCAATATAATCACCCAAACCTGGCGTTTCTTTGTGATCTAAAACGCGCACACCAACGATTTCACCTGTGGCTTTAATCGCGACTAAAAGCTTGATATCACCGCTATATCCATCTGGTGCAGTCGCTTCTAAAATCACCGCAGCAGGCTCGCCTTTTAAACGAGCACGGTGAATCATAGTTTCATCACGATTGCCTAAATCACCGCCAACGGGCTGCTTAATCGCATCTTGAAGCAAATCGTTATCATACAAATCTGCAGGCAATATCTGACAGAACAAACGCATACGCACTTCGGCTTCGGCCTTAGAAATAGGAGTTTTCGTCGAATGATAAATAATCGCCAAACCGAGCGTGCTAACAATAGTGAAGGCAATCATCACCCAAGCAGTTTTTACAGCATGTTTTAAGATAGTTGGGTTCATTTTTTATGCCCAAATACACGTGGCTGTGTCCATGCATCAATTAATGGAACGCACATATTCATCAACAATACTGAGAATGCAACGCCATCTGGATATCCGCCATACACACGAATCAAATAAGTCAGCACCGCAATCCCTGCCGCAAACACTAGTTTGCCTTTTGGTGTCGTCGGACCACTTACCGGATCAGTAATAATGAAGAACGCGCCCAGCATTGAAGCCCCAGTAAATAGGTGGAATAGCGGATGTGCATAATGCGTCGCGTCCACCAAGTAGAAAGCGCCTGCCATTAAAGCCAACACACTTAAAAATGCTGTTGGTAAATGCCATGTAATCAGACGTTGCTGAAGCAAATACAAGCCACCCAATAAATAAGCGCCAACCACTAACTCACCGCCTTTAGCTCCTAATAGACCAAACTGTGGTGCTGCGGTGATTTCTTGCACTGAATGATGAAGCGTTAATTGCGTTTTCAAATAATCAAGCGGAGTCGCCATACTCACGGCATCAAGACTTAATCCGTTGGTCGTTCCAAAAATGTACTGAAGCTGATTAGCTAAACTCAATTTAGCTTGCGCCAACTCAAGTGGTGCAGGCCAATGCGTCATGATGACAGGAAATGAAATCAATAAGACGGCATAGCCAACCATCGCAGGATTGAATGGGTTGTAACCCAAGCCGCCATAGAGCTGTTTTGCTATCACAATCGCAAAGAAAGTGCCGACCACCACCAACCACCAAGGTGCAAGCGGCGGCAATGAAAGCGCCAATAACCATGCAGTAAGTAAAGCACTGCCATCCATTAAGAAAGGTTTAATTGGGCGATTGCGCAGCTTAAGCATTAAAGCCTCTGCAGCCAAAGCCGTAATAGAGGCAAGCGCGAGCATTACCAAAATGCCAGCACCGAATACCCATACATAGGCTGCAATGGCTGGCACAAGAGCAAGCATCACTTTAACCATGATGATACTGACGCTAGGCGCACTACTTAAATAAGGGGATCGACTCATTTTTTATCCTGTGTGCTTGGGGTGTTATCACCAGCGAGTTCGCTTACTGCTTGTTTTGCTGCTTCACGTCTTGCATCAATCTCGGCAATTTCAGCTTGCACCGCAGGTTTTGCATCCGCCACATTCTGAGGAACAGCTGCAGCTTTCTGTACTTTAGCACGCTCGATTGCGGCGGCAATTGCGGCTTTCTTAGCAGCTATTGAGGCATCGTCAGACGCTTCAGTTTCTGGGGCCGATTCTGTTTTAGCAGCTTCTGCTTTTGCGCCTACAGCTTTTTGCGCATGCTTTTCAGCGCGCTCTTGTTTTTCACGCTCAATACGCATTAATCGAAATTCGTTACGTTCACGTGCCAGATCAGCCGCTTCTTTTGCACGGTCTTGCGCAATAATTTCACTCTTAGCAAATCGGTAATATTGCACCAAAGGAATATTACTTGGACAAGCGTAAGTGCAGCATCCGCACTCAATACAATCAAACAGATTGTAATCACGTGCTTTTTCTAAATTGCTAGATTTTGAAAACCAATAAAGTTCTTGTGGTTGCAAACTCACAGGACAAACATCCGCGCAACGTGCGCAGCGAATACATGGCATGGCCGGGGGTGCAGGCGCAAACAAATTAGGCGCACTCGCAATAATACAGTTAGCTGCTTTAGTAATCGGCACATCCACAGATGGCAGACTAAAGCCCATCATCGGACCACCCATGATGTAATCATTAGTATCTTCTAATGCACCGCCACCCGCTTTGACCAAGTCAGTTATAGGCGTACCAAATAAAACTTCAAAATTGGCTGGAGTTTTTACGTTGCCTGTAATCGTCACGATGCGTGACAAAGCAGGCTCACCAAAATCAAAGTATCGATGCAAGGCCAATACTGTCGCGACATTAAAGCACTGCAAACCCACATCAGTCGAACGTTTATCTGCTGGCACTTCAATACCTGTGAGCAAACGAATCAATTGACGTGCATCGCCGCTTGGATATTGGGTTGGGACCACAACCACTTTTAATGTAACTAGTTTCGATAAAGGACTAATAGCACAAGCCAATCGCATTGCTTCAGCCGCCTCAGGCTTGTTATCTTCAATGCCAATTAGACACTCTTTAGCACCTAATAAATACTGGGCAATTTCCACACCTTTTAAGATTTGGTCAGCACGCTCACGCATCAGCATGTCATCACAGGTGATATAAGGCTCACACTCCGCAGCGTTAATCACCAAAGTATCCACATGCGATTTAGCATTCGTACGCAATTTCACTTGCGTTGGGAAAGCTGCACCACCAAGACCTACAATGCCTGAATTACGAAGGCTTTCAAGCAACTTCGTTTTATCCTCTTTGCGCCAATCGCTTGGCGCTAGAGCAATCCACTCATCCTTACCATCAACAGCTATCGTAATACAACGATCTGGCAAACCTGATGGATGCGGAATAAGCGCATCCTCAATCGCGGTAATCGTGCCAGAAGTTGGCGCATGAATAGCTGCCGAGATATTACCTTCAGCTTCGGCTAGCAATTGACCTTTAAGAACTTTATCACCAACCGCTACTAACACCTTAGGTAAATTGCCAACATGCTGACGCAAAGGCAACACCAAGCGCTTAGGCAATGGCAATTGACCAATTGCCTGTGTGGTTGATTCTTGTTTGTGCTCAGGTGGATGCACACCACCATTCACCGCTACGGAACCCAAGCCAAGACCTTGCTTCACTATGTTAATTAATGCATTCATATACTTAATGACTCATGCGTTTGCACATTGTTGACTGAGCTCGCAGGTTTAATCTCAAAAACAGGGTAACGCCACTTCCAATTATCAGGCGACTCTGCAATTGGCTCCATGATGATGCAGTCCACAGGACAAGGTGCAAGACAAAGTTCACAACCTGTGCACTCGGAAGCAATCACAGTATGCATATGTTTTGCAGCCCCCAAAATCGCATCAACAGGACACGCTTGGATACACAACGTGCAACCAATACAGGTGGATTCATCTATTAGCGCAACTGATTTAGGTTTAGGCAAGCCGTGTTCTGCATTCAGTGGCTTATATTCAACCCCCATCAAGTCAGCCAAAGCACGAGCACCAGTGTCACCACCTGGCGGACATTGATTAATATCAGCTTCGCCAGCGGCAATCGCCGTCGCATAAGGTTTACAACCAGGAAATCCGCATTGACCGCATTGGGTTTGCGGCAAAATCGCATCAATCCGTGCGACCAATGGATCACCCTCTACTTTAAATTTAAGCGCGGAGTAACCCAGCAAAACACCAAGCACCAACGCCAAACCTAACATCACATAAACAGCTGTCAACATTAGCGCACTAACCCCGCAAAGCCCATAAAGGCTAAACTCATCAAGCCGCCCGTGACCATCGCAATTGCAGCACCTTGGAATATTGCCGGCACATCAGCAGCCTCTAAACGCTCACGCATGGAGGCAAACAAAATAAGCACTATTGAAAAGCCCACCGCACCGCCGAAACCAAATACCAACGACTCAAATAAATTATGTTTAAGTTGCACATTAAGCAAAGGAATGCCAAGCACTGCGCAGTTAGTAGTGATCAATGGTAAATAGATGCCAAGCACTTGATAAAGCACTGGGGAGTTTTTCTCCATCCACATCTCAGTAAACTGCACAACACCAGCAATCACCACAATGAATGAAACCGTACGTAAGTAAAATAAATCTGTACCGAGCAAATACTCGCTAATGAAATAGCTGGTACCTGAGCCTATCGTCAACACGAAAGCCGTTGCCATCGCCATCGCGACAGAAGCTTCGAGCTTTTTAGAAACGCCCATAAATGGGCATAAACCCAAGATTTTGACCAGCACAATGTTATTAACCAGGGCAGCGCCTATGAATAACAGAATATAGTTTTGTACCATAGCCTCAGCTTAAAATTTAAGTTGCGGGTGAAAAGGAAGTAATTATACAGCGTTTATGCACCTTCGTTTAGAGGCGTATCGCTAATAGCATTACAATACTAGCCTTATAAAGAGCTCTATCATAAAGCCAAAACACCTGCGCCCAAATCGCTTTTGCTTATAACTTTATAAGGACTGGCAATTAAGAGAATAATTCCATCAATATCACAAAGAAAACGTATTCTAGTTAGGCCACTTTCAGTTAAAATGAAGCGATTTTATTAATTTGTCAGGTTTAATCATGCTGCAAGGCAGTTTTGTCGCTATCGTCACACCCATGCAAGAAGACGGTAGTCTTGATATTCCATCATTACATAAGCTCATTGATTTTCACATCAATGCAGGCACGGATGGCATCGTTATTGTTGGCACTACAGGCGAATCGCCTACAGTGGACTACGACGAACACCGCGAACTCATTAAAACAACCGTAGATTATGTTGCGGGCCGCATCCCTGTGATTGCTGGCACTGGCGCAAATTCAACCCGTGAAGCCATCGAACTCACACAAGCTGCCAAAGATTTAGGCGCTGACGCTTGCCTCCTTGTTGCACCTTATTACAACAAGCCGACTCAAGAAGGCTTATACCAACACTACAAAGCCGTTGCTGAGGCCGTAGACATCCCACAAATTTTATACAATGTACCAGGCCGCACTGGTGTTGATCTGACAAACGAGACAACACTTCGCCTTGCGGACATTAAAAATATTGTCGGCATTAAAGATGCGACAGGCAGTATTGAACGTGGGACTGATTTAATTATTAGGGCACCTAAAGATTTCGCGATTTACAGCGGCGATGATGCAACAGGCATGGCACTGATGCTGATTGGCGGTAAAGGTGTTATTTCAGTTACAGCCAATGTAGCGCCCAAATTAATGCACGAAATGTGCGTGGCAGCAATGTCAGGCGATGCGACTGAGTCATGTGCAATTAATGCAAAGCTTTTTGCGCTTCACCAAAAGTTATTTGTTGAAGCCAATCCTATCCCAGTGAAATGGCTGCTCAATCAAATGGGATTGATTGGCACAGGCATTCGTTTACCACTTGTGCAACTTTCAGCATCCAATCATCAAACACTATTAGACGCGATGAAAAACGCGAATATTACACCTAAATAATGCATTACTTTAAGAGACCTTGCATGAATAAAAATCAAATCAAACCTATCATTCTAGTTAGCTTAATGGCGCTAACAGTGAGCGGTTGCGACTCCATTCCGTTCATGAATAACACACCAGATTACAAAGGTGCTGGCCGTTCAAGACCCTTGGAAGTGCCACCAGATTTGACTTCTATTTCAGCTAACGATACCTACACTGTCCCAGGCGGCTCTACTACATATTCTGAATTCAGCCAAGGTCAAGAAAACCCAGCTGAAAAAGAAAAGATTTTACCGACACCTGAGAGCGTGCATCTGGAACGTGCAGGTTCACAACGCTGGTTAGTCGTTCAAGCACCACCTGAAAAAATTTGGCCCGTAATCCGTGAGTTCTGGGCAGAACTTGGCTTTGCGGTTCGGGTTGAAAATACCGACACTGGCGTGATGGAAACTGAATGGGTGGACCCTAGCAGCCTTACAAAAGATGACAAAGGCAATTATTTAGACAAGTTCCAAGGCTGGTTAGACAGACTTAATACTTTAGCTAATCGCCAAAAATTCCGCACGCGTTTAGATCGCGGCGAAGGTGAAGGCACAACAGAAATTTACATGAGCCACCGCGCTGTATCTGACACACAAGATGATGGAAAAGTAAAAGTACGTAATCGACTTGGTGAGTTTGACACTGGATATGCGCCACAAAACCAAGCTAGAACGATTGCTGAAAAAGAACGTGCCGATGCTGAGGACTTAGATGCAGAATTGCTTCGCCGTTTAATGGTAAGACTTGGTGTTGAGGATCAAAAATCTCACAGCATTATGGCAAACAGCAGCACTCAACTTCGTGCCTCATTAAGCAAAGCAACAGATGGCACACTTAGTTTAGCAGTCAATGACGAATTCGACCGTGCATGGCGACGTGTTGGACTTGCGCTAGACCGCGTTGGTTTTGTTGTTGAAGACAAGAATCGCTCTAATGGTGTTTACTTTGTTCGTTACACAGACGTGGAGATCGACAGCTCGGCTAAAGACAAAAAAGGCTTACTCGACAACTTGAAATTCTGGGGTGATGACAAGAAAGAAGATAAAAAACCAGAGGCCCCTGTAGAAACTAAAAAAGATGAGTCTTCTCTTTCTGACAAACTCAAATTCTGGAAACCGGCAGAAAAGAATACAGTTGACCCATCAAAACAATACCGAGTAAAAGTTGAAGAAAATGCAGACGGTGGTTCTAAAGTGACGATTGTTGATAAAGAAGGTAACGTCAACAAATCAAGCACGGCTAATGTCATCATTAACCTGCTTTACGAACAACTAAAATAATCCTCACTGCAATCTTATGAGGTTCTCCTCAATTGGCAGTGGCAGTGCTGGCAACGCTTTGGTTGTTGAGCAATCATCGACTAGGTTGTTGTTAGACTGTGGGTTTGGGTTGCGAGACACTGAACAACGTCTCGCACGCATCAGCCTTAGCCCAGATCAACTCACAGGCATCCTCATCACCCACGAACACGAAGACCACGCTGGTGGTGTCTTTAAACTCGCACGTAAATATCGCATTCCGGTTTGGCTGACACATGGCACACTAAAAATGGTTGAGCGCATCTTGCCTAGTGAAATACTTGATTTGCGGATCATTGATAGTCACAGTAAATTCAACATCAATGAAATCGAAATTCACCCCTTCCCTGTTCCACATGATGCGCGGGAACCTGTGCAATATACTTTTTCAAACGGCGATAAAACACTCGGCGTATTAACCGATACAGGATGCTCAACACCGCACATTCAAACGATGCTAAGTGGTTGCGACGCGCTCATGCTCGAGTGTAATCACGATATTGATATGCTGATGAATGGCATCTACCCAATGTCACTCAAGCAACGCGTGAGTGGCAGACTAGGCCATCTAGACAACAAAAGTGCAGCAAATATATTAAGCAAGTTGGACAATAGCCGCCTTAAGCACATTGTCGCAGCCCACTTAAGCGAGAAAAACAACAAACCAGAATTAGCCATAGATGCTTTGAGCGGCGTGTTGAATTGTTCAAGAGATTGGATAGTGATTGCCAGTCAAGAAACAGGTTTTGATTGGCGAGAAATTTAAGCATATATAAATGTTAAGTGTTGCAAAGCAAATACAACAAAAACAAAAAAGCCGACTATAAGTCGGCTTTTTTGTTGAGTTTAAACTAGTAAACTAGCTATAGACTCGTACTGAATTACTTAGCTTCAGCAGCTGGAGCAGCTTCTGCAGGAGCAGCAGCGTCAGCAGCTGGAGCAGCAGCATCAGCTGGAGCAGCTTCAGCAGCTGGAGCAGCATCAGCAGCTGGAGCAGCTTCTTCTTTTTGACCACAAGCAGTTAAAGCAAGAGCTAACAAAGCAGCAAGGATAGCAGAACGTGTCATTTTAAATTTCCTTAATATATAAAAAAATAAACCAGTACGGCACATGTATGCACCGAGTGAGAAAATTTTAACAGCATCCCTTAAAAAAAACACTACTTTTTTAACAATTAATGGCGATTTAATTGAGTAAATGTCATATTTCTGCAAAATTTTATTCATCACCGATTTGTTTAATCATAATTTCGACAACTATTTCAAAAGTAGAATAAAACCTGACAAATACCAATCATGCATAAGCGCCACAAAATGTTTACTAACTTTTAATGACGGTGTTAAATCTTCTGCAAAGAGCTTCCTCAAATCAGCTAATTTCATCATTAAGTTTTCAGAATATAAATCCAAATCAACTTTCTCGCCATTGAGGTAAAAAGCCCTGTTAACCTTTAATAACTGACTCTTAAAATTTAACTGAATACCTCGGCTCCTCATGCGCTTTTCAAAAGCCTGCAAGCTAATATTCTTGGGCGCATCAAATACAATGTGAGATTTAGGCTCGGATAGATACTGACCTAAAAAATCTGCCACATCAGCATCACTCCATCTCAAACCATGCAATATTGATAATACTTGTTTATGCATACCATCACCTATTTCGGCAGGATGTGCTTGCAAAGCCAAATCAGGGTCTGCATACATTCCAACTAGCGTGCGATTTTCTTGCAAATAATTCAGAAATTCAGCTGCTAACTCTTGCGCTGAAGGCGCTCTAAAACCAATGGAGTAAGTCATGCAATCTCCAATTGCAATACCCCAATGCGCGACCTGTGGCGGCAGGTAAAGCATATCACCTGCTGACAAAGTAAATTCTTGCTCAGTCTGAAAGTTCTGAAGAATACGAAGAGGTGCACCTTCTACTAAACTCAAATCTTCTTGCTGGCTAATACGCCACAAGCGCTGCCCACAACCCTGTAATAAGAACACATCATAAGAGTCGAAATGTGGGCCAACACCACCACCATCTGGTGCGTAACTCACCATTAAATCGTCTAAACGTGCGTATGGAATAAAGTTGAACTGCTGCAATAAATCATTCGCTTCTTGCAAATGATGATTCACACTTTGCACCAACAAAGTCCAATCTTGTTCAGGCAATTTGGCAAATCGCTTTTCTGAAAAAGGTCCCTGCTCTAACTTCCATTGTTTTTTAACGTAAGAGATCAAGCGGGATTGCACATCATCCTCACAGGCCAAACCCGCTAATTCGTTGGGCGTTAAAAAGCCTTCGAACTCAAGCATCGCACCACGAATTAACAAAGGTTTTTTATGCCAATACTCTTTAAGAAAGGTTTCTGCACTAATACCGCCTAGTAAAGTGAGCGGCTCTGAATGTCGATTTAGATTTTTTTTCATCTTTGTATGATAGCGCATTGCGATATCTAACAAGAAATCAGGTAAAATTTCATGCTAATTTTTTCCATTTGAAAGAAACCATCATGCAAATCGCCATGAACACCATAGTATCGATGACTTATGAACTCCGCGACAGCGAAGGTAACGTGCTTGAATCAAGCGCAGATCCTGTTAGCTATTTACACGGTGGTTATGACAATATTTTCCCACGTGTTGAAGAAGAGCTTCACGGCAAAGCAATAGGCGATTCAGTTGAAATCTCACTAGAGCCAGCGGATGCTTTTGGTGATTACGATGAAACATTGGTTCAAATGGAGCCTATCGCAGCATTCCCAAGCAAAGACTTAAAAGTCGGCATGCAATTTGAAGGCGAAGACGAAACTGGCGATGTCATTCTATACACCATCACTAACATTGATGATGGCAAAGTAGTTGTTGATGGCAACCACCCCTGGGCTGGCGAACGCGTGCTATTCAAAGCAACCGTGACAGGTGTGCGTAAAGCCGTTGAAGAAGAAGTCGCCCACGGTCACGTGCATGGCGCTGGCGGTCATCACCACTAAATTATTACTGATGCTAAAAAGCACCATCGAGATGGTGCTTTTTTATTACTTAACAACTCCTTATAGCAAACTTTTTAGCTTATACAAAGCTTCCAGAGCCTGTTTTGGCGTTAAGTCGTCGGGGTCCAAAATCTCTAGCTCACTTACTGCTGGATGCAAGGGTGCTTCAGGCACATCCTCTGCCACAAACATATCTACCTGTGGTCCAGCATTTACGTTTTGCTTCTCAAGTTGCGTAAGTTTGCGTTTAGCTGAAGCAACGACACTTTTTGGAATACCAGCAAGCGCAGCCACCTGTAAACCATAACTTTGATTAGCCGCACCCTCTTGCACACTATGTAAAAACACAATCCCATTGCCATGCTCGGCGGCATCCAAATGTACGTTTGCTACTTGCTTAAAATCTTCAACCAATCTGGTTAGTTCAAAGTAATGCGTCGCAAAAAGCGTGTAGCTACGATTTTTTTCAAGCAACTGTTTAGCACAAGCCCAAGCTAAACTTAAGCCATCAAAAGTGGACGTGCCACGGCCAATTTCATCAAGCAAAACTAAACTATTCGCTGTTGCGTTGTTCAAAATATTGGCAGTTTCTGTCATTTCGACCATAAAGGTAGATCGGCCCCCAGCCAAGTCATCTGAAGCACCAATACGGGTAAATATGCGATCAATCTTGCCAATTTTTGCAGACTGGGCAGGCACAAAACAGCCACAATGCGCTAGTAAAACAATCAAGGCCGTTTGACGCATAAAGGTCGATTTGCCGCCCATATTGGGGCCAGTAATCAACAGTAACTGGCGATACGGTGAAAGAGCAACATCATTGGCAATAAATGGCTGAGCAATCTGCTCCACAACAGGGTGACGACCACCGACAATATTAATGCCCTCTTCACTCACAAACTCAGGCGCCACATATTTAAGTGACTGCGCTCGCTCCGCAAATGTGCTCAATACATCAATCTGTGCAACCGCGACTGCATTCGCTTGTAACGCGTTAATCTCTGGCGCCAATTGATCAAGCACTGTTTCATAGAGCATTTTTTCGCGCGCTAAAGCACGGTCGTTCGCTGAAAGTACTTTATCTTCAAATGCTTTTAATTCGGGGGTAATAAAACGCTCTGCGTTTTTAAGCGTTTGGCGACGGCGATATTCCGCAGGCGCATTTTCAGCTTGTGCGCGACTAATTTCAATATAGAAGCCATGCACACTGTTGTATTCAACTTTCAAATTTGGAAGTCCACTGCGCTCACGCTCTTCTGCCTCATACTTGAGCAAGAACTCGCCACAATTTGCCTGCATGCCACGAAGTTCATCTAACGCTGCATCATAACCATCGGCAATCACGCCTCCTTCCCTCAACACACTTGAAGGCTCTGACTGAATGGCCTGCATAAGCAAATTTAATGGGCCTTGCGGCACGCTTAACTGCCCAGCAACTTGTTTTACTAAATCAGCCTCAACATTACTCAGTAATGCTTGCAAAGCAGGTAGCTGAGACAAGCTATCGCGCAATGCAGACAAGTCTCTTGGCCTTGCGGTTCTAAGTGCAACACGGGTGGTAATACGCTCGATATCGCCAATATTACGCAAGGCATCGCGAATCGCAGTTTCATCCACCGCTATCAGAGCAGTAACAGCTTGATGACGCGCTGAAACCACATTTAAATCACGTAATGGGTGATGTAACCAATAACGCAATAAACGCGCACCCATTGACGTTTGTGTGTTGTTAAGCAATGAAAATAGGGTTGGGGATGCCTCACCACGAATGGTTTGGTCAATTTCCAGATTGCGACGCGTTGCGCCATCCAATTGCACAAATTGACTGGATTGCTCAACGGTTAAGCCATTGATATGCGGCAAGGAAGTTCTTTGGGTATGCTTCACGTAGTCTAGCAAAGCCCCTGCAGCAGCTATTGCCATGCTCAAATCTGCACAGCCATAACCATCTAAATCATGGGTATTAAATTGTTTGGTGAGCAAGCTATTCGCTGAATCTAAATCGAACTGCCAAGCGCTTAAACGCTTTTTGGAGCAGGTCGCATTTTGAACAGCGATATGATTAACGTTATCCTCAAACAACAACTCTGCTGGATCGATTCTCTCTAATTCCTGTGCTAATAAGCCGGGTGCAATTTCGCTTAGAATTAAATCACCAGACGCTAGATTAATGCGTGCCAACCCAACCAAGCCCTCTCCAAAACAAAGCGCTAACAACCAATTGTCGCGAGTATCATCAAGTAAAGCACTATCGGTCAATGTGCCTGGGGTAAGAATGCGAACAACTTGCCGCTCAACAATCCCCTTAGCCTTAGCTGGATCGCCAATTTGCTCACAAATCGCAACTGCCTCGCCCATTTTTGTTAGCTTGGCTAAATACTGTTCAGCCGCATGATATGGCACCCCTGCCATTTTGATTGGCTCGCCGTTATGCGTGCCACGCTTAGTGAGCGTAATCCCTAATAACCGAGCTGATTTTTCTGCATCTTCAAAAAAAAGTTCGTAAAAATCGCCCATGCGATAAAACACCAGCATATCGGGGTGCTGCGCTTTCACAGCAAGATACTGGCGCATAAACGGCGTGAGATTATCTTTGTCGGGGCTAGTTTTATCAGTCATAAATTCGTTTGCGCCACATCGAAAGTCATTTATGTGGCTTATTATTATTTGTGCTTTAAAGTACCATTTTATCGTAAGATGATATCTAACATGTTTGATTTATGGTTGATTTAAAAGCTACGCTACATCTAAATATGAAAACGTCATGCCTTATCCTTTTGCTATTAGTACTCAGCTCAGCTGCACAAGCTGAGATTACTAATTACTATTGCGAGGGTGAAACCACCAGCACCATCGGCAATGGGCCGCATGTAGAAGAGGTTGATACCAAAACTTATGCAATGGTAGGCAACGAAATAGAGCTTTATTCAGAAAAAGTGAAATGCGAAGTAGATCAAAAAATGATTCATTGCCATAGCAAAAAACTGAACCGCACGCTGGAAATCAACAAAGCTACTGGATACACCAGCGATACTTATGACATTTTCAAAAATGGAAAACCGCACGCTAAAATTGAATTTGTTGGCATGTGTGAAACCTACTAACATCTAATGATCTTCAAAATGCCTCTATCAATGAAATACTTATGGCTCACTCCTTTGTTTTTTGTGTGGTTGAGCGCAAACGCTCAAACTGCCTTTACCGGCTCTGACTTCAGCGGTATTTATGATTGCACGGGCCAAGATAACAGCGAGGGTTCATACACAGGCAAGGTCACAATTCACTTAGTAAAAGAAAAAAGCGCTGGGGAATATGGCGCGTATCAATTTAAGCTAGAAGTTCCTGGCTATGGCAGCTACCCAGGGCATGCAGCAGCAAGAAATAACAACAAGGCGATTTACTTTGCCAACACAGAGGCGAGCAGCAAAGACTTTGGTACTGGTATTGCAAACTTTTCTAAAAACAAAGCAGGAAAATGGTCGTTCAAAAAATTCTATTACGAGCCTGAATTTAAAGGCGGTAACTTCGGCATCGAAATCTGTACAGCCCAATAAACGAAATTCAGCTCAGCGATGCCTGTGCTGTCTTTCTGAAGTGATATTTTCTTGTGCTGCCAAGATAATCTCACGCAAAAAACACAACAAGCCGATAGTGAGTGAAAACATTGCAGTAATAAATGCAATCAGCACAAAGTGAGGCAAATTAACCTTTAACTCTGCGCTAATAAATACCGATGCAATCGACAGGGCAACACATAATCCCGCAAAAATAAACAAACCAACAGACCAGCGCATCCACATGGTTCGCTTTACAATTACATTAAGTTCATCCAGATATTTATAAAACTGCTCGTCATTCATCGCATTAATTAAACGTGCTCGATCAATTGAACGACCTAGACGATTAACCAAAACTCCGAGAATTGAGCCTATGCCTGTTAACAAAAATACGGGCGCAACGGCATCTCGAATCGCTAGTGACACATCACGAATATCAGTCGGCGTAGCCAAAATCATATTTAGCACCAGTCCGGATTTTTAATTTGGTGGAACACGCTTTTAAGGCCTTCTGACCAAGCTTTTCGTACCACCGCATAGTATGGGTCATTTTCGGTAATGCGCTGTGAGCAATCGCCATGAAAGGTATCTTTGCGATACAGCATTAAATCAATCGGCGCAGCGACAGAGATATTGCTACGAATGGTCGAATCAAAAGAAATCAGCAAACACTTCACCGCGTCCATCATCTCGGTATCGTGCTTAATCACCCGGTCGATAATTGGCTTACCGTATTTGGTTTCACCAATTTGGAAATAAGGCGTTTCACTACTTGGCTCAATAAAATTGCCTGCGTTGTAAACATTAAATAAGCGTGGCTTTTCGCCCTTAATTTGCCCCGCCACGATGATGCTAGCAGAGAAATCTGCGTTATGATTTTTAAGGTGCTCGGCATCTCGCTCAAAGGCAAAACGCACTTCATCGCCCACCAAACTGGCGGCTTCAAATAGGCTGGTTACATTATTAAGATGCGATCCCTCGTCTTTTTTAATCGCTTCACGCAAGCGATTTACCACTAACTGGGTAATCGCCAAATTTCCTGCCGTAAGCAAGGTAATCATGCGCTCACCGCGCACTTCAAAATGATGCATTTTGGGGAAGATAGCCACTTGATCCACACCCGCATTGGTGCGTGTATCCGAAGCGAGCACCAAGCCCTCATCTAGCAATAGGCCAACGCAATAAGTCATACTTTTTTCTCCGTCCTACTTTTAATAGTTATTGTTGTACTTGTTCAATTTGTTTTTTGATATCGCGGGACTTTCCCTCACCACTCAATTGCCACACATTGACGCCAACGTTCATGGTTTCCATGCCCCCACCAACCCGCACGCCACTAACAGGGCAAGCACCGTGATAATCCAACCCCGTTGCCAAGCGTACGTGCGCTGCATCTGCCAAACAGCGATTTGAAACATCCACGCTCACCCACCCAATGTCATTTATCCAAGCATCTGCCCAAGCGTGGCTTTCGAGCAAATGACCATCATCGGTAAACAAATAACCACTCACATATCGTGCTGGTACGCCTAGGCTGCGGCAACAAGCAATAAAGATATGTGCATGGTCTTGGCAGACGCCCGTACTCGCCTCAAATGCTTGCGTGGCGGTGGTGTAAACCCCTGTCGCACCTTTTACATAAGGCACACGCTCAATAATTGCCGCGCTTAGCTTCTCCAAAGCCGCAATTGTTTTTAATGGTCCTAATGGCGCGGCAAAATCTCTAATCTGGGCATCCACTTCTGTGAGCGCTGTATTACGCAAAAAAATAGTTAAAGGAAGACGTTCTTGGTTTGCAACCATGGGCAAGCCTGTTTCTACTTCACCTTTTGCGATGAGTTTAATCTCGCTGTGGTTGCCATCTAACACCATGGTGTGAACAACGTTTCCGTAAGTATCAAGGTGTTGGCTCAGTTGCCCATTGACTGAAATCGCCCAGCTTTTAACGCGCTGGCCAAATCCATCTTGTGGCGTTAAGCGTAATTGCTGAATGCTGTAATTAAGTGGTTGGCTATAACTGTATTGGGTTGTGTGTTGAATGCTTAATTGCATAATGTTTAATCAATCTTTATAAAAACAAATGAATGCAGATTAAGCCGCATGAATATTGAGGAAACTGTTTTGTATTTCAGCGCCTAATTGGTTATTGCACTCAATAAATTCCGTTAGAAACTCATGCAACCCGTTCTGGAAAATATGATCCATACGACCGTATTGCAGGCTCGCATTAATCTCCCCTGCAATGCGTCTACATTCCACATGACGACCTGTCGTGAGGTTTTCTAAAATCGCAGTAATTTCGGTAAAACAAGCATGCAAGGAACGTGGCATATCTTTGCGTAGTACTAACAACTCGGCGACCCGCCAAGGTTGAATCGTGTCATTAAAGACCTTTTGATAAGCCTGAAAGGCTGATACAGAGCGTAGCACAGCACTCCATTCGTAATAATCCACCCCGCCGCCGACCTCTTCTTCTTTGGGTAGCAATAAGTGGTATTTCACATCTAACAGTCGCGCAGTATTATCAGCACGCTCAATAAAAGTACCTAAACGTAAAAACTGAAAAGCATCATCGCGAAGCATTGTGCCGAAGCTCACGCCGCGGAATAAGTGTGAACGGGCTTTTACCCAATCGCAAAACTCACGCAGGCCATCTACCGCCAAATCTTTCCCTTCAAACTGGCTAAATTCTAACCACAGCGCATTGATGTTTTCCCAAGTTTCCGAGGTCATCGCCACGCGAACAGCACGGGCATTTTCACGCGCACTATATAAAGCAGAGTAAATGCTCGATGGGTTTTCTGGGTCCATAGCCAGGAAGTGAATAACGTTACTCGCTGTAAATTCAGAAAAGCGTTCTTGAAAAGATTCTGCATTGCCTGAAATCTCTAACGCAGGTTGCCACAAAGCAGCTTCACTCAAGGCTGCATTTGGGACCAAAGCCATATTCGCAGTCACATCCAAAATACGCGCCATGTTTTCTGCGCGTTCAATATAGCGTGCCATCCAATACAAATGGTTAGCGGTTCTACTTAACATACAGCCACCTCATCTTTTAATGCTGTTTCAATTTCCGACACTTCTTGAGGAGACTTTTCTTGTAAGACCCAAGTATCTTTGGTTCCACCACCTTGTGATGAATTCACTACTAAAGAGCCTTCTCGCATTGCCACCCGGCAAAGTGCACCTGGCACCAAAGTTACTGTTTCGCCAGACAATACAAATGGACGCAAATCCACATGGCGAGGTGCTATGCCTTGCTCTACCAATGTTGGGCAAGTGGAAAGTGCCAAGGTCGGCTGAGCAATATAGTTGCTTGGGTCAGCCAAAATTCGAGCACGAAAATCAGTAACTTCTTGCTTGCTGGCCGTTGGCCCAACCAACATTCCATAGCCACCTGAGCCCTGTACTTCTTTTACCACCAGCTCAGGCAAGTTATCTAGCACATAAGCAAGATCATCTTTTTTACTTAGTTCATAGGTTGGCACGTTAGATAAAATCGGCGTTTCACCCAAATAGAACTTAATCATGTCAGGCACACGAATATAGGTAGATTTATCATCTGCAACCCCAGTACCCACGGCATTTGCCAGCGTGACCCCGCCATTGCGATACACGGAAAATAAGCCTGGTACACCGAGCATACTGTCAGGGTTAAAAGCGAGAGGATCGATATACTCATCATCCAAACGGCGGTAAATCACATCTACCCGTTTAGGGCCTTCTGTGGTTCGCATATACACCGCATTGCCACGCACAAATAAATCTTGACCTTCCACCAGTTCCACGCCCATTTGCTGAGCCAAGAAGGCATGCTCAAAATAAGCACTGTTGTAAGCGCCTGGTGTGAGCAATACAACAGTTGGGTCTTTCACGCCACTCTGTGCTACAGCGCGCAAATTGTTTTTGAGTACCTGCGGATAATGCTCAACAGGCGCAATGGAGTAACGACGGAATAGCTCAGGAAAAAGTCGCATCATCATCTTACGGTCTTCCAGCATATAAGAAACGCCAGAGGGCGTGCGAAGATTATCTTCTAGCACATAGAACTGATTTTCACCTGTGCGGACAATATCGATGCCCGCAATGTGCGCATAAATGCCGCCTGGCACGTCCACATCAAACATCTCCGGGCGATATTGGCTATGGGTGAGGATGTTTTCAGAGACAATGCCAGTCTTGATGATTTCGCGATCGTGGTAGATATCATGCAAAAACATATTGAGGGCACGCACACGCTGAATCGCACCTTTAGAAAGCACATCCCATTCTTTAGCGGCAAGTAAACGCGGAATCACATCAAACGGTATCAAGCGCTCTGTGCCTGCATTTTCACCGTAGACGTTAAAGGTAATCCCCACTCGCCTAAACAGAAGTTCAGCTTCCTGGCGCTTACTTTCGAGTTGCGCAGCTGGCACATCGCGCAACCAATTGGCGTAATTCGCGTACAAATCACGGACGCCCGCTGGGCCTGAATGCATTTCATCGAAATAGGTTCTTGCTTGGCTACTCATGCTCACTCACCATTTTGCTCTTGAAGTATTACTAAAATAAAAGCAATCTGCGTGCCACCTGTTAAAACCATGCTTAAAGGAGCGAGAATTGAGGATGAGAGACTTACTGAGCCCTATTTAAGTGCGGGTGTTTTTGCTCTGCACTAAAGTAGTGATATTGGTCTTAGAAGCAAGAATAGTGAAGTCGACAACCTACTCCATAAGGAAAATATTGCTGCAAGCCATGCCAGATATGGCTCTGAGCACAATTGGGTTTGTTTTGGAAAATGGCATGTTTTTACGGCTAGTTAATACAAAAAATATCGCTGTCAGCCAATTGCAGTCTTTGATTCCAAAGGTTTGGCTTTGTTTTTTCTAGCAGGCTATTTTTGAGCATGTTCCAAATGAGAATTAGTCCGTTTTGTAAATTGATACTTTTAGCTGTTTAGCAGACTTAATCAGCCATCTAGTGCCCAATAAAGTTTATAATTTCAACCGTCCCAACCATTGGATCTATAGCCTGTGAAAACAACCGCAGAACGCGTTAAGTACATGATGGAAAAACTTAACATTACCAACCAAGCTGAGTTTGGTAGGTTATCTAATGCATCACGCAGTCTTGTTAATCAATGGCTATCCGGAAGAACGAAGAACGTAGACCCTAGATATGCTTTCAAAATAGAAGACAACACTAACTTCTCAGCACGATGGATCATGCTCGGTGAAGGCAATCCTAAGAAATAACTAAATAAATTAATATCCTTTAAAAGCCACGTCAATCGTGGCTTTTTTGTTGCCTACTAAAATCAAATTTAAACTTTTCAAAATAAAAGTGGTTACAGTTGTTGACATTAAAATGGTTACAGTTGTAAACTTAATTCATCAAATAACTTCCATAACCAAGGAAAACGAGATGGCTAAGAATCGTGCGAGGAACTACGAGTGGGCAACGGTGGAGTATGAACAGGGTTCGTATGATGTGTGTGTATGCATGGTGTTTGAACAGGTAGATGAGATCAGACCAGTGGATAGTGAGATCAATATTATTGAGCTGATGGATAGAAAGAGTATTGAGTGGATGTATGAGAAAGCCATGGAAGAGATTCATGCGAATTTAAATCCACCCCACTTCAAGGATATGTCACGGATGGAGTATCTGATTGATGAAGGGATTGAAGGTCCGGTGATGGACAACAAGACAGCTTGAGGCAGAGGGATTGAATGATGCATTACACAGAGCTTAGGAAGATTAACGTCAATGACTATATCGAGCGTAAGAACGGCTTAGCTTATCTGTAATGGTCTTGGGCAGTGGATCAGTTATTACAGTTAGATGAGAGTGCTTCTTGGGAGTATGCAGAGCCTAAGGTGTTTGGTGAGACCATGATGGTGTTCTGTACGGTACATGCCTTTGGTAAATCTAGAACAGCACAATTACCTGTGATGGACTTTAGAAATAAAGCGATCCATAACCCAGATGCGTTCTCAGTCAATACAGCCATGCAAAGATGCTTAGCCAAAGCCATATCACTCCATGGATTAGGGATGTATATCTATGCAGGAGAAGATCTACCGATGGTAGAGATGAAAGAAAGCGAAACAAAGGAAAAGAGCGAAGCAATTAAGAAAGATAAAGCAGCAAACGAAATAAAAGAAGACATAAAGCCACCACAGCAATCCATCACACCAACGGCAGGTACACTAGAAGCATTCAACACAGATGAGAAAGACTTGCTTGCCAGAATAGCAGAGGAAGTCACAGAGCTCGTGCAACTAGAAGAACTAAGACTCGCACATGAGCGCTGCGAGATGTTAGAGAGCGACGAGAAGGTTGCGCTGTGGAGCTTGCTTGATAGCAGGACGAGGTCGGCGCTCAAGAAATATAAAGCCAACAAGATTACCACTTAGCATCTCATCAAGGATAGGATGATGAAATAATGTGTTTTCAAACATGACTAACTCACCTGTATAAAGTCAATAAAACCTTTTTCTACATCGGTAGAAACCAGCCTAACGCGAAGCTTTCTGCCAACCTCTAGGTCTTGTAGACCGTCTGTAAGCAATCCCTCGACTGGCATATCAAAAATGCGCACCCAAGTGGCGGTGATTGATTTACCCGTCACAATCGCATCAAAAGTTTGATTGATATGGGATGACAAGACCAAGGCCGCCTCAGACTTTCTAACACGTCTCTCCACCTTTCTAGCAGCATCCTCCTGGCGAGAACAGTGCTCCGCTAGCAAGCCCAAATCGCCGTTACTATAAGCTGGAACCTTTTGCTGCAAAGCACTTTTAATCATGCGTAAGGTAATCAGGTCGGGAAATCTGCGATTTGGCGCTGTCGAATGCGTGTAATCGCGAACAGCTAGCCCAAAGTGGCCAATAGGATCAGCATTGGGTTGCTCAACCACATACTCACCAGAACCCATCAACTTCACAATCACCAAAGATAAATCAGGAAATCTGACCGGGTCAGCTTTGTGTTGCCTTGCCAAAAAGAGCGAAAGCGCTTTTGAGTCAGGCTCACTGGGCAGATGCGCATCATACTTTTTAGCAAGCTCAACAATGCGCATCCAGTTTTCAGGAGAACGCACCACTCGACGTAGTGACGAATGCCCTTGCGCCGCCAAAAACTTTGCCGTGCACTCATTGGTGGCGATCATAAACTCTTCAATCAGTTGGCGACCACGGTTTTGTACCTGCTGCACAATTCCCACCACCTGCTCACCCTCAAATATCGCCTTAGGTTCAAATATTTCAAGC
>CAIQBW010000027.1 GCA_903870165.1 uncultured Methylophilaceae bacterium | reverse complement strand
GGCTCCCGCCAATTGAGCGCCGACATCAGCAACAATCGCTTTTTTGTCTTGTACATTCAAAGGCACGGTTTAACTCCATAAAAACCAACTGTTTCCAGTTGGGGTTACACACCAGCGTCTGATTATTCAATCACAAGAGAATCTCGTGAAATCTTTTCAGGGTCGCCATCTGCGTTGGCCATCACTTTAGTAACGATTAAGAATTTATTCTGAGTAAGCAATAAATCCGCCAACGGTCTTTGATGTTCGACTCCCACTCGTATAGAGCAAGAATCGACCCAAAGTTCTTTTTTGTTACAAACGAATTACTGAGCCGCTTGTAACGATGCTTGGTCTACACGTACGCCTGCACCCATGGTGCTGCTTACGGCAACCTTCCTTAAATAAACACCCTTAGATGCTGGAGGTTTAGCTTTGTTCAAAGCCTCAAGCAATGCGAGCAAGTTTGATTTCAATGCAGCTGGCTCAAATGAACGACGGCCAATGCTTGCATGCACAATACCGGCTTTGTCTACACGGAATTGCACTTGACCTGCTTTTGCATTTTTAACAGCAGTAGCAACGTCAGGGGTAACAGTTCCTACTTTTGGATTTGGCATCAAACCACGTGGGCCCAATACTTGACCTAAAGTACCAACAATTTTCATTGTGTCTGGTGAGGCAATCAAAATATCAAAATCGATTTTGCCACCTTTAATTTGCTCAGCAAGCTCTTCCATGCCAACGATTTCAGCACCAGCAGCTTTAGCTTGTTCAGCCTTCTCACCCTGTGCAAAAACCGCTACACGAACATGCTTACCTGTACCGGCTGGGAGCACTACAGCGCCACGCACAACTTGATCAGATTTCTTGGCATCAATACCAAGCTGAACGGCAACGTCAATAGATTCATCAAACTTAGCAGTTGCGCACTCTTTAACAAGATTTAATGCATCTTCTAATGCATAAAATTTGTTGCGATCTACTTTTGATTCGATTGCTTTTAAACGCTTAGATAATTTAGTCATGATTAGAGACCTTCCACTGTGATACCCATTGAACGGGCGCTACCAGCGATTGTTCTTACAGCAGCATCCATATCAGCAGCTGTTAAATCTGGCATTTTTGCTTTAGCAATTTCTTCTGCTTGAGCACGAGTAATTTTTCCAACCTTATCGGTATGGGGACGTGGTGATCCTTTTTCAATCTTCGCAGCCTTCTTAATCATGATGGTTGCTGGCGGAGTCTTCATGATGAATGTGAAGCTCTTATCAGCAAACGCTGTAATCACGACTGGAATAGGAAGGCCTGGCTCTAAACTCTGAGTTTGAGCATTAAACGCCTTACAAAATTCCATAATATTGAGACCGCGTTGATCCAAAGCTGGACCTACCGGAGGTGATGGATTTGCTTTACCTGCAGGAATCTGCAGCTTGATAAAGCCAATGATCTTCTTTGCCATTGATTGCTCCTAAAAGCGCGCCTATCCCCATTAGGAAAGACCGCTGTTGAGTAAACGCTTCACTAGCTTTTGGCTTGCTAGATCCGCTCCTCGGTTAATTAACTAACCATAAACACTTTTACATCTACTTCGACTACATAACGCCACTAAAAGCGATGTTTACATCTTTTCTACTTGGCCAAACTCCAGCTCAACTGGGGTACCGCGGCCAAAAATTGTAACAGAAACGCGCAATCTAGACTTCTCATAATTGACTTCTTCAATGTTGCCGTTGAAATCAATAAATGGACCTTCCTTGACGCGAACGATCTCACCAACTTCAAAGAGCGTCTTAGGCTTAGGTTTATCAACACCAGCCTGCATTTGATCCATGATTTTTGCAACTTCTGCAGTGGAAATAGGGCTTGGGCGGTTTCTAACGCCACCTACGAAACCAGTAACTTTTGGTGTATTTTTCACCAAATGCCATGTTTCATCGGTCATTTCCATTTCGATCATGACATAGCCAGGGAAAAAACGGCGTTCAGAAACAGCCTTATGGCCAGATTTGATTTCAACAACCTCTTCGGAAGGAACCAAAATTCGACCAAATTTTTCCGGAGTCCCAGAACGTGAGATACGCTCTTCTAAACCCTTTTTTACACTCTTTTCCATACCAGAATATGCATGGATAACATACCAACGCATATTTTCAGCTGCTTGTGGATTTGAGGCCAATTCAGAATCAATCAT
>CAIQBW010000026.1 GCA_903870165.1 uncultured Methylophilaceae bacterium | reverse complement strand
GGCGATCATAAACTCTTCAATCAGTTGGCGACCACGGTTTTGTACCTGCTGCACAATTCCCACCACCTGCTCACCCTCAAATATCGCCTTAGGTTCAAATATTTCAAGCTCCAGCGAGCCCTGCGCACGGCGACGCTTTCGGATGATTTGCGCCGTTTTATCCTGAATTTGAAGCTGCTCAGCCATGCCCTTCACTTTAGCTAACGCTTCTGGCGGCGCAATTTTTCCATCAATCCAATCAGAGATTGCGTCATAAGCAAGCTTGGCTTTATTGCGCACTTTGGCACGATAAACTTGTGGGGCTGTCACATAGCCCTCTTTATCAATCACCATTTCCACCACAATCGCCAAACGATCTTCATCCGGATTTAAAGATGTCAGGTTTGTGGATAGCTTTTCTGGCAACATTGGAAAGATACGTGCAGAGGTATAAATGGAAGCCGCATTCATCCGTGCATGCTCGTCAATCGGCGTATCTTTTTTCACCACCGAGTCCACATCCGCAATCGCGACAAATATCTTAACAAGGCCATTCTTGAGTTGTTCAGCGCAGGTGAGTTGATCCAAATCCATCGAATCATCGTTATCTAGTGAGCACCACAATAAGTCCGTGAGATCAAAAATATTGGGGTCTTGATCTTCCCCTGGTTCAGTGATTTTTTCTAGCTGCTGGATAACGGCTTTAGAAAACTCAGGCTCAAGGCCCCGCTCAACCATGGCATGGGTTGCAATACGTGCGATGTCTTTGCGGGAATAATGGCGATGGTTGAATGTCATTTATTCTTTATACTTAAAAATGAAAATTGAAGAAGGCATGCCACATTAAATTTATTGGCATATGGATAAACAAGGAGTAGCCAAATTAAAACTATATCGTTCAAAATCAGCAAAAACTAAGCAATTTTATTGAACTAGAATAGGCTTTCCATTGCCTCCAACACCTGACGCTCCATAAGTGTTAACAATATAAATTGTATTGCCTCCGCTTGTAGTTAAGCTATTAGCGATGATAGTACCGTATGGTTTAGTGACAGAACTTCCTCCTGATAGACTTAAATTCGCATTAGGCATATACATATTACCCGCCAATATGGTCGCTGAGCCTCCAGAAATATTGACCGCCGCGTTATCTGATGCTGCTTGCCAAAAAATCATCCCATTTATACCACCTGTGGAAGCAACCTGTGTGCTTGTTGGCGCATATAAATTTGTCGTAGCTCCACCGGAGATATTGACTGCAGATGACCCAGAAAAATAAAAACTTACCCCATTGCCATTACTGACGGTGCCTCCACTAAGACTTAACTGCCCACCTTGAATTGCATATATACCGGGCTGGAAATTAATCGTTGCCCCCCCTGATAGAGCAATCCCCCCGTTGTAAATACCTGGGCTTAATGTTGCAGTGGCGCCTCCAGATACTGACACTTGACTATTGAAGGTACCTGACGAATATATACACGTCTTACCCCCAGAACATGAGCTTCCTGAACAATTCGTACAAGTACCATTATTTGAGTAAGCAACCAGAGATGGTAGCGTTGTACTTCCGAAAGGATCTTGAAAGGCTGATATGGATTTCGTTGGCGTAGAGCTTGTAGACGCGCCACCGCTGATAGTAAGAGAATTTCCATAAACAATTTGATTTGAGGTAATCAGAGCACCGCCACTTAGCGATAAGTTATTACCCGCATTAATTGAGCAAATAGGCGCATTAATTATTGCTCCTCCACTCATGGTAATGTTTTGTTTTGTAGAAACACATGGTGAAGAACTACTTTTGCCTGATATTGCACTCGCGCTCAAATTGACGTTGTTAGCACCCAAAAATCCGATAATGAAAGGCGTCCATGTTGCTGATGCAATTGCTTTAGCGCAACTTGACTGAGTGCTTAACGGGCAACTAACAGGATTGGTTGTTTGAACATTAAAGTTATGAGGATTGACTGCAGGAAAGATATTGCTTCCACCTGCACCGCAAGTGCTTGAGTTAATCACACACGCCAATGCTGAAGCATCTGCAGTGCTTTGCAAACGCGCTTTTTGGAGCAGCATATAACCCCCATCCAAGGCCAAGCCCATCAAAGCGATCAGCACACTTAACAACAAAACGAAAAGCACGAGTGTTGCACCCTTTTGATGCGTGTGTTTTTTGGTCATGATTGATTACTCATGGTACATCACCGAAGTAGCGCTTAACTGATTATCAAAGCTAGTCACGCTATACCCCAAACCAGTATATTGGTATCGCACCGTTACCCTGACCTGCGAACCGCTTGTGCCATCACCAGTAGATGAAGCAGTGATCGTCGTAGCACCAAAACTAATCAGCCCTGAGCTGGCATAATTCACCGCAATACCGCATGGATCTGCATTCCCAGGCGATGTTGAGCTACAAACTGCCGTGCTTGCTGCAGTGGTGTTAATCGCACCCCATCTTGCGCCCTCTCTAGCGGCATTAGTCAGAACAGCTTGATCAAATAACAGAATACTGTAATTGATAATCCCAAATAAAATGAGCATAAATATCGGCAAAACCAATGCAAACTCGACCATCGCGGCACCTGCTTGATTGCGTTTGAACATCAAGATAACACCGCCCGAATCTGAATAATTGCCGGGCCAATGATGACAATGATTAATGCAGGGAAAATACAAAATATCATCGGCAATAACATTTTAACTGGAATTTTAGAAGCAATCTCTTCTGCGACTTGCATCCGTTGAATGCGCATCAAGCCCGCTTGAACTCTTAAAGAATCAGAAACACTAGTACCAAAGCGATCGGCTTGAACCAACATCGAAACCAAGTTGTGTACTGAGTCTAAATTAACCCGCATGGCAAATCCTTTAAGCGCAGCATTACGTCCTGAGCCCGCACGGATTTCTAAATTGGTTAAATAAAGCTCTTCAGCAAGATATGGATTAGTGCGAACAATTTCTTTTGAAACGCGGTTCAGCGCGGCATCTAAACCCAAACCAGACTCGGTACAGATCACTAATAAATCAATCAAATCAGGCAAACCTTGTTGACAATCTTTCACGCGTTTTTTGGTGCGCGAATCCAGATAAATTTCAGGGAAGTAATACCCAAAACTCGAGAGCGCAAGCAGTATCAGACTAAATTTGGCAAAGCCTAATTCATGCGTATATGGCCAAAACAATAAACCAACAAAGGCCGGCACGCCGAGCGTCAATACAGATTTGAGCGCGAAGTAAATCCGTGGCGCCATTGCCCCACGAATCCCTGCACGTAAAAATTTAAGATGAACACGAGAATCCTGCCAGCCTTCTTTAGGCAAAGACATTTTAGATAAAGAGTCGAGAATTGCATTCCAGCGACGCCCCAGCATTTGGTTTTTGCTGGCAAATTCACTCTGTTGCATTTGTTCCAAGACCTGAGAAAGGCGTTTGCAAGCAAAACGTTTGAGAAACAAAGCGCGCATGCCAAGCACAAACGTCACCACTGCAAAGAAAGTCACTAAGACAAGTGCATAAAACATCACGATGTCGATATTCATGCTTACACCTTAATCCTTGAAAGATTCCACATCCAAAATGCACCAACAAAAATCATCACCACACTCACCATGACAAGCTGTTGACCGGCTTCAGTCGTCCAAAGGGGCAACATATAGTCTGGATTCATCGTCGTTAAAATCCCGCCAAGTAGAAATGGCAACACACTTAGCAAAAGGCCTGAGTATTTGCCCTCAGAAGCCAATACACGCACTTTTCCGCTCAAAATAATACGGTCACGGATGGTTTTAGAGAGGTTCTCAAGCAGTTCAATCAAATTGCCGCCGGCCTCACGCTGAATCAAGAGTCCCACCACTAAAAAGTTAATATCGTTACTGTCGGTGCGTACTGCAAAATTAGTCATCGCATCATCAAATGGCAAACCAAAGTTAATTTCTTCAAAGACCGTTTTAAACTCTTTAGCAATCGGCTGAGGTAACTCGTCACCCACAATACCAAATGTGACTGAAAGGCCATGCCCTGCGCGTAAAGAGCGACAGATAAAATCAAGCGCTTCTGGAAGTTGCTTTTCAATTTTTGCGCTACGCTTGGCTTGTAAATATAGGATGTAAAAAAATGGAAATGCACCGAAAAATAAACTAAAAACCAGCAACATCAAGACGCTTAAATGCGTGAATAAATCCAATAGTAAAAAGCCACCCACCGCAAGAGTGGCGGAATAAGCCAACATTCTGACAGGGCTGATATTAAGGTCAGCTCTCAGCAACATCAACTGCATCGCCTCTTCCAACTGCATTGCAATCGTAATATGTGAGGTGGTTAAAAAACTACCTTCATGAGCGCTCGTCCCTTTCATCGGCTCATCTGAACTTGAACTTCTCATGTTCACAATATCGCCTAAACGCTTATTAAGCGCCTTAGCGTTTCGGCTGTAGTGACGCGACCAAAACGTGATAAGCGCCAATAACACCGCAATCGTCACGCAAAAAACGAGCAAAGGCAAAAGTTCAACTATCCAGGCGTTAATCATGATTCAAATATTTTTTCATCGATTTGAGAGGTCATCAGTCAAATGCAGGCTATTCAATTACACCAGGGTTAAACAAATCATCACTTAATTGAATGCCCCATGTTTTGATTCTTTCGGCCACATGAGGACGAACGCCTGTTGCCATAAAGTTGCCCAAAACAAGGCCATTGTTGCCAGTCCCGGTTCTTTCATAAGTAAAAATTTCTTGCATCACAATCACGTCTCCTTCCATGCCAGTAATTTCCTGGATGCTGGTAATTTTTCGGCTACCATCGGTTAAGCGCGCGGTTTGAATGACAATATGTATTGCTGAGCTAATTTGTTGACGCAAGGTCTTGGCCGGCATATTCACACCACCCATACTCACCAAGTTTTCTAAACGGCTCAAGGCATCGCGCGATGCATTAGCGTGAATCGTGGTTAATGAACCTTCATGGCCAGTATTCATGGCCTGCAACATATCAATCACCTCACTGCCACGCACCTCACCCAACACGATGCGGTCAGGCCGCATCCGCAAACAGTTTCTTACCAAGGCACGCATTGGTACTTCACCCTTACCCTCAATGTTTTGAGGTCTGGTTTCCAGTCTAACTACGTGCGTTTGTTGGAGTTGAAGCTCAGCCGTATCTTCAATGGTTATAATCCGTTCACCTTCAGGAATAAAACAGGAGAGAATATTAAGTAGTGTGGTTTTGCCAGAACCCGTGCCGCCAGAAATTAAAATGCTGGTTTTAGCGGCAACCATCGCCGCCAGAAATTCTGCCATTCCTTTGGTTAAAGCCTGCTTTTGAATTAAATCTTCAATTCGCAAAGGCACCACTGAAAAGCGACGGATAGAGAGTGTTGGGCCATCGAGAGAAATCGGCGGGATAATCGCGTTGACGCGTGAACCATCTGGAAGCCGCGCATCCGCCATTGGACTAGACTCATCAATACGGCGTCCGACGCGGGACACAATTTTGTCGATAATGCGAAGCAAATGTTCATCATCGTTAAACTGCATAGGCACTTGCTCTAAGCGCCCTTTGCGCTCCACAAAAACCGTATCGTATCGATTGACTAAAATCTCACTAATCGAAGGGTCTGCTAATAGCGGCTCAAGCGGGCCTAGGCCAAGAATCTCATTTTGCAAATCCAAAATAAGTTGGCGACGTTCATCATTGTTTACCGGAAGAGACTGCTCATCAATCAGTTGATTAATCAGGTCATGCAACACATGGCTAAGCTGCTCACTTGGCATGGTCTCTGCCGCTGCAAGATCCATCCGTGACAGCAAGCTTTGATGAAGCTTAACTTTGGCAGCATAAAAACTAGGCTGCATTCTTTTGCTAGAAGGCACAACGGGTGTCATTGATTGGCTGTGAGGCTCAAGCGGATCGTTTTTTTCCCCGGCCATAGCTCCACCTAAATCCTTATTCGATTTAGGTTCGCCGTAATTCCACTTGCCTATTTGATCCCTAAGTAAGCCCATAACGAAAACTTCCTTTTAATCGGCTTGCCGTTTAGGTCTGAGGCAATTTCTAGAATTGAATCAGTGAATTTTGAGTTGGGCTTTAAATCAATCACCGGCACACCACGCAATAAAGACTCTTGAATGCCGGCAAATTCGCGATAAACCATATGCCACACTTTGCGACTAATGGCCTGCTCGTAATCAGTCAAACTCAAGTCAGCTGGTCCACCGCAACGACTAAGCACAACAAATGCTTTATTAGGTGAAAGCCCCATACTTTCCCACAAATGCAATACTTGTGAAGAACGACGCGCAGAAGGAATTGTCATGGTTGAAGTTAATATCAACCGATCTAACTTGTCCCAAATACGCATAGAAACTGGATCAATCCCTGTACCAATATCAACGAAAACATAGTCATAATGCGACGCGAGAATATCAATGAGCTTTTCGACATCTTCACTTTTAATGCGCAATACATCTTCCAAGGTCGAGGGTGACGGAATCAAATGTAAATTATCTGACACGTGATGCACCATCAAATCTAGCAATGTGGCATCAAGTCGCTCTACCGAGCTTGAAAAACTCATCACATTATTAGTGACGGTTTTATTGGTGAGATAAATTTCTACATCGCCATAACTTAAGGAAAGATCAATCACCACAATGCGATTTTTTTCATCTTTGGCTAGCGCACTAGCAAGATTAGCCACCACACAAGTGCCTCCGTCTCCGCCTTTAGCGGAAATAAAGCCTATTTTTTGACCATGATGCAGGGCGTTATCAACCGGGGCTGACATCTGATGCTCTCGCGCACGAAGAATCACAGCGCTGAGCTCTTCAGAAGTACAAGCCGCACAAACTTCTCTCACACCAACCCGCATGGCTTTCATCAGCAACTCAGCATCTGCCCCTGGGGCAAAAAGCACCACCACACTTTGCGGAATGCCATCCACCAAATGCTTCACATTTGCTAATAGGTCATCCGTCGCCTCAAAACCACCAATCAATAGAATTTCTGGATGTTGCGCAAATACCAATGTATTTAATTGATCATACGAACCGTTAAGCTTGACCAAAGTGTCTAGCGACGAAAGCTCTGGCTCTGCAAATTTAAAGCCCTCTGGGCTAAAGAACACAATCTTCATATTTAATTGGCTCCATTAGAAGAGATGGGCGCTGTTAATGCCGGACTCGTCACATCTTTACCTTTGACGTAATTATCGTAAGGCAAAGCCAATTCTTTTGAACTTGGCGTCGTGTTGACATCCGTTTGATTAGGATCCTTTGGAATCTTCTGCGCCTCTTTTGCCGCCTTGAGTGATTGCCCAAAGTTTTTGTCTAACACTGGCGTTGAAGTTTCTAAAAACTTTCCTGTGGCGCAAGCTGACAAGGCTAAGCAAACAACCGTCATACCGCATAACATGCGTGTTTTATTATTTGCCTTCAAGTTTGCCTCCGATCAATACATCACTTGGACTAGGTGCTACAAATTTATCAGTAGGAACCACTGGTGCTGTAGGTGTACCTTTAACTAGACTAGGACTCACTACAATCACCAACTCTGTTTTATCAGAGGTGAATTCTGTGCTTCGGAACAACGCCCCAAGAATAGGTAATTGACCTAGCACTGGCACTCCTTTAATGGTGGCAGTGACGTTATTCCGCATCAAACCGCCAATCACCAAGTGCTCGCCATCTTTTAGCTGTACAGTGGTGGAAGCCCTGCGAGTTGTAAATACTGGGTTTTCACTTTTGTTTTGAAATGCCGTGGCATTGGTAAACTCCGAAACTTCAGGGGCTACTTTGAGGCTAATCCGGCCACCATCCAATACCGTTGGCACAAACTTCAAGCCAACGCCATACTCGCGTTCAACTAAGGTCACGACACTGCCCGCTGTTCCAGCAGATTGCGTCACCGGGATAAAAACGCGCCCACCTACCAAGAAGCTTCCCTCTTGGCCGCTACTTGCCACAATATTAGGCTCAGCAAGAATTTTGACGAGCGAATCTAATTGTTGTGCATCGACTGTTAAGTTGTTGGCCTTGCCTGGAAACAGTTCCATCAAACCAGTTGCCCCTGTTGCGCCCGCTCTTGGATAGTTAGAGATCACATTCCAACGCACATCACCAGATGTCGCGTTAAACCCAACCCCTAGTTGGTCAAGCAGCTTTTTAGAAATCTCCGCGACGCGCACTTCAAGCATCACTTGTTGCGGGTCGCGCACTTTCATTAGGTTAATCACCTGCACCATTGCCGTAGCTGCAGTGGGTGCACTGGCTGTAAGATTGGCATCCCTAAAACCGCCAGTAAGGTAGCGATTAAGATTACGCACATGAGCATCAGCCAAACTCATCGCAATATCTGCGGAGACTGCATCAGAAACAGAGCCCCCAAGCACCACAGAGCCTGACGCCGAACTCACGACAAGGTCTTTTTCATTGGGCAACTGTGTTGCGAGGGTTTTTACTAAAGGCGCCAAATCGATACCGATGGTTGCGTCTATCGTGTTGGTTTTACCATTCTTTTGCCACAAAATCAGGCTGGTTGTTCCCACTGCCTTGCCAAGCAAATACACTTCTGTCGGGGAAACCACTTTAAAATCAGCAATGTCTGCATCACCCACCGCTACGCGACTCACTGGTGAACTTAAGCGAATGATTTTGGTTTTACCCACAAACGCACTCACCGCACTGACGTTTAACACCTCATCAACAGACTCAGCAAAACTTGCCAATGTAAACGTTGATAAAAAACCTACCGCTAATATCAACAAGCTATTTTTTAAACTATGTCTAAAATTGTATTTCAAATGTTGATTAAACATTATTTAGCACCCCCGCCTTCTTTGATGCCTCTAATCTCTTGCACAGCATCCGATCTGAATGCTGAAGAAGCGCCTTTAAGCTTAGATGCTTTAGGCTTTGTAGAAACTATGTTTGTGGTATCTGCCGCATTATTTGTGTTTGGCAAATTTGTTGCTGGCAAAGGATTTGACTCGATCGCGATACCTTGATGGGTTAAATCCACCAAGCGTGCCCCATTTGAATTGCTAAGCCCAGCATCAATTTCATTGCGCAGTACTAAAGAAAGAGAACCGATACTTCGGGCCAAGTCGAGCTGCTCAGATTCAGCAGGCGTTAATTCGAGCGTCACCGCATTTACAACTTTCGGCTTGGCCGCATCCGACGTAGTGTCTTGAGCAACTGCAAGAACCTTGACGCGGTTTAAGACGATTTTAGAAAATGAATTGCCCGTGGAATCTTTGGCACTCACCAAAATATCCACATAGTTGCCAGGCAATGCAAATCCTGCCACGCCGACTACATCGTTCACTCGCACTGAAATAGCACGCTTACCTGCAGCAATCATGGAGGCTAGTCCTCCTTTTGAATCGATAGCAGCTAACTTAGATTCTAAAATCAGTTCGCCAGGCTCTATGGTTTGACGGGCATACCGATGTGCCAGTGGCTTAGTATCAGAAAAAATGCCTTGCGGAGTTGATGGTGATGGCCAATTAAGCACGCTCAACTGGCTAGTTGATAACTCGGTGCCCGCTTGAATGGTGCTTGAAGCAATGACAACCTTCGGACCGGCCGCGATTTCTGGGCTTCTAGAAAGGTGAGCAACAAAGAAGGATGCAATTGCGCCAAGAATGAGCGAAATGCCTATGAGTAAAGAAGGTTTCAAGTTAAACCCCATAGATTATGTAGGGAATCGTGGCGATCTGATCAAAGAGTGGTGTTTCAGATCACTAAACAGATCGCCGCGAGATAGCGATGCTTAATTAGCTACTTGCTAAATTAACTACCAACTAGCGCCACTTTAACGGCAGTAAGCTTAGTAAGCACTGCAGCACCGATTGGGGTCAACATGGTAATCGCAGCCACTGAAATTAATGAAGCAATTAATGCGTATTCAATCATCGTAACGCCTGATTGTGATTTTTTTGAAAATTTAATGTTTTTTAACATGTTGTTTTATCTCCACTTTTATTTAATTGAGCAAGTGAGTTATATAATTATAAAAAATAATACATTTACAATATTTATAACTTAAAATAACCATGCGCTATTTTTTTGAATAATGCAATCTAAAAATATAAACTCTGATTTTGATTATAGAAAAGTTGATATAAATCAACTCCCCTTTTTTTCGTCACAAAAAACATCTAATTTATGATTACCACCCACAAATAATGCGCGCAAACTAAAACCATGTAAATAATACATATCTATTAATTTTCACTTATTGATATAAATCAAAATTAAAATAAATATTTGGTAAATTAGCAAAAATTAATAGTTTTTTTAGATACAAAAAGTCAGTTTAGGCGTAGATTAAGAATATACATTTAACATTTTTGACATTTATATCTGCATGATTGATAAAAAAACAAAACTCCTTCAAGAGTCAGAAATTCGCTATCGCCGCCTGTTTGAGTCGGCGCAAGATGGGATTTTAATTCTCGACTTTAAAAGCGGTAAGGTAGTGGATGTAAACCCATTTCTTACCACCTTGCTTGGTTACGACCGCAAAGAGATCTTAGGCAAGCAACTTTGGGAGCTGGGTGCAATTGTTGACAAGACCGCCGCAATTAATGCATTTGCGGCGCTAAAAGATAAAACCTATATTCGCTATGAAAACTTGCCTATGCAACACAAAAATGGCGAAGTCATTGAAGTAGAGTTTGTTAGTAACGCTTACGGGGTGAACGGCGACCGAGTGATTCAGTGCAATATTCGTGATGTTTCAGATCGTAAAAAAAATGAAGCTCTGATGTTGGCGTATCAAACACTTTCCAACGTTAGTATGCGTGAGATGATTAGGACGCTCAGCAAGCTTATTGAGTTCAAAGACCCTTACACGGCAGATCACCAAAGCCGCGTAGCGGACTTGGCGGTGGCCATTGCCAATGAAATGCAACTCCCTCTTCACACAGTAGAAGGTATTCGCATGTCTGCAATGGTGCATGACATTGGCAAAATAGGCATTCCTGCTGAGATCCTCACCAAGCCAACACCGCTGACCAACTATGAGTTGGCGATGGTGCAAAGCCACGCGGAAGCCGGTTATGAAATCGTTAAACACATTCATTTCCCATGGCCCTTAGCCATGACCGTCCACCAGCATCACGAACGCTCAGATGGTAGCGGCTACCCTAAAGGTTTATCAGGCGATGAAATTATTGAAGAAGCCCGCATTCTGGCGGTGGCCGATACCGTTGAAGCCATGGCTAGCGATAGGCCTTATCGGAAATCCCCAGGCCTTGAAACTGCACTAAGAACCATTAAAGATGGGAGCGGAACATTATTCGACCCTACAGTTGTGACGGCTTGTATCACACTATTTGAAAAGAAAAACTACAGCTTTTCTAATGCAATTATTTAAGCCTTATTTTCCAATGATGCAAAGGATAAATGGATAGTTTATGTATGATTTAGCTATATTCTTTTATTGCTTATCTCTAATCGTCCAAATCGGGGCAACCACATTATCTATTACGCTAATCAAACAAGCTAAACATTACCAATTAGGATGGTTTTTTTTAGGCATAGCATCTTTTCTAATGATTGGAAGACGCGTTTCTCCAATTCTTTATGCAATCAGCACTGGCAAATTTAATATCGTCGATGCGGCACTTGCGGTGCCGATTTCTGGGTGCTTGTTTCTAGGAGTTTTTTATCTTAAAAAACTACTGACTGACACCGAGGCCCTAAAAAATAAATTTGAAGAAATCGCAAAAATTGATTGTCTTACCTCGGCATTGAGTCGTATGGAAGTATTTGAACGCGCCAAGCTCGAGATTACGCGAAGCATGAGAACACACCGCCCCATCTCGCTTCTCAGCTTGGATATTGACCACTTCAAAGAGATTAACGATGAGTTTGGCCATCACGAAGGCGATGAAATTTTAAAAGGCATGGTGGGATTTTTAAAAAAAAACCTAAGAGCCATTGATTTTATCGGGCGCATTGGGGGTGAGGAGTTCTTAATCGTCTTACCTGAAACCAATGAGACCGAGGCGATGGAAGTCGCTGAAAGATTAAGAGTGAACTTGAGTTATTTTTGCTGTCACAAGCATTGTGGCAAAGAGATAAAAATTACCATCAGCATCGGCGTCGCGATGATCGCATTAGAGAAATTAGCAAAAAAAACACACGACGCTGAAGACATCTTGCAGCTGTATCTTGATAACGCAGATGAAGCGATGTATGTGGCCAAGAGAAATGGTCGTAATATGTGTCATTTATTTAAGCCACATCAAAATAATATCGCTTAAGCAAAACATGGCACAAATTAATGCTGAATACTCAAATAATCAGGCGCAACATCGCTCCCAAAACAAACATTTAAATTAGAGGTTTAAATCACTATCAAATTGGTGTTTTTAGCATTAGTATGAAAAGATGATTTCTAAACAAAATGCGCTAATGATTGAAGCAATTTTCAGACTTAGGGCATGGTGTCGCCAACATCTTCCCATTGAGAATTCGCTGATAGCTTACGATCTTCTGTTACTTTTATCAATACACAACTATTCAAATGGCCATATCACCGTCAAACAACTCTTTGCATCTCTTCCCTATTCATATACTGCGGTTAGAGTCCACTACCAACGTTATGTGGATGATGGCTGGATAGAGCATTACCCAGACCATCTGGATAAGCGCATTAAATATGTGCGCCCTACTCAAAAGTTTATCGAAACTATCAACCTCTTCACCGAAGCCGCCAATGAGATTTTTGTTATCGAAGGGCTTGACGATGATGAATAAGAATTTATTTAAAGCTCGCCTAATTTGACGAATAATGCTTAAGTGACGAATTAGCGCTTAATCAATCAAAAATTTTTTTGGGGGGGAACGGATGTCTCAGAGCCTGGAAGAGGTATACAAAAAGCTTGAAATATTACAAGCCGACCTAGAAGATTTACGTAACACCTATAAGGGTGTAAGTAAAAGCTATGCCGAAGCACTTATCTCGCTTAAAGAGTTAACATTGCAATCCTCCGAAGCAGCCAAACGTTCTGCAAAATCTGCTGAACAGTCCAGGATTGCCGCATCAAATGCCATGAATGCAGCAAGAGATGCATCACAAAACCCCGCGTTTTTAATGGTGGTTGAATCATCCGTCAAAGCTTCGGTTTCCGCAGCTGTTGCCGCAATAGAAGCAGCTGCCGCAGCCGCAGCCGCCGCAGCGGCAGCTGCATTAGCAGTTTCCCAACACGCAGAAGAGTGCTTGCTTAAAGCGTCCATGGAAGCAGCTGCCGCATCAAGAATGGCGGCGGACTCAGCAGCCGAAGCAGTGAAACTATCAAATCAAGCGCGAGAAATTGGGGATTTAATTAAAAAAGATAGCTAGTCAGATGTCTAAGAATCGGATGCCTAAGATGGACTAGGCGATTTCATCTGATGCTTTAATCATTAGCTTACCCAAGGTAGCAAAGTATCTGTCGGCTTGTTTAGTCGGTGAAACATACTTCACCCTATTATCTATTTCATCAATGATTAACTCTACATAGCCTTTTTGACGCAACATCTTCAAATACCTATGCGAAGTTGATGTCGAAAACTCATCTGAGATATTGATTGCCTCAACAACCGTAATCAGTTTTCTTTTAACCCAATGAGTACTGAATAAACTCAATAACCTTTTTTCACTCAGATCCAGCGTTGGAAGGCCAGACTTATTTTCCGCAGCAACTTCCAATTCAACGAAACGTTGATATACCCCCTTAAAATCAATAGCCATTTACGCCTTAATTAATTCTATATAAATATAAAATATGTAAAATTTAATGTTTATATTGCGCACTTTTCAGGTTTTTAACAACACGATAAAGCTTCTAAAACAGATGTTTGATTTGACCCGTATTGGCTTATTAGCGATTAATTTAGGCATGAAAATGCGCGACCTCAAAAAGGATTGGGGATTTAGAAAACTAAAAGCGTAAAATCTTTGACATATACTCGTGAAAAAGGATGTAATTAGGTCGTATAGAAATTATGCGCAAAAAAATGGCTACCAATTAAAGTAGTCATTTAATTTAATGCTGAATATAGTGAGAGATGCGAAGATCGAACCCACGACAAACGGATTAAGAGGTGAAATTCCATTTTTTACTGGTTAAATATCAATAGGTTATTTTTGGTGTGTAAGTAGATTTACTTCCAAGCGTTACTTTAAGTAACGGTCAAACTGGTTTTTCATCGTTTTCTAAGGTCTGAAATCTCATCCAATAAGTCCATTACCATTGCAACCCCAGGGGTATTAATTTCAAGATCACGAGATAATCTCAATGCTTTCTTTGCACGACTTAATGTATTCCCACTAAAACGCCAATCCTCTGGTGAGGTACCAATAGGATTAAGGATTCCTTCTTGAACCCAAGCAACTAAATCTTCTTGTTCTATATTAATCGTATGGCATAGCTCTATCGTTGTCATATGAACTTCATCTTCAACGATTGATATTTCTGTAATCTGAGTCGTGTTCGTTTGCATAACTATCCCTTAATATCTTTTCTTGGATTGAAATTGAAAGACTTCG
>CAIQBW010000025.1 GCA_903870165.1 uncultured Methylophilaceae bacterium | reverse complement strand
GCCTGCTTCGTCATAAATTGGTCCATTCGCAATAAAACCCTGTTTTTCATAAAAGGGAATGGCAGTTAATTGGGAGTGCAAAATGAATTTGAAAGCCCCTAGGGATTTGCCGTATTCGATTAAAGTTGTTAAAACTTTGCTGCCAATGCCCTGTTTCCGAAATTGGGCCAACACTGCCATTCTCCCGATCTGGGCTGATCCATCTTGGAGGTTGATGAGTCTTCCTGTTGCAATGCAACATCGATCTTCATATGCAAGAGCATGCTGTGCCAATGGATCCCACTCGTCTATTTCAATTTCTTGAGGAACCCCTTGCTCCTCTATAAACACTAATGAGCGGATGGAGTAGGCTTCAGGAGCAGCTTCCTCCCAGGGTTTAATCAAAATCACACAAAATACCTATTGAATTTTCTAAAGAAGCCTATTTTTACTGGTTTTTGGATAAATTACCAAACCCAGCTATCAAGGGGGTTTATCGTGGTTACAATGGTTCAGAGGCGTGGAAATGGTACGTCCTTTTTTAATCATTATCTATTTAGGAGATATCTTGAAGAAATCTTTAATTGCATCATTAGTTGCCTTTGTCGGTTTTACAGTTGCTAACGTCGCATTCGCGCAAGCTCCAGCCAAAATGTTGCCATTGGCTGCAGAAGTTGCTGTTCTTACGGCTACTGTTGATTCAGTGGATGTTAAAAATCGTATCGTTGTATTAAAAGATGCAAACGGTAACTTAGTACAGATGAATGTATCTAAGCAGGTTAACGATTTAGACCGAGTAAAAAAGGGCGATGTTTTTGTAGTTGAGCATGCTCAAGCGATTGCTGTTGGTTTAACTTTAGCTCCTAAAGGTGCTAAGCCAGGTGTTTCAGGTGTGCATTCAGTAGTTATTTCGGGCAAAGGCACTACAAAGCCGTTTGAGGAAACAACTAATACTGTTTATGCGACTGTGAAGATCGATACTATTGACGCTAAAACACGCGTTGTCACTTTCACACTTCCAAGTGGCGAAAAGCAAAAAGTTAAAGTCGATCCAAGCGTTCTCGGTCTTGAAAAGTTCAAAGTTGGTGATGATGTGATTGTTGAATTTGTTGACGATACTGCTATTGGTTTTGTTGCCGCTCCTAAGAAGTAATTTATAGGTTTACCTATTTATTGCAGCAATGCTCTGCATATAGAAATGCCCATCAGATTGGTTTTGATGGGCATTTTCTATTTATAAGGCTAAATTTGAAGCCTACAATGAACATATGTTTAAGCAAGCGCCTGCAAACGCTGATATCACTCACTTTTCAAGCTTGGGTGCAACGGTCCTGTTGAAGGAGTTGGGTAGCTCCATTGAGGGTTTAAGTAATGAAATCGCAATGGCAAGGTTGGAGCAGTATGGTCCAAATTCACTCGATATTTCAAAGCGCTTAAATCCAGTCCTGCAGTTTCTAGCCTTATTTCTTTCCCCGCTACCTCTACTTCTAATAGGGCTATCTTTTGTAACTTTTATTACTGGGGGTACCGTTGGTGCTCTAGTGATAGCGCTAATGGTTTTACTGTCTACTGGCCTCGCCTTTCTACAAGAATTCAAGTCGAATAAAGCGGCTGAAAAACTAAAAAGTATGGTCAGCATTAAAGTGACCGTGCTCAGAAATGGGGTAGAGCTCGATATTCCATTTAAAGAGGTGGTACCTGGTGACGTGGTGAAGTTATCCGCTGGCGATCTGATGCCTGCTGACTTGCGTTTATTAAGTTCGAATGATTTGTTTGTAAATCAGTCCTCCCTTACTGGTGAATCTATGCCAGTGGAAAAGTTTTCTGCTGAGGCGCCAGAATCAGGCAAAGCATTATTTGATCTTCCAAACGTCTGCTTTATGGGAAGTCATGTAGTTTCTGGTCTGGGCTTAGGCGTTGTTTTGCGTACAGCAACGCAAACTCAATTTGGTCAGCTGGCAATAGAG
>CAIQBW010000024.1 GCA_903870165.1 uncultured Methylophilaceae bacterium | reverse complement strand
CCCCTTCAGTCGACTTGCTAGAGACTGGTATTAAGGTGATCGACTTAGTTTGCCCATTCGCTAAAGGCGGTAAGGTTGGCTTGTTCGGTGGCGCGGGTGTTGGTAAAACCGTGAACATGATGGAATTAATTAACAACATCGCTAAGCAACACTCAGGTTTGTCAGTGTTTGCTGGTGTTGGTGAGCGTACTCGTGAAGGTAATGACTTCTATCACGAGATGAAAGAATCAAACGTGATCGATAAGGTTGCCATGGTTTTCGGTCAGATGAATGAGCCACCTGGCAACCGTTTGCGCGTTGCGTTAACTGGTTTGACAATGGCCGAAGCTTTCCGTGATGAAGGCCGTGACATTTTGTTCTTCGTCGACAACATTTACCGTTACACACTGGCTGGTACAGAAGTATCAGCTTTGCTGGGCCGTATGCCATCCGCTGTGGGTTATCAGCCTACATTGGCAGAAGAGATGGGTAAGTTGCAAGAGCGTATTACTTCTACTAAGACTGGTTCTGTTACATCTATTCAGGCCGTTTACGTTCCTGCGGATGACTTGACTGATCCATCTCCTGCTACTACCTTCTTGCACTTAGACTCTACAGTTGTGTTGTCTCGTGACATCGCTGCATTGGGTATCTACCCTGCGGTTGACCCACTTGATTCAACTAGCCGTCAGTTAGACCCACAAGTGGTTGGTCAAGAGCACTATGAAGTAGCGCGTGATGTTCAAATGACATTGCAGCGTTATAAAGAATTGCGCGACATTATTGCGATTTTAGGTATGGACGAATTGTCACCAGAAGACAAATTGGCTGTATCTCGCGCTCGTAAGATTCAGCGTTTCCTGTCACAGCCTTTCCACGTTGCAGAAGTATTTACTGGTTCACCAGGCAAATACGTTCCTTTGAAAGAAACCATCCGTGGTTTCAAAATGATCTGCAGCGGTGAATTGGATCACCTGCCTGAGCAAGCGTTCTACATGGTGGGTTCAATTGATGAAGCCATTGAGAAAGCCAAGAAGCTTTAATCGAATTCATCTAGGGAAATTATGTCAACCATACGCGTCGATGTAGTAAGTGCTGAGCAATCCATTTTTAGTGGAGAGGCTAAGTTTGTGGCTCTTCCAGGCGAAAGTGGTGAGCTCGGTATTTTGCGCGGCCACACCCCTTTGATTACACGTATTCGTCCCGGTTCTGTTCGTATTGAAAAGGCCGATGGTGATGAAGAGTTTGTTTTCGTAGCGGGCGGCTATTTAGAAGTTCAGCCAGATCGTGTCACTGTTTTAGCAGATACTGCGATTCGTGGTCACGATCTCGATGAAGCTAAAGCAACAGAAGCTAAAAAGCGTGCCGAAGAGGCAATGCAAAACCGCACCAGCGATTTTGATATGGCCTTGGCTCAATCTGAGTTTGCGGTTGCAGCCGCTCAGTTGGCTGCCATTGCACGTTTCCGTCGTAAAAAGTAAGAACCGGTCTATTCCTTGTTGTTAAACGACCGGTTTCTACGAGCCTGCATGGGCGAAGCGGTAGATCAAACTCCGCTTTGGCTCATGCGACAGGCCGGTAGATATCTTCCTGAATACAATGCAACGCGTGCTAAGGCCGGGAGTTTTTTAGGCCTAGCAAAAAATCCAGCATATGCAACCGAAGTAACGCTCCAACCGCTGGACCGCTACCCTTTGGATGCAGCCATTCTATTTTCGGATATCTTGACCATCCCCGATGCTATGGGGCTGGGGCTTAAGTTCACCACTGGTGAAGGGCCTAGCTTTGATCACCCCTTGCGCACGGAAGATGCGGTAAAAAAATTACGTGTTGCTGATATGAGTCAGCTGCAGTATGTATTTGATGCTGTCTCAGAAATTCGTAAAGCGTTAATTCAAGATGGCAAGCAACGTGTTCCATTAATTGGTTTCTCAGGAAGCCCTTGGACTTTAGCTTGCTACATGATTGATGGCTCGAGCTCGGACGATTTTCGTCATGCCAAAACCATGATGTTTAGTCGCCCTGATTTATTGCAACATATTCTCGATATCAACGCTCAATCAGTGGCTAGTTATTTGATTGAGCAAGTCAAAGCTGGTGCACAAGCGCTAATGATTTTTGATACTTGGGGTGGAATGCTCCCGGACGGCTGGTATCAAAAAATGTCTTTGGCATCGATGAAAAAAGTGATTGATCTACTGCCACGCGAATATAACGGCAGAAAAATTCCTGTCATTATGTTTACTAAAGGCGGCGCCATCTGGCTTAACGATATGGCGCAAGTTGGGGCGGATGTGATTGCGCTCGATTGGACTATTTCATTAAGCCGCGCACGCAAACAATTGCTCTCACTAAATAAGCCCTTGGCAATTCAAGGCAATCTCGATCCCTTAATTCTTTTTTCAGAACCAAAACAAATTGCCGAGCAGGCCCATGCTCTATTAGACGACTTGGCTGCCGCGCCTGCCTTAAAGCCAGGACTGCATCCTTTAGATGGCCACATCTTTAATTTAGGTCATGGCATTTCACAATTTACACCTCCAGAAAGCGTCACTGCCCTGGCTGATGCTGTGATTTCTAAATCAAAAACCCTTAGATCAAAGCACTAACGCCAAGTGTTTGCTAACTTTGGGCAAAAGAGGCGTTCAAAGTTATGCACAATTATGTGACATGATTTAAATTCAGTAAGATTGAGAGAAATGATTAGATTGCTCTTTTAGTTGTGCCTCTAACACATTGTTTTTATTCAATAAAATTGAATAATTAGGGGTTTCCCTTAAAAACTTCAATTTTTCAAAGCGGTCCCGATAATAGAATAAGCTGATGATATCCACAGAGTTATCCACAAGCTAAAGCGAAAATTGAAGTAAAAAAATGCCAGATCCCATAGTTGTCCAAGTGGTAGTTGATAAGCCTTTATCTCAAGGGTTTGACTATCTTTGGGATGCAAAACAGTTGGGAGCGCTTCCTCAGGTTGGCCAAATTATTGAAGTGCCCTTTGGGCGTGGGCAAGAAATTGCAGTAGTAATTAAAGTAAGTGCTCACTCTGATTATCAAATCGACAAAATAAAGTATGTTGACAAGGTGTCACCCCTACCCCCACTCAATTTAGCGCTGCTGCGTTTAATGAACTTCGCTAGTCAGTACTACGTCCATGCGCTTGGTGAAACTATTCTGCCAACAATCCCACAGATGTGGAAAAAGGCAGATTCCTGGAAGAAAAATGTAGAAAAAATAAATGAGGCAACCAAGAAAAAAAATCCAAAGGTAATAGAGTCCCAAAAAGAAGGATTCATTACAGCTGAACAATTAAACGCAGAGCAAAAAAAAGCATTAGAGGCCCTAAACAATCCTAGCAACTCTGGAAGTAAGTTCCGCACGATTTTGCTCCAGGGTCAAACTGGCAGCGGCAAGACTGCAGTATTTCTAAATTGGATCAGCAGGATTTTGGAAGAAAAAGATGCACAAGTGCTGTTGCTGGTTCCGGAAATCAATTTAACGCCGCAACTAGAAAGACGTGT
>CAIQBW010000023.1 GCA_903870165.1 uncultured Methylophilaceae bacterium | reverse complement strand
TGACGAATTGAAATGCGTTTCTTACCACCATGGCTGAGATATTCTTGGACTACTGATAATTTAAACTGCGTATCGTACTTGCTCATGAAACTGACCCTCATCGGTTGGATTTATTGTCCAACTTTTGTGGGTCAGTTCAATTAAGCGGCTTTTTTACTTATCAACATTTAGATCACCACTTAGAACTTACTTTCTCCTGGAATCCAATTAGTGCCAGCAAGCGGCACTTTCGCCATCGCTGAAGCCTCAATCGTCAACGCGACCAAGTCTTCTGGCTCAAGGTTATGCAAGTGCGACTTGCCGCAAGCACGTGCGATCACTTGCGCTTCCATGGTCATCACGGTCAAGTAATTTGCTAAACGATGACCTGCTTTCACAGGGTCCAAACGCTTCATCAGCTCCGGATCTTGTGTCGTAATCCCTGCAGGGTCTCGGCCTTCATGCCAATCATCATAAGCACCCGCTGTTGTACCTAGTTTGTTGTATTCGGCTTCCAGTTCAGGATCATTATCACCAAGGGCAATCAATGCAGCCGTGCCGATAGCAACCGCATCTGCGCCTAAGGCTAAAGCTTTTGCAACGTCAGCACCATTACGAATACCGCCAGAGACAATCAACTGTACTTTGCGATGCATGCCTAAATCTTGAAGTGATTGAACAGCAGGACGAATAGCCGCAAGAATTGGAATACCTACATGCTCAATAAACACTTCCTGAGTCGCTGCAGTACCTCCTTGCATACCATCTAGAACAATTACATCTGCGCCCGCTTTGACGGCAAGTGCCACATCAAAATACGGACGTGTCGCACCAATTTTGACGTAAATTGGTTTTTCCCAGTCGGTGATTTCACGAATTTCAGCAATTTTAATTTCCAAGTCATCTGGGCCAGTCCAATCTGGATGTCGACACGCGGAACGTTGGTCAATGCCTTCTGGCAAACAACGCATTTTTGCAACACGCGCACTAATTTTTTGTCCAAGCAACATCCCGCCGCCACCTGGTTTCGCACCCTGTCCCACGACCAACTCAATCGCATCAGCCTTGCGTAAATCATCTGGGTTCATGCCGTAGCGTGAAGGTAAATATTGATAAACCAATGTTTTAGATTGGCCACGCTCCTCAGGCGTCATGCCCCCATCCCCTGTTGTCGTCGATGTGCCGACTGCACTAGCGCCACGGCCCAGAGCTTCTTTGGCTGGGGCAGAGAGTGCACCAAAACTCATCCCTGCAATAGTGACTGGCGTTTTAAGATGAATCGGTTTTTTAGCAAAACGTGTTCCAAGCACAACATCTGTTCCACATTTTTCACGATAACCTTCAAGTGGATAACGGCTCATTGAAGCCCCAAGAAACAAGAGGTCATCGAAGTGTGGCAACTTACGCTTTGCACCACCACCACGAATATCGTAAATGCCTGTGGCAGCTGCGCGGCGAATTTGTGAGTTAGTTAATTTATCAAACGTCGCTGATTGATGTGGTTCCGTTTGAGGGATTTTGTTAGGAGTATCGCTCATTTTAATAAGCTCCTGATTTAGCTACATTGAAGTGGTATAAAGTACGGGCTGAGCCATAAAGCGTGAAACTTTCAGGACTGACATCGCCATGACCTGAACGCTCAAGTAAATCCACAAGGATTTTCCGATCTTCTAGGCTCATGGTTTTAACTTCGCAATCAGCACCTAAACTTTTAACTTTGCCACGCACAAACAAACGCGCTTCGTAGATGGAGTCGCCCAAGCCTTCACCTGCATCGCCCAATATGACCATATTGCCAGCCTGCGCCATAAATGCTGAAAAGCTACCAACAGAGCCTCCAACAACAATGTCAGCCCCTTTAAGAGAGATACCACAACGTAAACCTGCATCGCCATCAATCACCAACAAGCCACCATTAGCTGTCGCACCTGCTGCGTTAGAAGCAAAGCCCTTAACATGCACACGACCTGACATCATGTTTTCAGCAACGCCAGAACCCACGCTACCTTCAATTGTGACATCTGCAATTTGATTCATGCCAGCAGCGTAATAGCCTGCATGCCCATGAATGGTCACTGTTGCCTCTGATCTCAAACCAACTGCAATGTTATGCGCGCCGTTTGGATTATTAATCTCAATATGCTTACCGTTTAATAGACTTGCATCGCTATGTAAAAATTGGTTGACCTCACGCAATGGCGTCTTGGCCAAATCGTATTTTAGACTTTCCATACGTACATCTCCTTTGGTGAAGGTTCAAACACTTTTGCGTTTTTGATATCAGGTAAATGTGCTAATGAACGGAATTCCGAAGCAATTGCAACGTAGTCGTCATGCTCAGCTACCACTGCTGGCTTACACGCGAATGGATCACGCACAAGCGCCAATTGGTCTTTTGTGCCCATCAATAGTGTGTAGAAACCATCCAGCTCTTCAAAGCCATGCTCTAAAGCCGTCTTCAAGTCGTCACCTTCACGCATACGCCACTCCAAGAAACGGCAAGCTGCTTCAGTGTCGTTATCAGTTTCAAAGCAAATACCTTCATGTTGAAGTTTGCGACGAAGGCTGGGTGCATTTGAAAGTGAACCGTTGTGTACCAAGCACCAATCTTGACCTGCTGTAAATGGGTGAGCATGTGCTGGGGTAATAGCAGATTCAGTCGCCATACGCGTATGACCAACCAAGTGGCTACCGCTCAACTGGCTAAAGTCATAGCGCGCTGCCACTTCCGCTGGCGTGCCAACATCTTTATAGATATCCATTAATTGGCCAATGGCTAACAAATGGACTTGCGGATAATGCTCTTTGAGCCATATTTTCACGGTCTCAGGCTCAAGGTGCGTTGTAAGTACAGCGTGATTAGCCTTTTGTGCAAAGTTAATGACTTTGCTACCTAAGTGCGTCAAAAAATCATGGGAAAGTTTTTGCCAATTAAAATCTGGCTCGCCAGTGTATAGGCTAAATTTACGTTCATCCGCACCAACTGCCGCACCAAAAACTGCCAAACCAGCAGAGTCAGGGCCACGCTCTGTCATGCCAATTAACATCGGCAACATTAGCTCACCAATATTGGCGCGCATTTTTGGATTTTTAACTAATAATCCGACAATTCCACACATCTTAATCTCCTTAAAACGAACTAAATTCTTGTTATTTGATTTTAGAAAAACTCTGCATAACGTTTGATTTCCCAATCTGAAACATGGCGCATGTATTCCACCCATTCCATGTCTTTCAACATAATGAATTCCTCTGAAAGGCTACTACCCAAAGCTTCACGAATAACGCTATCTTCTTCAAAAGCACGAATCGCTTCGTTGAGGTTTTGAGGAAGAATGCCAACTCCATGTTGCTTTAATTGCGCAGGCGAATAGTCATACAAATTATCTGCAGTGCCAGGACCTGCACTTAACTCGCGTTTAACACCATCTAACCCAGCAGCAATCACTGCAGCTGTAGTGAGGTATGGATTTGAAGCGCCATCTGGCAAACGCAATTCCAACCGACCATAAGGAATACGCACCATGGTTGAACGATTGTTATTTCCATATGAAATATAGGCTGGTGCCCATGTTGCACCTGTTAGTGAACGGCCCACCACCAGCCGTTTATAAGAGTTCACTGTTGGCGCTGCCAAAGCGGTTAATGCAGGCGCATGCGCCAAAATACCCGCCATAAAGTGATACGCTAACTTTGATAAACCGTGACCCGTTTTATCGCTATCATCATGAAACAAGCTCTTTTTACCGTCCCCAATCGACATATGCATGTGCATGCCGTTGCCGGGGCGGTTACTAAATGGCTTAGGCATAAATGAACAAATCATGCCCATTTGATTCGCGATTTCACTCGCGGCCATTTTGAACATGATGTAATCATCAGCACTCTTCAAACAGTCTGCATAGGTGTAATTAATTTCAAATTGGCCATTCGCATCCTCATGGTCAATTTGGTATACATCTAGACCGGCTTCGATTAATGACGCTGTTAGCTTTTCCAAAAAAGCTGATTGACGAGTGATGCCTTTGTAGTCATAACAAGGCTTTTGCAAAGTATCTGTATCGTCAAAAGGATGAATATTGCCGTGTTCATCCTTTTTCAGAAGTGAAAATTCAGGCTCAAGACCAGTGTATAAGGTCCAACCATGCTCACTTAAACGATCGATTTGCTTCTTAAGCACCACACGAGAGTCATGGTTATATGGTGTGCCGTTGACATGTCCATCACAAATGATGCGCGCATAACCTGGTTGCCAAGGAATGAGTGACAAAGTCGACAAATCTCCTACTGCCATATAATCAGGGCCATTAGGCGCAATGCCCATACCCCAAATTGCACCACCGGCAAAGCCTGCGCCTGCGGTCAAAATGTCTTCCAAATGCATGACTGGTACAGACTTCACTTTTGCGACGCCGTGTATATCAACAAACTGCGCCAATATGTACTTGACTTGGTTGTCCGCTAAAAACTTTTTTGCTTCCGCTAACGATTTCATTTATGTTCCCCTAAAAACAACGCTTTATTGAAAACGACAAGTCAAACCGACCACGCCACCACCAAGCTCTTGCGCAATCTCAATTAAAATTTCCCACAAATACAGCCCATATGAGCCATCACACCAAATGCGATAAACTTGCTCACCAGATAAACTTTCACGAATTAGCGTGGCTGAAATTCCCGCAATTTGCGTCATTACAACAAAGTTGCTTGGCAGTACTGAATCTCGCAGATCCAATACACATAGTTCAGCCAAAAGATTTAGGACTTCGCTACCACCCAAGACAAATGCCGCATCTGCCCTTACCACTTGATAAGCAGATTGAATATTGGCTTGATCAAACGCCTGTAATTTTGCGCACGCCTTTCCTATTAATTGGTCCTCAACTAAAAACTCGCTCATCCCTAAACGAAGCACTAAAGTCCCCGGCGCACCTTCCACCCATGTATTAAGAGCCTCTGGCGTTTTAATGCCTTGCTGCGCCAACCACTCACCTGCTTTAGCGCCTTTAATACCAAATCGCGCAAAACAACTAACATCGGTCACCCCTAGTATTGTTTTATGTTTTTGTTCGGCCTTTGGCCCTTCAAAACTCAATGCAACTTCCATGCCTCGATGAGAGCCCATCAATGGTTTCATCATTTTCTGTGCATCACTCAGAGGGCTAGTTTTGATCAATTCAGTCATATTGATATCCTTTATTCGGCATTAAAGAACGGCGCTTGCACCACGGTTGCTTTAGCAGTTTTTCCGTTGTCAGTCCGAATCTCAAAAACACTGCCAAGCTCGGCTTGGTGAGGCGCCACATAAGCTAAACCGACAACGCAGCCTACTGATGGACTAAAACCAATACTGGTCACACGGCCTTTAATCACGCCAGACTCAATAACCAAATTACAGTCTTGTGGCATTTCCCCTTTATAGTCAGCAGCTAATACAAAAGGCACCAATACTTTATTAAGCGGTTTTTTGGAGATAATTTCTAAGCTGCGTTTTCCAATAAAGAATGGTTTACCCATCTCAAGCGCTTGGTCAGCGCGCATTTCAAATGGATTGGTTAAGCCATCGGTATCGATACCAGGCAAGGGATGGCCGAGTTCTAGACGAAGCAAACGCTGTGTATCTGTTCCGAATGGACGGATACCTTCATTTTTTCCAGATTCCAATAAAAGCTTCCATATGCTCAAGGCATAGCCCGTTGGCATATAAACTTCGTAAGCTTGTTTCGCCACAAATGCGGCCCGAACAATACGGACTGGCACACCACTGATTTTAGCTTCGGCTGAGCGCCCAACAGGCAAGGCATCTTCAGACAAATCAATGCTGACTACTTTTCTCAACACTTGATACGCTTTTGGCCCTGCGACATTAATTACACCATAAGCGCTAGTGACATTAATTAACGTCACATTCAGCTTCCAGACTTGTAAGCAACGTTGCATTTCACGATAAACCATAGGTGCGTTTGCTGTACTAATCGTGACAAAAAACTTGTCCTGACTAAGGCGCGTTGCGATGCCGTCATCAACCATCACTCCAAGCTCATCTAGTAGCATCACATAGCGAGAACGGGCCACTTTTTGATCGGCATAAATGCCCGTATAAAAACGTTCTAGGAATTCGGCTGCATCTGGCCCACAAACTTCAACTTTACCCAAGGTGCTACTATCAATCATGCCGACCGATAGCCTTACAGCTAGCGATTCTTGTTGTACGGTTTCTTCTTTACTTAAGCCCGCCTTTTGGTAATAAGCTGGACGAGACCAAGCACCAACATCTACAAATGCCGCACCTGCCGCTTGATGCCAAGCATGAATAGCCGTTAAACGGTGTGCATGAAAACTACGCCCACCCAAATGACCCATTGGCGTTGGATGGAAAAAAGGACGCGCAGTTGTTGAGCCAATTTTCTCGACAGGAAAATTGCGAATTTTGGCCAAAATGCGAATGGCATTCATATTCGAATGTTTGCCTTGGCTAGGCCCCATCCCGACTGTGGTAAAGCGCTTCATCAACTCGATGTTATCGAAGCCTTCTTTTGCCGCATTAATGAAGTCCTTAATTTGGATATCTTCATCAAAATCGACGAAGTTCTTACCTTTAGGATGATGAACAAACGGATAAGGATGACTAGGTGAGGGGCCTTTGTGAGTCTCAACAGACAAAGCTTTTACTGCCCCACCCAAAAAATTTACAACTTCAGCAACAGCTCGTAAACCATCATTGACTCTGGCTTCAAGGTCAAATACGCCATTTACTCGACCCGCAGCGAACACGCCTTTGGGTAAACGGTTAGGTACAAATTGCTGAATGTTATTGTTGTAAACAACACCCATGCCTGATTGATATAAAAGTGCACCAGCAGGTGCCCAACCAGCACTCATGGCAATTCCATCGCATTCCAACTTAACTGCCTTCTTGACATCGGCAGTTGCCGTTAGTGGGTCATAAGGACAAACAAGCGCACCTACAACACCAAGCTTTCCTTTTGATGGCAACGCTTCATATACACAATAACCTTTATAAATCTGTATGCCTTTGTTCGCCAATTCAAGTGCATGAGCATCTTGTTTGTCTTCTGCACGCATATCAACAAGCGCTGAAACATTGACGCCTGCTTGAAGCAAATCTAGTGCAACACGATAACCATAGGCATTTGCAGTGACGATAACGCCCTTGTTAAATGGCTTCACACCATATCGATACATCATGCGCTGCGCAGCAGACCCTAACATTACGCCAGGCAAGTCGTTATTGTGAAATACAGGGGGCTGTTCAAAAGCACCAGTTGCTGCAATCACGGCTTTAGCGCGCACTTTTGTGATGCCATCGGCTCTAACTACAGGCACCATGTGGTCTTGGTAATAACCTGCCGCATAAGCGCCCGTATAGACTTTAATGTTTAACGATGCAGATACTTTTTCCACTAAATCTATTAGAGTTTTTCGGCTGGCTACTTCACCAGCAAAGTCATAAGTAAGGCTACCGCCAAGATGCTGATTCTCATCGACCAAAATGACTTTCAATCCATTTGATGCAGCGGAGAGTGCTGCACTCAATCCTGAAGGACCTGCGCCGATGACCAACACATCGCAGAAGTCATTAAGTTTGCGTTTATTAATACGTGGATAATTGAAGTTAACAATGCCCAACCCCGCAGCTTTACGAATCACTTTTTCCCAAAATGGGAATAGCCTTGCTGGCTTATGAAATGCTTTGTAGTAAAAACCAACTGGCAAAAGCGGAGAGATAGAGTCTATGTATTTACGCTTATCCTTAATCACACCACCATCTGTATTAACCGCTTTAAGTTGCATGCCGTCAGTCAGGGTTGTTACGTCTGCACGAATATTGGTATCTACACCATCGGTGACTAACGCATTAATATCGTGATTTGCCAGACTCAATACACCACGTGGGCGGTGGTATTTAAAGCTACGGCCTAACACTTTGACCCCAGCGGCTAGCAGAGCGCTAGTAATCGTATCCCCTTCATAGCCTGTGTATTCTTGGCCTTCAAATGAGAATCTAATTTTCTTATTGCGATTAATCCATTCACCGACTTGTTTTGGCAATCTCATGCTCATGCTGATTGCTCCTCCACATTTGTTGCTGGCGGATTGCTGTACAAATAAGTGGCAAGCACTTCGTCAGTCAGTGTGTTGCGTTCAGCAATAAACCAAGTGCCGCTCGGTGAGTGATACCACCATTCTTTTTTAATGCCTGGTGCGTTATCGCGATAATGCACGTAACTTGCCCATTCCAAATCGGAACTTGTGTCTGGATTTGGCATATCGCGCCACTCGCCGCCAAATATAAATTCGCTCAATGGCCTAGTGCCATTTATCGGACATTTAAGAAGTTTCATTTTTCTGTTTAGCCTCTAAAAATTTGAGATGCGTATTCTGTGTCTGTCTTAATGACCAACAGATGCAGCACCCTTCTCGCCAGTTAATTCATACTCTTCGAAGCGTGATAACCGGAATGAGTGAATCAAATCATGTGCTTTATCATTAGCTAAAGTGTGTGCCATGGTTTTGCCGCTAATCGGCGTCGCCTTAAAGCCCCATGTGCCCCAGCCTGCATCCAAATAGAAACCTTTAATCGGAGTCATTCCCATAATTGGCGCAAAGTCAGGCGTAATATCCGCCATCCCAGCCCATTGGCGAACGATTTTGACGTTGGATAAAAATGGGAACATATCAACAATGTGTGAAGTTAAGCCCTCCACAAAATCGAACGTTGAACGTGTTGAGTGGAACTCATAAGGATCTAAAGATGAGCCCATCACTAACTCACCACGTGACGATTGACTGACGTAAACATGCAAACTGCCAGAGACTAAAATCGTATCTAACCAAGGTTTCATTGGCTCACTCACGCAAGCCTGTAATGGATGAATAACGATAGGGGTTTTAAGGTCTACCATTTTGCAGATGCGCGGGGTAAATCCTGCTACAGCTGATAGCACTTTACCCGTTAGAATATAGCCACGGCTTGTATGTACACCTTGTACTTTGCCATCTTTGATATCAATGCCTTGTACTTCAGTGTTTTGAAAAATCTCCACACCCATGCTATCTGCGCCACGGGCATAACCCCAAGCAACAGCATCATGCCGAGCAATTGAACCTGGCTCATGATAAAGCGCGCCTTGAATTGGCGACTTGCCACTGCAACTTAAATCCATTTGAGGACAAGCTTTTGCAATTTCATCTGTACCTACAACCCGACTTTTGACACCAACATGCTTATTGACTTCAGCTCGCCAGCGCATGGTGCGCATCGCAGATTCTGAATGTGCCAATGTAAAGTGACCGCGGTTTGAATAGAAAAGATTGATATCCAACTCGGTAGATAAGCCTTCAAACAACTTCACACTAGCATCATAAAAATTGACACCGTCTGGAGTTAAATAATTAGACCTCACAATCGTCGTATTACGACCTGTATTGCCGCCGCCGATATAGCCTTTTTCTAACACCGCAACATTAGTAATGCCATGGTCTTTAGCTAAATAATAAGCTGCAGCCAAACCATGACCGCCACCGCCGATGATGACTGCGTCATAAGATTTTTTAGGCGTCTGACAATCCCTAAAAAAACGAGGCTCCTTGTATTCGCCTCCGAGGGCATATTTAAGTAATTGATAAGCCATGGATTTCCCTAACATTAGGTTGATTCACACATCAAAACAAACTTAACAAAGATTAACTTTATTTACCTGTGTGAAACTTACGACTCCATTACATCAAATGAATCTCACCCCGTCAAGAATTTATTAAACTTTTTTAACCTGAAAGAAACTTTTGTGGAGTGAACAAAATTTATCGAGTAGAATTACTATCAACAAAATAATGAAAACAGGTTCAACATGGGATCAGAAAATAACAATGTGGCAACGATTCATCCGCAAGCCACGACCAATAAAGCACTGGATAGATTTCTTGGACAAACGATCCATCAATTACGAACGCAAAACGGCTTAACACTGGCTGAAGTTTCTCAAAAAGTAGGCATCAGCCGCGGCATGCTGAGCAAAATTGAAAATGGCCTCTCATCAACAAGCCTAGAAAATCTAGAGCAACTCGCAAATGCGCTTGGGGTTACTTTATCTAGGCTATTTCAAGGCTATAACGTGCCAAGAGGCTCTGCCCAGTTCGTTAAAAAAGGTGAAGGCATGGAAGTGGTCAGGCGCGGCACTCGGAGTGGCCACACCTACCAATTACTTGCATACGATCAAGGTCCGCAAAAATTATTCGAGCCGTTTTTAATTACGTTAGAAGATCCTGGTGAGGAATTTCAAAGCTTTGAACATGCCGGCACCGAATTTATTCACATGCTCGAAGGCAAAATGGACTATCGGGTTGGCGAAGAAGTGTTCACATTAGAACCGGGAGATTCCCTAACCTTTCGTGGAGAAGTCCCACATAGGCCAGAGAAGCATATCGAAACACCTATCCGCTTTTTAGCGACTATTCATTACGATACTCAAGCAATAGATTTGGATAACGAATAAGAATGAACAAAAATTACGTCATTGAAAATGCCAGCAATCAAGACATCCCCGCGCTCATCGATTTGCTGGGCGTTTTATTTGGAATAGAAGCAGACTTTCAAGCAGACGTGGTAAAACAAACAAAAGGATTAACGCTACTCATCAATGCCACTGAGAACGGTGTCATCAAAGTGGCTAAAAACAAAGCAGGCCAAGTCATTGGCATGGTAAGCGCACAACTTGTCATCTCCACCGCACAAGGCAGTCCATCTGCATGGGTTGAAGATATGGTGATTGAAGAAGCCTACAGGGGTGAAGGTGTTGGAAAAGCGCTTTTAGATGAGGCCTTGGTTTGGGCTAAAAACAAAGGGGCGACAAGGGCACAACTATTAGTAGATACTGAAAATACGTCTGCCCTTGGTTACTACGCGCACTTAGGCTGGGAGACCACCCAACTCCAAGCACGTAAGATTTATCTTTAATTAATCAATTACCCGCTCTAACGCAAACAAGTCCGCAATCTGTTCGCGTTGACGAATTTCATACACTTTATCGCCGTCAACCATCACTTCAGTTGCACGTGGGCGTGTGTTGTAATTAGAGCTCATGCTCATACCATAAGCACCTGCTGACAATACTGCCAACAAATCATCTTGCGCCAAAGCAAGATTACGGTCATGGCCTAAAAAGTCGCCACTTTCACAAACTGGACCAACAATTTCATAAACTTGCGCATCTGAATTAGCTTGTTTTACTGCAACAATATCGTGATACGCGTCGTACAAAGCTGGACGCATTAGATCATTCATTGCAGCATCCACAATGGCGAAATTTTTAGCTTCCGTATGTTTGAGATACTCCACTTTTGTCAGCAATGCACCGGCATTACCCACCAAGGCGCGACCTGGTTCAAACACTAGTTTTACACGACGGCCAGCCATTTTTTGGCGCATGGCTTTTGCGTACTCAGCAAAATCTGGCGGCGTTTCATCCACGTAACAAATACCAATACCACCACCTGCATCAATATGACGGATAGGAATACCAGCCGCTTCAAGTTGGTCCACCAGTGCCAACACGCGATCAAGAGCATCTAGGAAAGGTGAGAGTTCAGTGAGCTGAGAACCAATATGACAATCCACACCATGAATATCAATATTCGGCATTTTTGCAGCTGTTTGATAAAGATTTAGAGCATCTTCATAAGCGACACCAAACTTGTTATTTTTTAGGCCAGTCGAAATATACGGGTGCGTTTTTGCATCCACATTAGGATTTACACGCAATGAAACTGGCGCAATTTTGTTCATGCTACCAGCCACCGAATTTAAACGATCTAACTCACTTGCAGACTCAACGTTAAAGCAAAAAATACCAGCTTCTAATGCGCTACGCATTTCAGCTTCAGTTTTCCCTACACCCGAAAAAACTACTTTAGACGCGTCGCCACCTGCGGCAATGACACGGGCTAATTCGCCACCAGAAACAATGTCAAAGCCCGCGCCCAATTTTGCAAACAGGCTCAAAATCGCCAAGCTAGGATTAGACTTTACAGCAAAACAAACCAAATGATCCGTGCCTTCAAATCCAGCATCAAAGCGCTTAAAGGCGGAAGTGAGTGCTTCTTTTGAGTAGACGTAAGTGGGCGTACCAAACTCAGCGGCAATTTTACTTAAAGGGAAATTTTCAGCGTGAAGTTCGCCGTTTTTCATTTGAAATGGTTGCATGAAAAGACTCAAGAATTAACTGTTAGTTGGTGCAATTGAGCGTACGTTTCAGTGTTTGGCGCACTCACATTTTGCGGATATTTTTTCTCAGGTATATATAAGGGACCTTTAATGCCACAAGCAGACAAAGCTGAAGTGAGCGCTAAACTCCATAATAAAGCACGTGTAAATTTGCTCACCGCCAATCTCCTTTAATAGTCAAACATACCACTAAGAAATATTGTAAGCATTTTAACATAAAGCCTTATTTAGCCTTTATCTTCATCCAACTTAGCCTGATTGATGCGCAACAAATAGTTGGTCAATAAACCATTTGCCACACCAAATACCAGAGCGGCAGCCATAAAAATTGGGATTAAATAAGCAACACCCGATTGTGGAATGAGCCAAACACGTACCACTAACAGTTGCCCAGCCATGTGCGCGAATGCGGCTAAAACGCTTAAAGTCACCGCACTAAAATAACGACGCGGAAGATATTGTGCAAAAAAGAGCACGGCCAAACTTAATAGAGCGCCTGACAAACTCAGTGCAAATGTCGGCGATAAAAAATTCCCTAACAACAAACTGCTAGCAAATACGCGGAGTAAACTCACCCAAGCCACCGTAGCAAAATCAAAACGGTAAAGCACAAACAGGGTGACAATGTTTGCAAGGCCAGGCTTAACGCCAGGCAGTGGGGATGGCAACACGGCCTCAATCAAGTGCAATCCAATCGCAAATGCAGCAAGCTTGGCGATACGATGATCGTCCGAAGTTGTCTGAATTTCGATAGATTTATTTTTTGAAGGCTGTGTCATTAATAATTCAGACTATCAAATGGCTTTTCGCCACCCAATAGTTCCAAGCTCACTTGATTGGGCAGGCAAATTGCTGCTTGGCCTTTATGGCTGAGCCAGCCTTGATGCACACAATATTGATTAGGACACGGCGAACTCGCAAAACGCGCTTTACCATTGGCAATCACAATACGTGTTATACCGATTGGGCCTTGAATATCAATATTGCGATTTTGATCTAGGCTATAAGTTGCATAAATTTTATCGCCAAGTCGGATTTGTAATTTCGCTGCATGCTCGTTGTGCCATAAGGCTTTGAACAAACAAGTCACGAAAATCAGCCCGACTAAAATGACTAAGACGTCACCTAATAAAGGCTTGCTCCATCTGAATGCACTCGCCATTACTGCATCACTATCGTTGCTGGCTTAGCTAGCCAATGTACGCGCTGATTCATAGATGCACTGAGCATCACTTTACCCTCTGCATCAACCACCAAATAATGCTCGACACCCATCGCTTTTGCGGCATTTGCACGCTGATCTGGCGCGCTCAAAAATATGGGTTTAGAAGCCACATCCGAGAGCACCCCAGCTTGAGGACTTGGTGGGATTAAGACTGTCACGGCTTGCGTACTTTGTGCTGGATATCCACTGCGTGGATCAATAATATGGCAATAACGCTTTCCATCTTTCTCAAAGTAACGCTGATAATCCCCTGACGTGCCAATCGCCCAACCACTTGGCAAATCGAGCGTTGCCATTGGTTTAGGCTGACGCGGATGTTGAATGCCAACACGCCAAGGCTTATCCCCATGCTGGCCAAGCGCGATGATGTTGCCTCCAATATTCACCAGTGCATTTTTGACGCCTTTTTTTTGCAGTTCAACCAATGCAAGATCTAAAGCATAGCCCTTTGCATAGCCCCCTAAGTCGAGCTTAACGGCCGGGTTTTTGCTGAAAGCAGTGTTGCCTTTGATCACGATATCCGACATCTGCGGATTTAATTGCACCAACTTTTGAATCGCCAGATCATTAATTTCAATCGGCGTAAATTCATCGCGCTGAAAGCCCCAAGCGCCAATTAAACTGCCAATAGCAGGATTAAATAAACCTTGAGATTTCTTGGAAAGTACTTGCGCTTGCATGAGCATTTGGGCGAGTTCTGGGCTAATCTCAACAGGCCTTTTTCCAGCTGCGAAAGTCTGATTAAGTTTGCTTAATTCGCTATCAGACTGCCAAGCATGATATTGATGATGAAGTCGCTGAAAGTCTTGAAGAATATGGCTAGTGACCTCACGCGCTTTATCTTCCGTCTCGCCATAAATACTAATATCCACAAGCGTGCCGAACACATAAGACTTGGTTTGAACCAAAGGCTCTTTGCCACATGCACTTAATATCAATACAAAAAGTAAGACAAGAAATCTCATTGTGCTATAAGGTTTCTAAGGCATCCATAAAAACAGATGCCGGATTACATGGTGTTTGTGCCGCGATTTCCACCATGCCAGTTGGGCTAGTCACATTGATTTCTGTAAGATGATTGCCAATCACATCCAAGCCGACCAAGAACAAGCCTTTTTGTTTAAGTACTTTGCCGACCGTACTCGCAATTTCAACATCACGCTCCGTCAGCGGCTGAGCAACCCCTGTGCCGCCTGCCGCCAAATTGCCTCGAGTTTCACCCGCCATCGGTATACGTGCCAAAGCATATGGAAGAGGTTCACCATTGATCACAATAATGCGTTTGTCACCTTGGGTGATTTCTGGCAAATAACGCTGCGCCATCACCGTGCGTTTGCCATAATCGGTAATCGTTTCAAGAATCACACTGATATTGGGGTCTAATTGCGTCAACCTAAAAATACTACTACCGCCCATGCCGTCCAATGGCTTCACGACAATATCGCCATGTGCCCGTAAAAATTCACGGATTAGTGCATTATCGCGCGCCACTAAAAACTCAGGCGAAAACTGTGGGAAATTGGCGACCGAAAGCTTTTCATTCCAATCACGAATGGCGATTGGGTTATTGAGCACGCGGGCACCTTGCTTAGCAGCCAACTCCAACAGATAAGTCGTATATAAGAATTCGTTATCAAAGGGTGGGTCTTTGCGCATCAACACCACATCAAAATCCTGTGGGGCATGTTCAATATAATCCCCCACCACAAACCAATTCTCATCATCAACAAACTCAAAAGACTGCGCACGCAAACGCGCTTGCTCTTGGCGTAAAAACAAATCATCTTGCAGTGCCACAAACAATTCATGCCCACGGCTAGCCGCTTCCCGCATCATGGCAAGACTGCTGTCCTTATGAGGCTTTAAGGTATGTAAGGAATCAAGAATAAGTGCAATACGCATTACAAACGCTCCGGATCATTTTCTTCCAACTCAATCGAGGCGGCGAGCAAAGCTAATCGAGCAACAACGCTATACGCATAAAATCTGTTTTTGGCTGAGTCTGGTGCATCAGTACAGTCTGGGGTTGAGCAAGGATTATCAAAGGCTAAGGGCACGAAATGCATACCCGGCGCATTGAGATTTTCATCTACTGCTCGTCCAGTATGCACGCGGTAAAAACCACCCACCACAAAGTGATCCATCATATAAACCACTGGTTCAGCAACAGCATCATTAATGGTCTCAAAGGTATAAACACCCTCTTGAATAATGACCTCATTAACTTCCATTCCCTCTTTCACCACCGCCATTTTATTGCGCTGTTTGCGGTTAAGGTCGCGCACGTCATCTGGGCTTTTGACGGTCATGATGCCCATGCCGTAAGTGCCAGCATCAGCTTTAACAATTAAGAATGGCTCTTGCTCTACACCGTATTCTTGGTATTTTTGTTTGATTTTAGCTAGCAAGACCTCCACCTTTGCCGACATTTCATCCTCGCCTACGCGTGCCTGAAAATCAACACCAGTGGCAGTATCGAAGTAAGGATTAATCAACCATTCATCAATCCCTAAAAACTCAGCAAATTCTTTAGCTACTTTATTGTAAGCAGAAAAGTGTTCTGACTTACGACGTGTGGCCCAACCGGCGTGCAAAGGTGGAATAATATTTTGTTCAACGCCCTTTAAAATATCGGGAATACCCCCTGACAAATCATTATTGAGTAGCACGGCGCAGCTATCGAAGCCATCTAAAGTCAGGCGATTTTTAACGCGCTTTACTGGCTCAAGCAAAATAGTCTGGCCTGGCTCAATTTCAATTTGAGTCGGCTCTGTAATTTCAGGGTTAATACTACCAATACGCACATCCAAGCCAGCTTGCCTCAAAATATGCGCAAGCGCAGCTACGTTACGCAAATAGAATGTATTGCGAGTATGGTTTTCTGGAATCAGTAATAAACGATGCGCTTCAGGACAAATCTTTTCAACGGCGACTGTTGCCGCTTGAACACACAAAGACAAAAATGCAGGATTAAGATTATTAAATCCGCCTGGGAATAAATTGGTATCCACAGGCGCTAATTTAAACCCAGCATTACGCAAATCGACAGATGCATAAAAAGGGGAGCCATGCTCTAACCACTGCACACGAAACCAATGCTCAATCTTAGGCATGTTTTCGAGTATGTTTTTCTCTAGCGCAAGCAATGGGCCTTTAAGCGCTGTGGTGAGATGTGGAATCATGTGTAAAAACTTCTTAATGAGTAACTGAAGTTTTTAATTTTAACGCAGTTTAAGTGCAGTTAACCGTTTATCAACAGGAATGTAACAATCCAATCCAATAGGTATAAACGTTTCTTGCAATGCCATTCAAATTAGCGACTCGCTCCGTAAGGTTTTTCTTTATTAACTCTGCTTGTTGAACTGCGGGGCTTGACTGAGAAGACTTAAGCTCTTCGCTACCATTTTCACACCAAATATTTACCATTTCTTCCGTCATCTCTATATGACATTGAAATGCAATGGCATGGCCTATTAAATAAGCTTGGTTCTGACAATGCTGACTAGAGAGTATATGTTTAGCTCCTACAGGCAAATCAAACGTTTCGCCATGCCAATGGAAACTCTCAAACCTGGGCGATCCAAACAAGCTCAGCGCCCACTCATCAGTGACACGCACCTCTGCCCAGCCGATTTCTTTTACGGGATTCTTTTTAACCCTTGCACCCAAAGCCTTGCTAATCAACTGCCCACCTAAACAATGCCCTAACACAGGCAAATTTTGACACATTGCTTGCTTTACTAGCGCAATCTCTTTGGCAATCCAAGGCAGCTCATCATTCACGCTCATGGGGCCACCCATCATTACTAACCCACCGTAACCTGAAATATCTTTAGGTAGATCATCCCCTTTATCAATGCAAATCATCGTCCAAGGAATATGATGCTGATCTAAAAAAACACCTAAAAATCCAGCCCCTTCTGTTTCTGCATGCCTAATTACCAATACTGGTTTCATTGATATCCTACGAATCTTGTAATAAAAACCACAAAAATGGACGATTAGTTCAGCCCACACCCTATGTTGCTTAATGCAATAGTGTATAAAAAAAGCGGACATTTCTGTCCGCTTTTTCATTTCAGCTAGAACCTCACTGAATTACATATGGTAAGCACGCTCACCATGTTCAGCAGTGTCTAAGCCTTCACGTTCTACTTCTTCACTTACACGTAGACCGATGATTAGATCCACAACCTTGTAAGCAATAAATGCTACAACAGCAGACCAAACCAAAGTCACGCCAACACCCCATGCTTGGCTAGTCATTTGAGCAGCCATGTCATAAGTGCCAACTGCGTTAGCTACATAGTCATACACACCTGTACCACCTAAAGCTGGGTTCACGACGATACCAGTAGCAAGCGCACCGAAAATACCGCCTACGCAATGCACACCGAATACGTCCAGTGAATCGTCATAACCAAATGCTGATTTAACTTTAGTCACAAAGGTAAAGCATAGCGGTGAAACGATTAAGCCTAGAACAATCGCACCCATTGGGCCAGAGAAACCACAAGCTGGTGTAATTGCAACCAAGCCAGCGATCGCACCTGATGCAGCACCCAACATTGATGGTTTGCCTTTTGAGAACCACTCAACAAACATCCATGAAGCAGCTGCAGCACAAGTTGCAAGCAACGTATTCGCAAATACTAAAGTTGCGAAACCACTTGCTTCTAAGTTTGAACCAACGTTGAAACCGAACCAACCCACCCACAATAATGACGCACCGATCATCGTCATTGTCACGCTGTGTGGAGGCATCGGTTCTTTACCAAAGCCAATACGTTTACCTAATACTAATGCACCTACTAAGCCAGCAATACCAGCATTGATATGAACAACTGTACCGCCCGCAAAGTCTAGCGCGCCTTTATTGAAAATAAAGCCCGCCAATTCATTTGCTTTCGCACCAGCTTCAGCTGAAGTGAATGCATCAGGACCAGACCAGAACCAAACCATATGTGCGATTGGCAAGTATGAGAACGTGAACCAAAGCACCATGAAGAACAAGATTGCTGAGAATTTCATACGTTCAGCAAATGCGCCAACGATCAATGCCGGTGTAATCACTGCGAAAGTTAATTGGAAGCACATGTAGATGTATTCAGGAATCACAACACCTTTGCTGAAGGTCGCAACTGTTGAGTCTGGTGTAATACCGCTCAAGAATAAACGACTAAAACCACCAAAGAATGGCGTAGTACCTTCAGTGAACGCAACGCTGTAGCCGTAAATTGCCCAAAGAACGCCCAATACACATGTAATCATGAATGTTTGCATCAGCACTGAAAGCATATTCTTTTGACGCGCCATGCCGCCGTAGAATAAGCCCAAGCCAGGAACACACATCATCAGTACAAGGACTGTTGCAACAATCATCCAAGCCGTGTCGCCTTTATCAGGCACTGGTGCAGTTGCTGCCGGCGCTGCTGCGTCGGTAGCAGGTGCTGGAGCAGCCGCATCAGCCGCAGGTGCTGCTTCAGTTGCTGTTGCAACCGCTTTTGTATCATCCGCGTAGCTCACATTAGCTAGGCCAAAAACACCCAAACCTAATGCACTAACTAGTGCGAGAGTAGATAGTAATTTTTTCATGTTCATCCCCTAATTAAAGCGCCGCTGGACCAGTTTCACCGGTACGAATACGATAAACCTGCTCAAGATCAAAGACAAAAACTTTGCCGTCGCCAATTTTCCCAGTTGTTGCAGACTTCTCAATAACTTCAATCACTTGATCAAGCATTGCATCATCAATAGCAACTTCTAATTTCACCTTAGGCAGAAAATCAACAACATATTCAGCACCGCGGTAAAGCTCCGTATGGCCTTTTTGACGACCGAAACCTTTAACTTCAGTCACAGTGATGCCTTGAACACCAATTGCTGAAAGTGCTTCACGTACTTCATCAAGCTTAAAGGGCTTGATAATCGCTGATACAAATTTCATATTATCTCTCCTACTATGATTGAGAGTATGCAAACTTGATTGGCCACATACCCTCAAATAGCTGTTAAAAATAAAACGCTTTTAAATTAGAAGCTCTTTGTAATGCCAACAACAACTTTACTTGTATCAACATTAGAAGTAGTTGCGTTAGCAAATGATGAGAAGCCTTGGTACGCATTTGAGCCGGTTGTTGCTGTGTAGAATGCATTTACAGCCCATGTGTCAGCAAATGTTTTTGTTACACCCACTTTGTACCAAGTCCAATCCAAACCAGTGCTTTCAGCAATAGTTTGACGGCCAACTTCACCAGAAACATTTAACCCAGCAACTGCAGGTACGTCATAACTTGCGCTTGCCATGTAGTAGTAAGAGCCGTTTGTATTACCAGTTACACCTGCATGCGTATCACCATTGAAACTTGCTGGATTGGTATTAGGTGATGAATTATTTGTATTCCAACCATAAAACTTAGTTGGCATATAACCAGCTTTTACTGTAAACCATTTCCAACCTAAGCTGCCGTAAAGCTCTAGTGAATTCAATTTCGACTTTGTATAACCTAAATCAGCCGCATAAGCAGATTTCGCAAAATCACCATCTGGGTAATAAATATAAACGCCACCCACATCATATTTAAAGTCTGTTGCGAGTGTATTGCGGAAACCCGCAGAGAAATCCATCTCTACGTTAGCATTTGGCAACCAGTTGCTAGAAACGTTAGAACCCCAAAAGCCAACATAAGCACCTGAAACGTGATCCGCTTCGATACCTGCCTGAACTGCTGGGTTACCCCAAGTTTGAGATTGGCCGCGCCAGATGTAATCGCTTACCAATGAAACGCTTGATGGGAATGTCCATGTTGGCGTCGGAGCGGCTGCTGGAGAAGTAGCTTCTTCAGCCATTACAGCTTGTGATGTAGCAAATGTACCAAGCACAGCTACGAGTAATAATGATTTACGCATAATTTTTCCTTTTAAATAAAAATGCAAAAAATAAAAAAACAAAAGTTTTACAGATTTTAATAAGCAATCACCGTGCCAACTTTCAAAACGGATAAAAAATGAGACTAGATGCTCTGCATCAGACAATATATTCAACTTCATGCTTTAAATGACAATTATTAATTCTATTTAAAATTAATAAGTTAGACTTTGCGAGGTTTAATGGCGCTAAGAACCTAGCTAGACAAGAGACTAACCATTTAAGAAGCCTCTACCTAAATACACTAAAGCTCAAATAGAGAGCTTCAAAGCTATAAATGCACCATTAACTTCCAAGGCACTCATATCGCACCAATTGAGTGCAGTAGAATCAACTAAACTTCAAACGTTTTAAGGGCAATGATCTTGATAACGCCTTATGCTAGCAAATGAAGTTCGTTATTATCAATTTGGTGCAGATTGTTTAGATTTTCATTTGCCAATCTTGTAATCAGATCACAATAAAACTAAACGGCTTCAGCAATTAAAAACTCACGCCAGCCACCCATTGCCGAAATATCAACCGCATCTTGTGTAGCATACGCTTCACACAAAAAACCTTGGACGGTTGTTTCATCTTCTAGGATCAATGTGCCAAAGCCAAGTGGTGCAGGCACGCCTGCAACAAATGCACCATAATGACTCAAGGGCAAACGCCATACTTCTAAAGCAATCGCCGTGCCATCAGCCTGCACTCTAAGAAGACCTGGACGCGCTGGCACAAAACCATTTAATTTGAACAACTTATACGTTGAGGCTGTTTTTACCTTTTTTACAAACTCACCGCCCAGGCTCGTTAATTGTGCATTCAGCGGCAGTCCGCTCATGTGTGCTCCACAAACGGCTACCTCTATCATTGCATTATCTTGTGTCATATTGATGTCTTAATGTTGAGTAAATGGAAGTTGTGTTGCACCCAATTTTTTAGCTGATTTTTGTTGCACCTGATTTGCTAGGTCTAGCAATTTCATATCACTAAACGCTGGGGCACAGACAGTAATGCCAAACGGCAATCCATTCTTTTGGAACCCTGTAGGAATAGCCACCGCTGACAAATCTAAGAGGTTCATAAAGTTGGTGTAGTAACCCAAATTGGAATTGCAGCGCACTGGATCTGCATTGACTTCGTCAATTTTATAGAGCGTGCCTGCGGTTGGCGTAACGATGATATCCACATCATCCCAAACACCTGCACATTTGCGCTGCATCGCTTTAAGCTTATACATTGCACGATAGGTGTCAGCCGCTGAAAACTTCACAGCACCCCCTATAATCTGACGCGTCACAGGAAAAATAGCCTCAGCATGGGATTCAAAGAAATCTTGAATGGCTGCATAACGCTCTGCAACCCAAGGACCTTCATATAGCAATCTGGCAGTTGCCAAAAAAGGCTCAAAATCGATTTCAACTGCTTTGCCTCCCAAGGCTTTTAATTGAGCTATCGCCTCTTGAAACAAACCAGGCGTTTCTGGATTTTCAAAAAAGGCTAGTTGCTCTAGTTTGGGCACGCCAAAAGTAAATGCTGGTTTTAGTTTAGTTTCAGTAGGCAACGGTTCTCTCGAATAAGGATCATCCTCATCAAAACCTTGCGCACTGGCTAAAACAGTCTCAGCATCTTTTGCAGTTAATGCAAAAATAGAAACACAATCCAAGGTACGGCAAGCTGGCACAACGCCTGATGTACTCAACAAACCACAGCTTGGTTTTAAACCAACCAAGTTATTAAATGCTGCTGGCACACGGCCAGAGCCAGCAGTATCTGTTCCCAAACTAAAGCTCACCAAGCCAAGTGCAACAGACACAGCAGACCCAGAACTAGAGCCGCCAGAAATGTATGCAGGATCGAAACTATTTTGGCAGGCACCATAAGGAGATCGTGTGCCAACCAGCCCCGTGGCAAATTGGTCTAGATTCGTTTTACCTACAGGAATAGCGCCGGCATCAATCAACTGCTGCACAACATAGGCACTTTTTTCTGGAAGATATGCATATTCAGGACAACCGGCAGTCGTCAGGATGCCCGCTAGATCAATATTGTCTTTGACAGCAAAAGGGATTCCATACAAAGGCAAGTCTGCTGGATTTTTATTCGCCAATTGATCGGCATACACCATCATTTCATCGAGGCTTAATCGGCGTATCCAAATATGTCTGTCGTCTTGGGTACCAATTTGAGCATCCAACTTTTGGACTAACTCAGCTGGGCTGAGCTTCCCCGACAAATAAAGGCCTCTTAAATGCGCAATTTCTAAATTCATTTTGTATTCCTTTATTTTTCTGCAATGACTAAAAGTTGCTGACCAGCCGCGACTGCGCCACCCTCTTGGCAAAGCACATGGGTGACCTTGCCGGAACATGATGCGGTGACAGAGATTTCCATCTTCATAGATTCAACTACCACGACCACATCACCTTCAGTCACTTCATCACCAACGTTCACTTTGATTTGCCATAAATTACCAGCCACATGTGAACTGACAACGGCACTGCCATCGGCAAGCTCCAACGTTTCAGCTACATCATGTCCAGCTTCATTTTCATTGCTGTAATTCGCTTGACCGGACGCAATCCAGCGCTCACGCTCTGCATCAAAAGAAGCTTGTTGCTTGCCTTTGAATGTTGCTATCGATTCAGCTTCTCTTTCTAAGAAAGCCGTATAGTCTTTGAGCTTAAAAGTTTGCTCTTCGATATTGAGCTGGAATTTCCCACGTGGAAAATCTTCACGCATTTGCAAAAGCTCTGCTTCCGTCACAGGATAGAAACGAATTTGGTCAAAGAAACGCAGCAACCATGGCTTGCCATCTTTGAAGTCTTTGGTTTGATTCCAACGATTCCACATCTGAATTGTTCGACCGACAAACTGATAGCCGCCAGGGCCTTCCATGCCGTACACACACATATAAGCACCACCAATGCCCACGGCATTTTCAGGCGTCCAAGTTCGCGCTGGATTATATTTTGTTGTGACCAAACGATGGCGAGGATCGACCGGTGTTGCCACTGGTGCACCCAAATAAACATCGCCTAGTCCTAGGGTTAAGTAACTCGCACCAAAAACGATTTGTTTCACATCTTCTATGCTATCGAGCCCATTAATACGGCGAATAAATTCAATATTGCTTGGGCACCAAGGCGCATCCTTACGCACCGATTGCATATACTTTTCAATCGCCAACTTAGTCGCAGCGTCATCCCATGACAATGGCAAATGCACGATACGGGTTGGGACTTCCATTTCCTCAACGGCTGGTAATAAAGCCTCAGCAGACTTGAGCAGCGTCAGAAGCTTCTCAACAGGAAGTGCCAAACTATCGTAATGCACTTGTAATGAGCGAATGCCAGGCGTGAGATTAAGAATGCCCTGCACATTTTCTTTTTCTAGCCACTGCATCAATGCATGAATACGGAAACGCAAGGTCAAATCCAAGACGAGCGGGCCGTATTCAACGAGCAAATACTTATCTCCTGCCTGACGATAAACCACCTTTACTTGGCTTTCAGTTTCGGTGATTTCGCCCAATATTGGCGTAAAACTTTGCACTGCTGTGGCTTGAATGACGACATTAGATGCAGGCATTAATGTCGTAACTTCGGCATTTTGAGCAATCTCTAATTGCCTTGCCTCATCCTGCGTCAATCGTTTAAAACGAATTTTATCGCCCGCCTTTAACTGCCCCATTTTCCAAAGTTCAGCTTGAACGATTGTGGCAGGACAAACAAAGCCGCCCAAACTCGGTCCGTCAGGCCCTAAAATTACTGGCATGTCGCCAGTAAAGTCTACAGTGCCAATCGCATAAGCATTGTCATGAATGTTCGACGGGTGAAGACCTGCCTCACCACCATCTTTACGCGCCCATGTTGGTTTGGGGCCAATCAAACGAATCCCTGTAGTATTGGAGTTGTAATGCACCTCCCAATCTGTTGAGAAGAACATGGCAATATCATCATTCGTAAAAAAATCTGGTGCGCCGTGTGGGCCATATAACACACCAATTTCCCACTCGCTTGTATAAACGGGACGCATCTCAACAGGCAGCGTTTTTGCAGTAAATTGGGCTGGTTTCTTAGATAGAGGCAACACATCTCCAACACGAATCGCACGTCCTCCATGACCGCCAAATTGTCCTAAAGTAAAGGTCGATTTGCTCCCTAAATAATCAGGCACATCAAAGCCACCCTGAATGGAGAGATAACTACGGCAACCATCCGTCTCCACTTTGCCCAACTTGAGCACGCTACCCGCTTGTATATGATGAGATTGCCATAAGGTAATAGGCGCTCCATCGAGCGTTGCATCAATGGGCGCACCAGTAATTGCAATTACCGCTGCTTTATTAAATTTCAGCTTAGGGCCAATAAGCGTGATTTCTAAACCAGCATCACCTTCCGCATTTCCCACGAGCTTATTGCCATAACGAAATGCCAAATGATCCATTGGACCAGATGGTGGAACCCCCACTGCCCAGTAACCCATTCGGCCTGGATAGTCTTGTATGGTGGTCATCACACCGCCATCGAGGACATCCAATGTATGCGGCTGATAATTGAACGTATTGAGATAGCGCGTAATTTGTTCACCTGCCGGAAACACATTATCAGCAAGCACCTGGCGTAAATATTCTAAATTGGTCTCAATGCCGCTAATGCGGGTTTCATCTAATACGGATTGCATTGATGCTACTGCAGCGCTTCTGTCTTTGGCATGGACCAAAACCTTTGCCACTAAAGGATCATAAAATGGCGAAACCTCGCTGCCAGTTTCTACCCATGTGTCGATACGTGCATTTGGAGAAAAATTCACTTCTGTTAGCACACCACTTGATGGCTGAAAGTTTTTATTCGCATCCTCGGCATACAAGCGCACTTGAATTGCATGACCAATCGGCTGATGTTGGTAGTTAGCAAAAGCATCTGTTTCACCTGCCGCAACTCGAATCATCCATTCAACCAAATCAACACTGCTCACCAGTTCAGTGACGCCATGCTCTACTTGCAACCGAGTATTCACTTCCAAAAAGTAAAACTCTTCTGTACTTTTGTCATAGACAAACTCAACTGTTCCAGCAGAGCGGTAGTTAATTGCCTTACCTAGTTTCACCGCAGTTGCCGCAAGCGCATCCCTCACTTCCTGAGTAATATTCGGAGCTGGCGTTTCTTCAATGACCTTTTGGTTTCTGCGTTGAACAGAGCAATCTCGCTCACCTAGGGCAATCACATCGCCTAATCCGTTACCGAAAATCTGCACTTCAATGTGACGTGCGGCCTGAACATACTTTTCTAAATAAATGCCCGTATCTTTAAAGTTGGCACTCGAAAGTCGTTGCACAGAAGCAAATGCACTTTCTAACTCATCCACACCCCAAATCAATTGCATCCCAATACCGCCACCGCCTGCGGTACTTTTCAACATCACTGGATAACCAATCTTTTCAGCTTCTAATTTAGCTTCATCAACACCAGCCAATAAGCCTGTGCCTGGCAGCAAAGGTACGCCATTTTTTTCGGCTAATGCTCGGGCGGTATGTTTCAAACCAAAGTCGCGCATTTGTTGTGGGCTAGGTCCGATAAATGCAATGCCTAATGCTTCACACCGCTCAGCAAAAGCTGCATTTTCTGATAAGAATCCGTAGCCAGGATGTATGCCCTGAGCGCCCGTTTTTTGGGCAATTTGCAAAATATGATCGATATTCAAATAGCTTTCAGCTGCTGGTGCTGGGCCTACACAATAAGCTTCATCAGCATCTAACACATGACGTGCATTCGCATCCGCATCGGAATATATAGCCACCGAATGAATGCCCATTTTTTTAAGGGTGCGAATGACACGGCAGGCAATTTCGCCTCGATTTGCAATTAACACTTTAGTAAACATTTTTTAACTCTCAAGCTGCGAGTCGTCTCGCTTATAAGATCAATCAGCAGGTCGTCCCGCTAACTAGTTTGAATTCCAGATAAGCAATTGCACTGGAGTAGGGTTATAGCCGTTACATGGATTATTTAATTGCGGACAATTGGAAATCAGCACCAGAATGTCCATTTCCGCTCGCATTTCTACATACTTGCCAGCCCCTGAGATTCCGTCAGCAAAGCTTAAAGCCCCCTGTGGCGAAACAGGCACATTCATAAAAAAATTAATATTGGCTGTAATATCTCGTTTGGTCATGTCACGATCATGCACATGGCAAGAGTGCTGAAGCGCATGCATAAAACTATCACGACAACTATGCATTGGACGTTTAGCAAGATCATAACGAACCGTATTACTTTCTGAAGAACAAGCGCCACCAAGCGTATCGTGCCTGCCACAAGTGTCCGCAATAATAGTGAGCATTGGACGACCTTCAGTGGAATAAAGCACCGAGCCAGTGGTCAGATAAAGCTTGCCTTGTTTCTGAATAGTGTCTGCAGCGCTATATCGCTCTTCTGCATCTTCTGCGTTATAAAACAAAGTATCCACAGCTTGATTGCCTTCTAGATCAAGGATGCGGAAAATTTGGCCCTTCTTCACTATCCCCGTCCACGGATCTCCCGCTTTACAAACTTCGTTCAAAATTGCTTTTGCTGGATCTAGTTTACTTGCTACAAATGATGCCGACATAAAAATTCCTTAACTTGCATAAAAGCGAGTGGTGTTGATAAACCCACGCTTATTTTGTTCACAATGTTGGACGCAAACATCCTCATTCGTTGCCAAACCAGCATGCCAAGCAGTTAAAAGCACATCAGCGGGTTGATATTGATGACGAAGATCGAGTGGATGTGGTGCTGTCGACAGCACCACTAAGACATTCATATCAAATCTGATATCAATAAAATCACCAGCCTTACTATGGCCTTCAATGTAGCTTAGTGTGCCGCTCTCGTCAGCAATCACTTTGCTAAAGAAATTGATATTCGGCACCAAATCCCGTTTTCCTAAGCCGTGTTTTGACAATTCAACTAGCAGTCCATCTTTGGCATTCCGATACATGGCATTACTATTTGACTGATAGTCACTCGGGCCATATTTTTTCATAATGAGCTCAGCATCCGATAAGCCACAAACCGTGTCATGCCACCCAACGCGGTCATCAATAATTGAGGCCAAGACGCGACCCATGTCGGAATAACAAACATTACCTGTCGTTAAATATGCCGTATGTTGGGCCTTTAAAGTGTCTGGCATGTTGTAACGCTCCAATTTCTCTTCAGCGTTATATAACAGCATTGAAACATTTGCAGCACCTTGCAAATCGGTCAATCGAAGCGCCGTCCCCCGACGCATCAATCCTGACCAATGACACCCTCCAGGGACTGCTTCTTCCCATAACACTTTATTTTGATCAAATTTTGTTGTCATCTTAAATCATTCTCTTGTTAAAACATGTGGCTGTAGCGGCTGATTTCCCATTGGCTAACAGACTGATGATAAGCTTCCCACTCTTCCGTTTTATATTTAATAAACTCATCACTCAGTCCTTTGCCTAATGTTTTTTCTACTAATGGGTCAGAGGCAAAGGCTTTGACAGCCTCTTGCAATGTTTGCGGAAGAAAACCGATACCACGCTTTGCACGCTCTTCTTCTGTCATTTCATACAAGTTGTCTTCATTTGGCTTTCCTGGATCCAATCCCTCTTTGATACCCTCTAAGCCAGCTGCTAATGCCAAAGTCGCCGCTAAATATGGATTGACTGAGCCATCCGCATTGCGAGATTCACAACGTCCACCACCCATAGGCACACGTACTGAATTAGTACGATTATTTGATCCGAAAGAATTAAATACTGGCGCCCAACTAAAGTAGTTCATTGCACCTCGGCGTACTAAACGCTTGTAACTATTAACTGTCGGAGCGAATGCGGCGCAAAGTGCAGGACCGTGTTTTAAAATACCTGCAATAAATTGGTACCCCAAAGTGGTTAAACCTAAACCACGAGGGTCATCTTTCGGATCGCATGCGAATAAATTCGCACCAGTTTTAAGGTCATAAAGTGAAATATTAAAATGCGCACCAGTCCCAGTTTTATCGGCAAATGGTTTAGGCATGGTTGTCGCTAACAAGCCGTCTTCCTTTGCATAATGTTTTGCCATATAACGGAAGAAAGTAAAGCGGTCACACATGGTCAGTGCATCGCTATAATTGAAATCAAATTCGAATTGGCTGTTGCCATCCTCATGGTCGAATGAATATAAATCCCATCCTAAACTATTCATCGCAGTCGCCATTTTGTCTAACCAAGTAAAGTTATCCATAAATGTGCTGACGTCATAAGCAGCTTTAGCCAGTTTGTCATCAGGATTAGGCACACTTAAACTGCCATCGGCATTTTGCTCAAACAAATAAATTTCGCATTCAATGCCCAGATTCATACCGAAGCCCATTTTTTCAGCTTCTGCCAATACATTTTTAAGAGCAACACGCGTGTTCAGTGGATATGGGTTGCCTTGAAAGTAGTTGTCAGCTGGCATCCAAGCGACTTTAGTTTCCCATGGTAATTGAATAATTTTATCTAAGTCTGGGACCGAAGTAATTTCATCATCGCTTGGCCCTTGGCCTAATCCATCTAATGCATAACCTGTATAGCGTTCTGAGCCGTTAGCCATTTGTTGCAAGTGATCAATCGGCACGACTTTGCCTTTAGGAATGCCATGGATATCTACATAAGCGCCGATACAATATTTGACACCTTTTTCTTTCAGATTAAGTTCAATATGCTTAACTTCTGCTGCTGTTTTCATCGTTTGCTATCCTTAATTAATCATTAAATGAATCGAAATATGAATATCCCAAAGGAGGATGCTCTTGCTTACCTTTTAAAACCGTATTACTTAAATCCTCGACCATCCAAGCAAACCATGTCTCGCCTTTTTCCTTACTTGAAAGACTAGGGCTACCAGTAACGCCATTTAAACTGGTTCTATTCACCGGATGTGAAAACACCAAGCCTTCAGTGCGATCAGGGTCATCTGCCATTTTTAATTTTTCTATGCGCACCATGTCTGGCACAGTCGCTAACATTAGCGAAGTTTCTCCATCATTGGCATGCCAATCATCACCATCGGCATGCTGAAACTCTTTAGCACGTTTACTTAAGTGCGCTGTGTTGATGACCGCAATCATCATGTCATCATGACTCGCACGGAGCATTTCTAGAGCACAACGCAAGGGAGCAGCATTCGTAACGTGGGTATTAACAATAAACAAACGACGAACCCCACTGTGATAAGCCCAGTCGCCCATATCCTTAATTGTGTTGATCAGCGTAATCGGCTGAAGTGCGATCGTGCCAGGCCATTTCTGACTGTGCCCTATCGAGCATCCATAAGGCATTGTGGGCAACATGGGGACCTCGGTTTTTTCTGCAACTGCTTTACACAAAACGTCCGCGAGCACGTAATCCATTCCACAGCCCATATGCGGTCCATGCTGCTCGGTCGCACCAATAGGCAAAATAGCTGAAAAATTGGCCGACTCTAACTTGGCAGGTAATTCATCCCAGGTGGTTTTAGACCATTCCATTGTCATTACTTTACTCCACGTTATCAGCGACGTTTACAAAACGAATCATGCGCTGTTGAATAGGCTCTTCTGTTGACTCTTGCTCTTCATGAGGATGAATCAAAGCCTCTAACCTTGCTTTAGTCGCCAAGAATTCCGGTGAATTGATTTGACTTAATTGACGAGGACGAGGCACAGGAACCTCTATGAGCTCCATCACTTCACCTGGATGCGCTTTTAATACCAAAATACGGTCTGCCAAGAAAATCGCTTCATCCAAGTCATGGGTAATGAATACAACCGTAATATCAATGTTGCGCCAGATCTCAAGCAGATGGGCCTGCATTTTGGAACGCGTTTGTGCATCCAACGCCCCAAATGGCTCATCCATGAGCAAAATGCGCGGCTGATTGACCAGTGCTCTTGCGATTGCGACCCGTTGTTTCATCCCACCAGAGAGTTCATGAGGATAAGCATTAGCAAACTTTTCCAGGCCAACCAACTCAAGCCACAACTCAGCTTCAGGCCCTGCTTGATTTACACCCATGCCGTTCATCTCTAAGCCGAACATGACGTTTTGTTTAACGGTGCGCCACGGAAACAAGGTGTACCCTTGAAAGACCATCCCCCTATCCCGACCCGGACCCTCAATTGGCTTACCATCTAGCAATACCTCGCCGCCAGAGTAACCCTCTAGCCCAGCAAGAACTCTTGCCAACGTAGATTTTCCGCAGCCCGATGGCCCAATGATGCAAACAAACTCTCGTTTGTGAGTTTTAAAACTTACATTCTTAAGGGCGGTTGTTTCGCCTTTATTGGTTTTGTATACCTTGGTTAAATTCTTAACCTCCAAGATAACATCGCGATTTTTTAGTTTTTCAAAACGCGCTTTCACCTCAACCGACTGGTCTAAATAATTAGGGATACTATTTTTGTTTGTCATTGCTAATCCTCGCTACTCTTTGTTAGCAGGCTTGTCCCAGCGGAACATGCGTCTACCTAGCCACGCTAAAATTAAATCTGTACCTAATCCAATAAAACCGATGATGAAGATTGCAGCATAGACATTCTCAAAATGCTGATAACGCGCTTGCTGCGTAATGTATAAAGTAATGCCTGATGACGTGCCTATTAACTCAGCTACGATTAGATAGGTCCATGCCCAGCCCAATAGAATTCGCATATCAACATAAAGGCTTGGCAAGATTCCAGGGATGACGACATTTGTGAGAAGCTTCCACTTACTAGTACCTAAGGTCATGGCTGCTTCAATCAATGAGTAATCAAGCTTACGTGTCGTATTGCTAATCACTAATACTTGCTGGAAAAACGTTCCAATCACAATAATTGCAATCTTAGGGCCATCATAAATGCCCAAAATTGCCACCATCAACGCTCCAAAAGCTGGAGCTGGCAGATAGCGAAAAAATTCAATAAAGGGTTCAAACAATCGTGCGAAGAGACTATAAGTTCCACACAAGACTCCTAAGGGAACACCGATAAGTGACGAGATTACAAAACCCCAAAAGATCACTTGGATGCTTTGCCATAAACTTTGATGCATCCACAAACCATCCTTTTGCGCAGGTGGGGTTGTAAATGCGTTATAAAATGCTTTAGCTACTTCATGAGGGGCTGGCAAATAAATCGGATTAGCAGGCTCCCCCTGGGGAGCTTTTTTTCCTTGCTGCTTCATATTGGCTAGCTCTTCTAGATAGATCGCCTTATCAATACGCATCCCTTCTTGGAAATAATCGACATCACCAACTTTTTCTACTAGGACTTCAGGGTGCCAAACAAAGGGCACATAGCTGACTGTGCACCAAATAAGAATTGGGAGTAAAAAAGAAGCCCAGCCAATTATTTTGCGGCGCTCTTTCGACAACTCTTGCCGCACATTAAACCAGCCAGTCACGAAAAATTTTGCTTTCATCTCTACTCCCGATTTCTTAATGATTACTTGTAAAGCAACGGATCAATGAACTTGCCAATGTCTTGCGGAGTTTTATAAATTGCATTTTTGACATTGAACTTATCAGCATTTTTTGTAGAGCCCCATAGTGACTTCAGGTCATCACCTTTTACATAAGCCGCTTTACCTTCTTCTACTGATAATAGACGTGTGCCTTTTAAGAATCTGCCATATTCAGCTGGTGATAAACCGTCGCGTGCAGACATGATTTTGATTGCATCAGCCTGTGTTTTAGGGTCATTAATATACGCAACAACCTTGCCCCACACGCCAATTAGTTTTTTCCAATCTTCTTTACGGCTAGACAAGCTTGCAGGACTAACGGTGAGCACGTCGTAAATCAAACCTGGTGATTGCGCTGATGTGTAGATCGGTTTTGAACCAGGGACTAATTTTAGCGCTTGGCTTGCACTTGGCTCAAAGACGCCAATTGCAGCTAGATCACCTGCAGCCAAAGCCTGAGGTGTGTCGTTAATTTTAGTGTTAACAAGCTTAACGTCCGACTCTGTCATGCCTGCTTTTTCTAGACCATCTAGTAACAATAAATGGTCCACAATACCAAGCTCTGTACCAACTTTTTTACCTTTTAAATCTTTAAGACTTTTAACCCCAGGTTTACCAATGATCATGTCGTTACCATTTGAATAATCGGTAATCAAAATCATCGTATTTTTTGCGCCGCCAGATCCAACCACTAAGGCATCGCCATTAGTCACAAATACTGCATCTTCTTTACCCGCAGTAAAGGCATCCATCGATGCACCATAATCAAACCAGTCAAACTTCACATCAACACCAGCTTCCTTAAACCAGCCTTTGTCAATCGCCACTTGCCACGCAACGAAACCTGGCCAATCGCTATACGCAATCTTAAGTGGTGCTGCCGCATGACTGACATTACTAAATGCGAAAGCCATCGGAATAGAGGCTGCAATGATCAGCTTCTTGAAGCTCGAACCTTTTGAATTAAATAACATGTTGAATCTCCTAAAATAAATACAATCAAAAAATTAAAAAACACCAACTAGAAATAAACTACTAACCAAAATCGTATTGTCATAGCTCATTGAATTTAAGGGCATCTCCTTCTCTGAATGGAAAAGTGGAGTGGGTAATCATTCCTTGGTTCTCGTCACTAATCTCACCAAATGAAATCTCAAAATCCAGCCAATCTAGAAGCTCTTCTTTGCTAGGATGATGGGTTGAAATCGCTTCTGAAATACTATCAGCCGAAGGTAAGGGCTTACTTCTAGGTCTGGCATATGCAAATGTTTTGTAGGAGGTGAACAATCTTGCAGGGACTTTCGTCCCATGCCGATCCTGGCCTTCACATGGTCTTATGCTGAGGTTTAAGTCCGAATTGGGCACCTTCTCCCATCGCTCAAAATAGTCAGCATCAATTCCATTTTCAATAAGAATGTGATCATTCTCAAAACGCATTTCTGCAATATCACGACGAGAATTAAATGGCTGATAATCATGGTCGCGCAACCACTCAGCAACGTTACGTTTAACTTGTGTGACCCCAGTAAATCCTTGCTGTGATGCAAGACAAACAAGTTGTTCAAATGAGTAGTCTTCCAACTGTTCGACCGACTCGAGCGATGGACGAGACGCAGGAATTCTAATATCCACATGATACTGTTCGGTCTGTATCCACAAGACCAAGGTTGTGGCATCAAGCGTATGCCCTTGCTCAAGCAGTGTGCGCCGCCACATGCCCAAGTAAGATTGAGGTACGCCTGACAAACTCACGCGAGGCAACCCATTCGAGTGACGAAGCTAGGACCAACTGCTAGGAATAAATTTGATACGAAAGGTTGTTGCATCTTAGCCCCATGAAACGAAAGAAATATAAGAAGGCGGCATTTAAATAAACGCAGTCTCCCGGGCTTTTATCCCTCCGTGTAGCCATCTATCGATGACCGACAACTCTTGGTCCAGACTTTTCAATTGTCGAAAACGGAACCCTAGATGTCATTGAATACTATTGCGACAAAAACATCTTGTCGCCTTCCAGTATTATAGTTAGCAAGGAATATGCCAACCAAATTAAAGTGAAAAATAATTGATAAAAATTAGTTGCTTAGATTATGGCCAGTTAATGCTAACACCGAAAACACCTATTGCATGCACGATATTTGTGCAAAATATGGGCCTGTGCGCCACGATTTATTTTGCGGGGGTTGAATCAAAGGCTTCTAATAATGTGGCCAGAATAATCAGCGTGCCGCCTACATACTCCTTCACTTCAAGAACCTCTCCACCAATAAACATGGCTGAAATAATTGCTATAAACAATTCTGTGACCTGCAATATAGATGCTCTACTGGCTTCAATATGACTCACTCCTAATGTCGTAAAAATCGTCGCCCCAAGTATCCATATAAAAGCAAAGCCCGCCAATAACGCCCAAATCATTAAGCTCATTTCTGGCATAGGTGTTGGCGAAAAATAATTTCCCACAACAGCCAAAATGGGGCAAAAGATAAAAGGCACAAAAGATCTGCTAGCCATGGGGATTTTAAGCGCCTTTTTATTAAGAACCCCTGCTGCAGACAAGCACATGCCAGCAGCTAAAGCCATTATGTCTGCTAATGAAAATTCCCAAGATATGGCATCAATCCCCATAATGACAAACACGCCCAAAATAGAGATTGCAATAGCAAAGCAACGTTGCATACTTAATTTTTCACCAAGGAATAGCACCCCACCTAAAGCACCCCAAGCTGGCAATAAGTAAAATAACAGCATGACGCGCACGACCTCGCCATGCATCAATGCCGTGTTAAAACTAATGTTGGCTAGCGCAAAAAAGAAGCCTATCAAGACCAACAATAACCACTCATCACGCCATAATTTTCGCTGTACCCAAACGATTGGGATCGCAACGAGGCCTACCATCAGGTAGGCTGTCACACCAATCAGATTGCTAGTGAGCCCTACTTGAGCGAAGAACTTTAAAGGCCACCAAAGCAAGCCCCAGAATACTGTGCCTATCAGTATTGAAATGACCGGCAAACTTGAAGCGGGGTTTGATAGTCGAACGCCTATAGAAGAAGAGATCATGAATGAAATTCCGGAAACTGTTTTAAAGTTTTCCAAAACACGATGTCATGATTGGGCCATAGCTCAGCCCTCTCATCGTGGGCTATTTTTTTTATTTTTCGGATACTTTCAATTGCAAGTTCAGTTTGATTCTGCCAACAATTCCCTGGCGCGATCTCGTCCTCAATATTCTCAATTAGATCTGCTGCATCCCCAGCCAAAATCACCGGTGGGCCTTTTGGCATTTCAATCCAAAGAGACATGTGCCCAGCCGTATGCCCAGGACTTGAAATTGCCCGCACACCAAGCGAAAGATCATATTCACCTTCTTTTACCACCCAGCTTTCTTGAGCAGCAACTTCATTATCAAAATAAGCTAAGTCATCAGCCTGGTTTGCCGCCGCCAGTTCATCTGCTTGAATATGGACTTCAGACCCACACAAGTCACACAATCCACCAGCATGATCAAAATGCAAATGGCTCAAAAATATAAGATCAATATCGGTGGAAGTAAGTCCCAGCCGCTTAAGTTGATTCGGTAGGCGCTGTGCTGGATCCATATCAGGGGCTCCAAACTCAAAAACCTCTGGATTGTAGTAATGAGCGCGTAAGCTTGGGTCGTTAATTTTGTTGTAATCGCAGCCTACGTCATACAAAATTCTTCCATTTTTAGTCTCAATTAAATAGGCCAATATTGGCGCCTTAATCATTTGACCAACGCCTCTATTTCTAGTCGATAGAGATTTATCGTATTGATGAGTAGCCGTTAGAATTGGCCACATTTTGGTAACGCTGGTCATAGTTTTCCTGTCAAAGCGCAGTTAAAAATGAAACACCCGCAGCGCCGATAAAAGCATCAGCAGTTTGGTTGGTGATCACACCATAATCATCACTTTGTAAGCGAGCAACTCTATAACGATGATAGGCGAGTAAAAGCTTAGACATTGGAACGATTGGCAATTCTGTGGAACTGCCAAACATTTTTTTATGTAGTGCCGGTAGGCCATGCCAAGGTGCCAAAGGCACTTCGTGATGCGCGTTATGATATGAAAAGTTTAAAAATAATAGATTGAGCCAAGGATATTTAATCGAAACTAAATTCGAAAAGGTGTTCGCCTGCTCATAAGCACGATTACGCAATTTTCCATCATTTAATTTACCGTCATTCTTGGCCAGTTCTGACTCTAAAAACACGTCATAAGTATGTTGAAACGCATCCGCAAATCGCAATGCCGTCAGCATCAGTCCATAAGCCACCAAATACAAAATCCATGCCTTCATGGATACCCAAGCCATCAAAATAAACAATGGGATTCTAATGAGGATGATTAGGATTAAGCGAAGGCGCTTTTGGTGCCATTCTGGCTTCAAGAACGGCAAAATAATCACCAAAAAATGCATGAGTATTTCTAGGGCAGGCACATATGCCCATTCCAGTAGCTTAATTAGATTTCTAGCTAAGCCTGGCATACTGTTCATTAAAGTTTGAACGTTAAATGTTAAGACATCAGCACGGTCTACATGATGGTGGATATGCTTATCACGTATTTCTTTAAAAGTACTGTAACAACTACCATTAATCCAGGCCATGACATTTGCCCAGCGTTCGTTAGTTTTAGAGGATTTAAAAATACTGCCATGTGAGAGCTCATGTAATAAATAGGCGCTGATAATAAGCGCCTCAGCAGTCAGCAGGACGCCTAAAAAATTTATAAAGCCATTTGCAGCGAATAACATCCAAACGCCAATCACATAACCAATTAGCGCAAAGGTAAAGGCGGCGAAATTTTTGATTGAATCTGACTGCAGATAAGCAGTGAGTTTTTGGGGAAAATGAGATTTTTGCATGTTTTCTACTTAAGTTAATTTTTGCTTAGATCATATACCAGCAAAACATATGCCAATATAAAATCCTAGAGAAATAAAGTGTTAGTGGATGTTTATAATACCTAGGGATTAATGTTTATAATTATTTTTATAGAGTGATAAAATTTCGTCAAATTCAATCGAAAAGGTCATCATTTATGAGCATGCAATTTGTTGAAGAACTATCTTCAAGAATTAGAGAAACTCTTTCCCAATCACCGGCAGGCGATTTGGAAAAAAATATCCATGCACTATTGCAGAGCGCATTCACCAAATTGGCGCTCGTTTCTAGAGAAGAGTTCGACATCCAAACAGAAGTCTTGAGACAAACTCGAGAAAAACTCGATACATTAGAGAGGCAACTAAGTAAACTTGAGCAACACAATGACTAAAATATAGGCGCTTTTAGTTTAGTGAAATAACGAGCCTGCTTTATAATGATGGTCTACCAAGCAAGCTAAAATAAGGCTTTGAGACTTTTTACATGACCCCAATTTCTCCAACCGAACAAATTTTGCGCGATTTATTAGCTCAACGCATCCTGATTTTGGATGGCGCAATGGGCACAATGATTCAGCAATACAAGCTCACCGAAGCGGATTATCGCGGTGGGGAGAATGGTCGCTTCAAAGACTTTAAAGGCCCAAGTGGCGCTGAGTTCTGCAACAAAGGCAACACCTGTGGTTGCGGCGCCAATCACAATCAAGCACCCGCTGAAACGACACGCGAACTTTTTGTAAAAGGCAATAACGAGTTACTTAGCCTTACGCAGCCGCATATAATCCAAGAGATTCACGAACAGTATTTAGCCGCTGGTGCTGATATTGTTGAAACCAACACCTTTGGCGCAACAAGTGTTGCACAAGATGATTACCACATGGCCCATCTCGTTTATGAGATGAACCTTGCCTCAGCAAAGCTTGCACGTGCAGCGTGTGATCAATATAGCAGCCCAGACAAACCTCGCTTTGTAGCCGGTGCCTTAGGGCCAACTCCCAAAACCGCCTCGATTTCACCTGACGTGAATGACCCTGCTGCACGTAACGTAACGTTTGACCAGTTGGTTACCGCCTATCTTGAGCAGACCCGTGCTTTGGTTGAAGGGGGTGTAGACATTCTGATGGTCGAAACCATCTTCGACACGCTCAACTGTAAGGCAGCTCTTTTTGCGATTGATGCGTTCTTTGCGGAAAGCGGAAAACGCTTACCGCTGATGATTTCAGGAACCGTTACTGATGCCTCTGGGCGTATTTTATCCGGCCAAACAGTGCCCGCTTTTTGGCATTCAGTTCGCCATGCGAAGCCACTGACTATTGGCCTAAATTGCGCCTTGGGTGCTGCTTTGATGCGGCCTTATGCGCAGGAGCTTTCAAAAATTGCCGACACCTTTGTCTGTATTTATCCGAACGCCGGCTTACCGAATCCAATGTCCGATACTGGCTTTGATGAAAAACCAGCGGATACTTCAGCGCTGGTGAAAGACTTCGCCGAAAGCGGCTTTATTAACATCGCTGGCGGTTGCTGCGGAACAACACCGCCGCATATTAAAGCGATTGCTGATGCACTAAAAACAATAGCGCCACGTCAAGTTCCGGTCATTGAAAAAACAACCAAACTTTCAGGCCTCGAGCCTTTCGTGATCGATGACAACTCCTTATTTGTTAACGTAGGTGAGCGCACCAATGTCACAGGCTCTAAGGCTTTCGCTCGTATGATTCTAAACGAGCAGTTTGAAGAGGCCCTGCAAGTTGCTCGTCAACAAGTTGAAAACGGTGCGCAAATCATCGACATCAACATGGACGAAGGCATGCTTGATGCCATCAAAGCCATGTCACACTTTTTGAATCTAGTAGCTTCTGAGCCTGATATTGCACGCGTGCCTATTATGATTGACTCCTCAAAATGGGAGGTCATCGAGGCAGGCCTAAAATGTGTACAAGGCAAAGCGATTGTTAACTCGATTTCGATGAAAGAAGGCGAGGCCGAGTTCTTGCGCCAAGCACAACTATGTATGCGCTATGGTGCGGCGGTTATCGTGATGGCTTTTGATGAAAAAGGCCAAGCGGATACATTTGAGCGCAAAGTCGAAATCTGCAAACGTGCTTATGATTTATTGGTCGATCAAGTTGGCTTTCCAGCTGAAGACATTATTTTTGATCCAAATATCTTTGCCATTGCCACCGGCATTGAAGAACACAATAACTACGCAGTCGATTTCATTAACGCGACGCGCTGGATTAAAGAAAATCTGCCACATGCAAAAATTTCAGGTGGTGTCTCGAATGTAAGTTTTAGCTTCCGCGGAAACGAGCCTGCACGTGAGGCGATTCATACCGTGTTCCTTTACCATGCCATTAAAGCAGGCATGACCATGGGGATTGTGAATGCGGGCATGATTGGCATCTATGACGACCTCCCAGAAGCCTTACGTGAGTGCGTGGAGGACGTCGTATTAAATCGCCGTCCTGATGCAACCGAGCGCATGATTGAAATGGCTGGCACGCTCACCGCTGGTGGTAAAAAAGAGGCAGCGACACTGGAATGGCGTGGCACGCCCGAGAATCCAGTTAGCGTCCAAAAGCGTCTTGCGCATGCACTGGTCCATGGCATTACAGAATTCATCAATGAAGATACTGAAGAAGCACGTGTTGAAGCATTAAAAAATGGTGGGCGCCCTATTCATGTGATTGAAGGTCCGCTCATGGATGGCATGAACATCGTGGGGGATTTATTCGGACAAGGAAAAATGTTCTTACCGCAAGTCGTGAAATCAGCGCGCGTGATGAAACAAGCGGTTGCTCATCTCATTCCATTTATTGAAGAAGAGAAACTTTTAGAAGAGAAACGCACAGGCGTTGCTGCAAAACCAAAAGGCAAGATGGTCATTGCTACGGTCAAAGGTGACGTGCATGACATCGGCAAAAATATCGTTTCTATTGTGTTGCAATGTAATAACTTTGAAGTCGTCAACATGGGAGTCATGGTGCCGTGTTCAGAGATTCTAGCCCTAGCTAAAGCAGAAAATGCTGACATCATTGGCTTATCAGGTTTGATCACTCCGTCACTTGAGGAAATGGCACATGTTGCCCGCGAAATGCAACGCGACCCTTATTTCCGTGGCCTTAAAACACCCCTATTAATTGGTGGCGCAACGACATCACGCGCGCATACAGCCGTCAAAATCGCGCCGCATTATGATGGCCCAGTGGTATATGTACCAGATGCCTCACGTTCAGTTGCTGTGATGCAGTCTTTAGTATCGCCTGAACAGCGTGATGCTTATATCACTGAATTAAATGCAGACTATGAACGCGCTCGCAATCAACACGCCAATAAAAAAGGCGTGCCTATGTTATCGATTGAAGATGCCCGTAAGAATAAAACCAAACTCTCATTCACCGGAATTAATACGCCAGTAAAACCTAAATTTATTGGTCGACGTGTTTTAGAAAATATCGATTTAGCGACCATTGCCCAATACATAGACTGGGGTCCTTTCTTCCAAACGTGGGATTTGGCAGGCGCTTACCCAGCCATTCTTAAAGATCCTGTCGTGGGTGAAACTGCGACAAAATTATTCGCTGACGGCCAAGCATTACTCAAGAAAATTATTGAAGGTCGCTGGCTAACAGCCAATGGTGTAGTTTCTCTATTGCCCGCTAATAGCGTCAATGAAGATGACATCGAAATTTATACCGATGAAACTCGCAAAGAAGTGGCCTTCACTTACTACGGCATGCGTCAGCAATCTGAAAAACCAGTGATTGATGGCGTACCACGCCCTAATCAGTGCTTGGCCGATTTCATTGCACCTAAAGAATCTGGTATTGGGGATTACATTGGCATGTTTGCAGTGACCGCTGGATTAGGCATTGAAAAGCATCTCAAGCGCTTTGAAGAGGCGCATGATGACTTTAATAGCATCCTGCTCAAATCCTTAGCGGACCGCTTGGCTGAAGCTTTCGCAGAATATTTACATCAACGTGTGCGAACCGATTTATGGGGCTATGCCGCTGAAGAGCAATTAAACAATGAAGCTTTGATTGCTGAACAATATCAAGGCATTCGCCCAGCGCCAGGCTATCCCGCTTGCCCAGACCATACCGTCAAAACTGAGATGTTTAGAATCATGCAAGCGACAGAAATTGGCATGGCGCTTACTGACTCTTATGCAATGAGCCCAGCTGCAGCGGTTTCTGGTTATTATTTCGCTCATCCTGAAGCGAAGTACTTCAGCGTGGACAAAATTGGCGAAGATCAACTCACTGAACTTGCCAATAGACGAAGGATGAACAAAGAAGAATTAGCGCGCTGGTTAGCGCCGAATTTGGCTTAATTAAGAAGGCTCACCATGCACATTCATATCCTTGGTATTTGCGGCACTTTTATGGGCGGCGTAGCTGTACTCGCAAAAGATGCTGGCCATACAGTGACGGGCTGTGATGCCAATGTGTATCCACCAATGAGCACGCAACTGGAAGCTCAAGGCATTAAGCTCATTGAGGGCTTTGACCCAAGCCAAACAGATTTAAACCCTGACGTGTACGTGATTGGCAATGTGGTATCACGTGGCAATCCGCTCATGGAAGAAATTCTGAACAAAGGACTTCCTTACATTTCCGGACCACAATGGTTAGCTGAGAACATTCTGCACCCACAAGGCGAACCTAGCAAATGGGTGCTTGCCGTCGCTGGGACACATGGGAAAACGACTACTTCATCAATGCTCGCATGGATTTTAGAGCACGCTGGATTGGCGCCTGGCTTTTTGATTGGCGGCGTACCCCAAAACTTTTCAGTGTCCGCGCGCCTACCCCAAACGCCAAAACAAGACACTAAAAGCACCTCCCCATTTTTTGTGATTGAGGCTGACGAATACGATACGGCATTCTTTGATAAGCGCTCCAAATTTGTGCATTACGGCCCACGGACAGCGATCTTAAACAATCTTGAGTTTGACCATGCCGACATCTTTGCAGATTTGCATGCGATTGAAACCCAATTTCACCATTTGGTCAGAACTGTTCCTCAACAAGGATTAGTCGTGGCGAATGGCAAGGAAGAAAGTTTGAAGCGTGTAATCGATCGTGGTTGCTGGACACCCGTTGAGCACTTTGGCTCAAATGATGGATGGCAAGGTGGAGAAGCTGACCCAGATGGTAGCTTTGACGTGCTATTAAATGGCAAAGTCGTGGGCCGCGTTGAATGGGAGTTGCTTGGCGAACATAATCGTATGAATGCGCTTGCTGCATTGGCTGCTGCACGTCATGTAGGTGTTGCAGTTGAGGTTGGGATTGAAGCACTTGGACTATTCCAAAACGTCAAACGCCGTATGGAGCTTCGTGGTATCGAAAGAGGGGTGAGTGTATACGATGACTTCGCCCATCATCCAACCGCCATTACTACCACCGTTGCTGGCTTGCGCGCAAAAGTTGGTGAGGCACGTATTTTGGCCGTATTAGAGCCTCGCTCAAATACCATGAAATTAGGCGTAATGAAGCAGGCCTTACCAGCAAGTTTGGTCGATGCTGACTTAGTTTATTGCTTTGGTGCAAACCTTGGCTGGGATGCAAAAGAGGCACTCGAACCAATGGGCGCAAAAGCCAAAGTTTTTGACAACATGGATGCACTTATTACAGCCATTGTGGATGAAGCAAAAAATGGTGACCAGATTTTGGTGATGAGCAATGGTGGCTTTGGTGGTATTCACCAAAAGCTACTAACACAGCTCACCCAATAAGCTTCCCCCTAACATTCTAAGCATGTTGTTAGATAGACTTAAAAAGCTAGATTTTTTTACCTTAGCTTTATTAAGCTCAGCAATCGTTCATGTGCTCATTATTACCTTCGTCAAATTTCAGCCGCCTGCGTTGCAATTTTTCAAAGACCAGATGTCCACTTTAGATGTCGTACTGGTGAACAGCAAGCATCATAAAAGACCCAAAAAAGCTGACGCACTTGCACAAGCGAATTTAGATGGCGGTGGTAACACCGCTGAAAATAGACAACTAAAATCTGCATTGCCTTGGCAAAAAAACAAATCTGCCGATGCAACAGAAGAGCGCCACTCAAAAGCCCTAGAGAAAAGCTTAGCGAGTGCAGAAGCTGAGGCTAATCGAAAAGCCGAACGACTTGCTGAACTGGATAAACAAGCACAAGCGTTAATGAGTCAACTCAAAGCATCACACGCCATCGAGACAGATCCCACTCAAAAAACGCGCCCTACCAATCCTGAAACAGGCTTACAAGACTCCACGACAAAAGCACTCAACACAAGCGACTTGATGAGCGCTAGTTTAGAAATGGCGAGGCTAGAAGCGCAGATTAACAAACAGCAGGACGACTATCAAAAACGTCCAAAGCGTAAATCAATTGGCGCGCGCACGCAGGAGTATCGTTTTGCAGCCTATGTCGAATCATGGCGCCAGAAAATAGAGCGCATTGGCAATTTAAACTATCCTGAAGCCGCTAAAGACCAGAAAATATACGGGCAATTACAACTCACCGTTTATATCAAATCAAATGGCGAAGTCGAAAAAGTTGAAATTAGAAAACATTCCGGCTATCCGGTCTTAGATGATGCCGCCGTTCGTATCGTCAAAATGGGCTCACCTTATGCCGCTTTTCCAGAAGATTTGCGCAAAGAGGTCGATATTTTAGACATTACAAGAACTTGGATTTTTACTAAAGAAGATAGCTTAGCAACTAAAGCAACGGAATAAAAAATAGGATTGGAAACCACATGAATACGCATTACCAACATCACGTTTTTTTCTGTTTAAATACGCGCGAAGATGGTTCAGCTTGTTGCACAGACCACAATGCAGAAGCAGCGTTTGACCATATGAAAGCAAGGGTAAAAAAACTCAACTTAAATGGTGAGGGCAAAACGAGAGTTAATCGTGCAGGCTGCCTAGATCGTTGCGGAGAGGGGCCATTACTCGTGATTTATCCAGAGGCCGTTTGGTATACCTTTGTCGATTTAGATGATATCGACGAAATCATCAGTTCACATTTACAAGCAGGTAAATTAGTTGAACGTTTACAGGTAGTTTAATTAAACCAAAGCCTCAGCAAGCTTGGTTTTTAGGATAGCAAACAAACCAACAATATTTGGCTTGTTTGTTTGACGCACTTCCACACTCCATATCGTTTCTGGAAAATGAATATCCGTTTCGAACCGCGGGATGACATGCCAATGAATGTGCGGCGTTTTGTTACCAAGACTCGCCAAGTTGATTTTAGTCGGTTGCAGCACATCACGTAAAACTTGCTCTACCTTGAAAGTGATTTGCATAAGATGCAAACGTTCTGCATCACTTAAATCCGTCATTTCTTTCACATGCTTGTTTAAAATCACGCGGCAAAAACCAACATAATTCGGATCATCGACCAACACGATACGACATAAATCGTTTTGCCAAAGTAGCTCACCACCTAATGAGTTACAAAACACACAACCATGATTCATCATAGTTTTATGCACTGCCCTGTGGCTGCAGATTGCAAGGTTGCAATAATGGTTGCGCAATTATTTTTAGCATCCTCGAAACTAAGAAGCGGTGTTTTATCATGCAAGACGCAATCGCTAAAATGCTCAATCTCAAGATTAAAATGATTGCTCGCCGGATAAAATTCCTCGCCCTTACGGCCGTCCTCACTCCACCAACTAATCACAGGCACATCATTCGTCCCAGGCAACTGCCAAACAGTGTGACATTTAATACCGCCCTTAGTCCCCACCAATGTATATTCAGATTGGCGGCTACATTCGAAACTGGTATCAAAATGACCGCGCTTCCCTTCACCGAAATCAATCACGCCACTGGTGGCAATATCAGCGCCACTGTCTGCATATTTTGCGATGGCCATCACGCTAACCGGGTTCGATGCAAAACAATGTCTTAAGGTATGAATCGCGTATGGACCGATATCCCACATCGCACCCCCGCCGTTCGCTGTGTCGTTTGCTAGGCGATACATCCGTGCTGGCCGCATCATAAAAGAATAGCTGGCCTTCGCAAACATCACTTCACCAATCACGCCAGACTGCACAATTTCTTTCACGCGCTGATGTTGAGGATGAAAGCGATACATAAAACCTTCCATCACCTTAACATGGTGTTCGGAAGCGGCTGCCTCAATCGCTTCAATATCTTCGACTTTGATAGCCATTGGCTTTTCAATCAGCACATGCTTACCTGCCGCAATCGCTTTTAATGCCCATTCTGCATGCTCATGGTTAGCAAGCGGAATATACACGGCTTGTACATTCGCATCTGAAAGCAAATCTTCTAGCGCATCATATGTTTTCACGCCTTGCGCTTTAGGTGCATATTTAGCCAGCGTCTCAGCTGCGGCACCTGGACGACGACTAGCAATCGCAACCAGTTCGGAATTATTTGCCTCTACAATGGCTGGTAATAGTCGCTCGTTCACGCGCGCTGCGCCTAAAATTCCCCAACGTAACTTGCTCATAGTGATTCCTTTATTTGAACACCAGCCGCATGTGCTTGTGTGTCAGCGTGATACGAACTGCGCACCATAGGGCCACATGCCGCTTGCGTAAATCCCATGGCAAGCGCCTCTTGCTCAAACTCGGCAAAACGCTCTGGCGTGACAAACCTGACAACTGGTAAATGATGTTGGCTTGGTTGTAAGTACTGACCCAACGTCAGCATCGTTACCCCATGATTTCGTAAATCCTGCATGACTTCCAAAATTTCTTCATCAGTTTCACCCAAGCCTAACATTAAGCCGGATTTAGTTGGCACGTCGGGATGAAGTTCACCAAATACTTTGAGTAAGTTCAGGGAGTTCTGATAGTCGGCACCAGGACGTGCTTGTTTATAAAGTCGAGGCACCGTTTCCAAATTGTGATTCATCACATCTGGCGGTGCAATTTTTAAAATCTCAACAGCCGTTTCTAAACGGCCTCGAAAGTCCGGAACCAATACCTCAATTTTAATCGCTGGCGACTCGGTACGGACTGCTTGAATGCAATCCACAAAATGCTGCGCACCACCATCCATTAAGTCATCTCTGTCCACGCTAGTGATGACGACATAATTCAAGCGCATCTGGGCGATCGTACTTGCTAAGTTGCTCGGCTCATTCACATCAGGGGGTAATGGTTTACCATGCGAAACATCACAAAATGGACAACGACGTGTGCAAATGTCGCCCAAAATCATAAACGTAGCTGTGCCGCCACTAAAGCACTCACCAATGTTGGGGCATGATGCTTCTTCACACACTGTATGCAGTTTGTTTTCGCGTAAGACCTGTTTAATTTCTTGAAAGCGCAGACTATCAGGCACTTTCATTCGAATCCACTCCGGCTTTCGCATCGGTGCTTGCGGCACAATTTTAATTGGAATACGCGCGGTTTTTTGTTCGCTGGTTTCTTTAACACCTGCAACTTTACTTGGGCGTTTTACTGCAGCTACATTTTTCGATTGATCGGTCATATTAAGTCTGAATAGCCTAATTCTTTAGTCAAGTATTTTAGCAGTTTTTCTGCCGTTTCTGCTTGGCTTAAATGGATATTCAAATCGCGCAATTGCGTCACCTCTAACCCACGGTAACCACATGGATCGATCGCGCTAAATGGTGACAAATCCATGTCTACATTAAGTGCAATACCGTGATAACAACATTCTTTTTTTAATCGTAAACCAACAGATGCAATCTTTTTATCATGCACATAAACCCCTGGGGCATCTGCTCTTGCTAATGCAGGGACGTTCATTTCTGCGAGTAAAGTCACCACCGAATTTTCCATAGCACTGACTAATTGGCGCACATTCATGCCTTTGCGTTTCAAATCAATTAACAGGTAAATGATCGTTTGACCAGGGCCATGATAAGTGATTTTTCCACCCCGGTCCGTATTCACGACAGGGATGTCATCACGCGTTGGCATACGCACATCCTTGCGATTAAGGCCTAAGGTATAAACAGGGGAATGTTCTGTGAGCCAGATTTCATCTGGCATTTCAGCGTTTCTGGCGGTGGTGAAATCTTGCATGGCACGCCAAGTAGATTCGAACTCGGTGCGCCCTAAACGACGAATGAAAAGGGTTGGCGTCAATGCTCTCGACCCAAGTTAAAGCACGTATTTCACAAGCGGATGTTCTGAAAGCGCGCGATAAATACTATCCAGTTGGGCTTTAGAAGTCACATACACATTGCAAGTCAAACTGATAAAGCGACCACCGCTACTCGCCCGCATATCCACTTTGGTAGCATCGAACTTTGGCTCATGCACTTGAATCACTCTCACCATTTCATTAGCAAAATCATCGTTTGTTTCCCCCATCACTTTAATTAAAAAGTCACAAGGAAACTCAACTAGCGTCTCTTCTGCCTGACCCAATACTTGTTTTTGGTCTGTCATTTTTTTATCCGCGTTTACGCAAACATCATCATAAGACTATCCCAAAGACGACCAAAAATACCGGCGACTTTAACTTCTTTGGCGGCAAGTAATTTTTGTTCGTCTACGACTTTGCCATCAATCGTAAATTGCACTGTGGCAACTTGTTGGCCCTTAGCGATCGGGGCCATTAAAGATTTCTGAGCAATCACATTCGCCTTTACACGAGCATAGTCACCCTTAGGTAGGGTGACATAAAGATCATTGAACGTTGTTGCAGCCACTTTACTATCGCTACCCTTCCATACCTTTTGCATCGTAATTGCCGTACCGGCTTTGTACACCATGTGGGTGTCAAAAAACTGATAGCCATAATTCAATAGTTTTTGACTTTCGGTCGCACGCGCATTGTCATTTGCAGCACCAAGCACTACAGAAATTAGACGATGTTCACCACGTTTTGCAGAGGAGATTAAACAAAAACCTGCTGAATCGGTATGGCCTGTTTTCATCCCATCCACCGTCGGATCTAACCATAACAAACGGTTGCGGTTTGGCTGTGTGATTTTGTTATAAGTGTATTCTTTAACTGAATAGAGTCGTTTATATTGATCAGGAAAGTCTGTAATTAATGCAGTCGCTAACAATGAAAGATCATAAGCCGTTGTGTAATGTTGCGCATCAGGCAAACCTGTCGCATTCATAAAATGCGTATTTTTCATACCTAGGCGTGCTGCTTCTTTATTCATTTTTGCGGCAAATGCATCTTCGGTACCACCAATTCCTTCCGCCAAAGCGATTGAAGCATCATTACCTGATTGAATAATCATGCCATGTAAAAGCTCATCCACCGTTACCGTCATCGTGGTGTCCACAAACATTTTAGAGCCTTCAACGCGCCAAGCTTTTTCAGAAATCGGCAAGGTTTGATCTAACTTTAACTGTCCCGCTTGAAGTGCTTTGAAAGATAAATAAGCAGTCATCAATTTCGTCAGTGATGCTGGCTCAACACGGTTTTGACTTTGCTGTTCAGCAAGCACGCGGTTGCTATTAAAGTCTTTTAACAAATAAGCCTTCACCGCTAGTTCTGGTGGTGGCGCCACTTCCGCATAAGCATTTCCAACAAACAAACTGAGGATTAATACAAAAAATGAGGTGAAATAAGTCATGTTTTTTACGTAGGTTTCTAAGTTAAATTAAGGTTGATCAATAATGTAGGTATTCACGCCCAAGGCTTTTTTGACTTTTGCGGCGGCCATTTCTGCTTCCGTACGATTGGCGTAAGGCCCAATACGGACGCGGTATATGCCTTGATTGTACCAGCTATTCACAGGGGCATTTTCAACTAAATTTTGCCCCAGAATTTTTTTAGATAACACACCAGCATTGTCGGCAGACTTAAAAGCGCCAACTTGAATAAAGGTGCCCGATAGTGGTGGCGTATTTAACTTATCTTGTGTTGAAGATGATGGTGTAGTGTTTTCAATCACGCTTGGCGCAGGTGTGTCTGCTGTTTTTAATGGTTCGATAATCACAGATGAAGATTCTGCTGAGGGAGCAATCTTTGGCGCAGAAACTGGGGGCGTACTTTGCACAAACTTTCTTGCATCAATGGCTTCAACATCTACAATCCCACTTCCCTTGCCAGCCAACCCCAGCTTATAGGAAGCAGCGTAAGATAGATCAATTAATCGATCACTATGGAACGGACCGCGATCGTTAATACGTACGATGACTGATTTCTGATTTTCAGGATTCGTTACACGAACATAGCTTGGAAGCGGCAAAATCGTATGCGCACCTGTCATGCCATACATGTCATAGACTTCTCCTGCTGAGGTTTTTTGTCCGTGATAGCGCTTGCCGTACCAAGAGGCAACACCACGCTTTTTGTAAGGCTGATACTCGGTCATTGGCGTATAGCTATTCCCAAGTGCAACATAAGGCTTATTCGCACGTGCAATCAAAGGCTCTACACGAGGTACAGCATCAGGAATCGCGTCAAGATTGGCAGGCGGATTATCACCAGGGCCGTCATCTAAGTAGTACCCCCCTGATTTCTTAGTTTTGCCAAGCTCGGTAGGCTTAGCTGGCTCACCCGACTTAACATTAGGCGTGCCACCGCATGCCACGAGCAACAAGCTAAGTAAAACAGGAATAAGAATATGGGTAGTCTTCATGAGGTCGACATCAACGTTTTATGGGTATGAATACTCATCAAAATACCAAAGCCTAATAATATCGTGACTAATGACGTGCCGCCATAACTGACAAAAGGCAAAGGCACACCGACCACCGGCAAGACCCCGCTTACCATACCCATATTCACGAACACATAGGTGAAAAATGTCAGCGTTATACTGCCTGCCAATAAACGTGTAAATGTATTTTGGGCTTGAGATGAAATGACTAATCCACGACCAATCAGTAGGATAAATAAAATAAGCAACAAGACGTTGCCCAAGAAGCCAAACTCTTCTCCAAAAACTGCGAAGATAAAATCTGTTGTACGCTCAGGCAAAAAATCTAGTTGTGACTGGGTGCCTTCCATCCAACCTTTTCCTGCAAAGCCACCTGAACCCAAAGCGATACTTGCCTGAATGGTATGGTAGCCAGCACCAAGTGGATCTTGGTATGGGTCAAATAAAATCTCGATTCTTTTACGTTGATAATCATGCATCAACGACCAAAAAATAGGCGCCATCACTGCTGCCGAGACTGCTCCGCCAATTAATATTTTCCAACTGAGGCCCGCTAAAAATAGAACGTAAAAGCCTGCAGCCGCAATTATTAAAGCCGTTCCCAAATCTGGCTGTTTCATAATTAGGCCAACTGGCACCACCAATAACAATGCGGCCACCGCATAATCAATCCAACGTAGGCTTTGTTCGCGTTTAGCAAAATACCAAGCGAGCATCATCGGCACAGCAATTTTCATTAATTCAGAAGGCTGAATTCTACCAACGCCTAGATTGAGCCAGCGACGTGCGCCGTGACTAATCTCACCAAACAAAGCAACGCCTAATAGCAATAGCAACCCAAGCACAAATAAAGGCAAAGCGATGCGCTCTAGATAATGCGGAGAGGTATTTGCAGCAAGCCACATGATTGTCAGCGCAGCAGAAATATTGAGAAACTGTGAAAGCACGCGATCAAAACTTCCGCCCGACGCACTGTATAAAACAAACAACCCAACGATACAGCTAAAAGAGATACAGCCCATTAAAAATGGATCGATATGTGTTTTTAAACGCTCAAGTATCTTACTAATCATGTGGGGCATCCTCAGGAATCGGTGGCTCGGCCTTTTTGCCTGCATCATTCTCTGTACTAGGCTCTTTACCTAACAAATAATAATCCATGACTTTCCTTGCGATTGGACCTGCTGCGGAACCACCATGACCGCCATTTTCGACAATCACTGCAACTGCAATTTTTGGGTCCTCTGCTGGCGCATAAGCAATAAATAAGGCATGGTCACGATGACGCTCATCCATACCCCCAGCGTTATATTTTGCACCTTGCTTGATCCCGACCACTTGTGCAGTCCCAGTTTTTGCAGCAATGTTATAGCTAGCACCAGCACCTACACTCGCTGCGGTTCCACCTGGCTTAGTCACATCTACCATACCTGCTCTAACAATTTCAATATTACGTTGATCCAAAAGTACTTCATCTAATTTCGTAATCGGCATCAGATGGTTTTCGGCACCATTATGTTTTTGAATACTACTGACTAAGTGCGGTTGCATCGCCACCCCGTTATTGGCAAGCACTGCGGTTGCCTGCGCAAGTTGCATCGGCGTAACCAAAGTATAGCCCTGCCCAATGCCGACAATAACGGTTTCACCTGGATACCATCTTTGTTTCCAACGACGCCATTTCCATTCTGGTGTTGGCAATAAACCACCAATTTCACCCACCAAATCGATGCCGGTTTTTTTACCAAAGCCGAAATGACTGACAAACGAGGTTAATTTATCAATCCCCATTTCTAAGGCTAAGCCGTAAAAAAATGTATCGCAAGAAACAGTAATCGCTCTTTGCATATCCACCTGACCATGGCCACCTGGTTTCCAATCGCGATACTGGTGTGCGCTTCCAGCCAATGTGTAAAATCCTGGGTCGCCAATGCTAAAAGGCGGATGCCTTCTGCCATCCTCTAACCCTGCCATCGCAACGAAAGGTTTAAACGTAGAACCTGGTGGATAGATGCCGCGAATAGGGCGATTAATGAGCGGTTTATCCAAAGAGCCATTCAGTGTTTTCCATGTATCAGCATCAATGCCATCGACAAAGAGATTAGGGTCAAATGTTGGCATACTCACATAAGACAAAATCTCGCCGTTTTTGGGATTAATCGCCACCATCGCACCCCGATGATTCTCGAATGCCTTTTCAGCAATCTCTTGCATCTTAGAGTCTATGGATAAGACTAAATTGTCTCCTGGGACAGGCGGGGTACTCGATAAGACCCGAACCGCTTGACCATCCGCATCAATTTCAACTTGCTGGAAACCTGTCGTACCGTGAAGTTCGCGCTCGTAGTATTGTTCAATTCCGCCCTTACCAATATGGTCTGAGCCTTTGTAGTTAGAAATATCTTCTGACTTTTCTAGTGCTTTTACATCAGCCTCATTGATGCGTCCAATGTAACCAATCATGTGCACACCAAGATTACCCAAAGGATAATGTCTAAAAAGACGGGACCGAATTTCTACACCTGGAAATTGATATCTGTTTGCAGCGAATTTAGCTGCCTCCACTTCATTCAAATGCGTTCTAATCGGCACACTTTCAAAACTATGGCTTTCTTGACGGAGCTTTTTGAAACGCTTGCGATCTTCCGCACTCACCTCAATAAACTCGCTAATTTTATTAATCGTTTCTTCTACATCACCTGCTTTTGATGGTGTAATTTCCAAGGTATAAACAAAGAAATTATGGGCCAAGGTCACGCCATTTCGATCAAGAATCAAACCGCGATTCGGAACAATGGGAACGAGGGAAACACGATTATTTTCCGCTAAGGTTTGAAAGTATTCGTACTTCCATAGCTGTAAGTAGAAAAAGCGAACTAGTAACACCGCAAAACAAAAAAAGATAAAGCCAGTGGCTACTCTTAATCGCAGACTATATTGGTGGTGTTCTAAAGAGTGATTTTTAACTTCGAAACGCAAGCGCATAGCAATTATTGCTGACGTGTCATGATGTTAATGGAAAGGCGGGAATGAAGAACTGCGTACCACAACATAATGCCTGTGAGTGAGGGGACAAAATATGTCCAACCAAAATACTCGCTTCCTGAGAATGACTTCAGCATGAGCAAGATGACTTGATTCACAAATAATAACAAGAACACATAGGCTGATTGCTGAAGCACAGTGAACAAAATCAGGCGACGCTGATACATCACCGCCAAGAAAGCGGTTAAGGCATAAGCCAAGGCGTTTTGTCCAAATAAATCACCACTGATTAAATCCATCAAAATCCCAGCGGTCCAGGCTATCCCAATATTGCAAATATTAGGCGCACGCAATAGCCAAAAAAGCAGCGCAAGCAATAAAAAGTCCGGTTTAATCTGCAATAGCCAACCTGAGAAAGGTAACAACTGCAAAAGCAATGCCACTAGTAAAGTAAAATAAACACGACGTCGACTAAGGTTTGGCATCACTTCTCCTCGACGTTTTTTCTTTCTTATCTAGTTGCTTTTTCGCATCTGCGCTGAGCACCTGTTGAATATCTTTTGCAACCAAATTCGTTGTATCACTTGAAAGAATCAGCACTTGTCGGTGATTTTGAATACCTGCAATTGGGGCCGCAACAATTTGGGCGAATGGCGAACTGACGTTGGTTTTTACGCTGGTCACAATAGCGACTCCAAGCCCAGATGGATATATACCATCAATCCCGGAAGTCACTAACTTATCGCCTTTTTTGATATCCACATTCGCTGGCAGATAAGGCAAATTGACCGTGTTATCACGTCCATGTCCAAATGAAATGGCGCGCAGGGCGTTACGTTCAACTTGAATTAGGATAGAGAGCTCTTTGTCGGTGAGAAGCGTTACCTCACTTGTATAAGGAAATACACGGGTGACCTGTCCAACCACGCCTGCGGCATCCACAACGGCTTGGCCAGCCAAGACATGATTGGCCTCACCCATGTTCACGATGACTTTATGTGAAAACGGATCACGGCCGGTATACATGATTTCAGCCAAACGCGCTGGCTGACTACTGACCTTTGTAGCTTCCATCAGCGTGCGTAAATGATCGTTCTCATTCTTCAGCGACTCTAAGGCCTGCAGTTGCACGCCATGAAAAATTGCCTGTTTTTTGAGAACTTCCACTTCATTTCGAAGTGCCTGCTGCGATGTGAAATAGTTACCAATATTGTTGAATAACACAAAGGGACTATTCGCGACCACTTGCAAAGGCTGAAGCATCACCGTTAAAGCTTCTCTGACGGGCGTGAGGTAACTGAATTTTGAATCGGAGGCCATCAACGCAAGTGAAAGCGTAGAAAATACAATCAGCCGCGTAAAAGGGCTAGGACCATGTATAAAAAAACGAGGAGCTTGTTGTTGATCCATTAAGAACTATGCGTATTACCCAAAATTAATAAGGGGCAGAAAAATTACTGAAAACCCACTAGCGAAAACAAAGAAGGCTGCAAGCGCAGCCTTCAAAAGTCACACTCAATTACTCGTATGCAAAGATATCGCCCAAGCGATCAATTTCCTCAAGCGCCCGGCCGCAACCGCGGGCTACGCAAGTTAATGGATCTTCAGCGACCACAACAGGCAGGCCTGTTTCTTCCATAATTAATCGGTCTAAGTTGTGCAATAACGCACCGCCGCCAGTCAGCACCATCCCTTTTTCAGCAATGTCAGCACCTAATTCAGGCGGTGTTTGCTCTAGTGCAGATTTAACCGCACCAACAATGGCATTAAGTGGCTCAGTGAGCGCCTCTAAAATTTCATTGCTAGAAATGGTAAATTTACGTGGTAAACCTTCAGCCAAGTTACGACCTGTCACTTCCATTTCTTTCACTTCACTACCTGGGAATGCAGAACCGATTTGTTTCTTAATTAGCTCTGCAGTTGGCTCTGAAATTTGCATGCCATAGTTTCGACGAATGTAATCAATAATCGCTTGGTCAAACTTATCGCCACCAACACGTTCAGATTTCGCATAAACGATACCACCAAGTGAGATCACGCCAACCTCTGTTGTACCACCACCAATGTCCACAACCATTGAACCAGTTGCTTCAGCCACTGGCATGTTTGCACCAATTGCAGCCGCCATAGGCTCTTCAATTAAATAAACGCGGCGAGCACCCGCACCAATCGCTGACTCTCGAATCGCACGACGCTCAACCTGGGTAGAGCCCACTGGCACACAGATGATGATGCGTGGGTTTGGTGAGAACAAACGTGATTCGTGAATGCGACGAATGAAGTACTTAAGCATTTGCTCAGTAATAGTGAAGTCCGCAATCACGCCATCTTTCATCGGGCGAATTGCGCTAATGTTTGCTGGAGAGCGGCCAAGCATAAGCTTAGCTTCTGCACCTACTGCAAGCAATGTCTTTTTACCCGTTGGACCGCCCTCTTGGCGAATCGCAACAACTGAAGGCTCATCAAGAACCACACCTTTGCCACGTACGTAAATCAGCGTGTTTGCTGTACCCAAGTCGATGGCAATATCATTTGAAAAGTAGCTACTTAAAAAACCAAACATTATCTTTTTATCCTTAGCGAGCTGCTAAAATTAACCACAGTAATGAAACGAAACATTCCGCGGCTGAAGTTATCTATGAAATCAAGTTATAATACCTTATATCTAACAAAAATTTAAGATTTGAGAGTAGAAATGTCACTTAATAGTGCAGATATTAAACGTATCGCGCATTTAGCGCGCATTGAAGTGAGCGACACCGAAGCAGAGGCGACCTTAAGTAAGCTGACAGGCATTCTTGGCCTCATTGAGCAAATGCAAGCAGTCGACACAACCGGGATCGTTCCAATGTCCCACTCACAAGATGTAACACAGCGTCTTCGTGACGACGTAGTGACTGAAACCAACCAGCGCGAATTGTTCCAATCGATCGCACCAGCGGTGAAAGACGGTCTATATCTTGTTCCTAAAGTTATTGAATAAAAAGCACACCAAGTACAAAAAATGATCAATAAAAGCCTAAAACAACTTGGCGCAATGCTCCAAGGCAAAGAAATCTCTAGTGTTGAATTAACCCAAGAGTTTTTGAACCGCATTGACAGACTAAATCCTGAAATCAATGCATTCATCACGCTAGATAAAGAGAAAACTCTCTCGCAAGCCAAGCATGCAGATAGCCTGTTAGCGGCTGGCAAAGGCACGGCTCTTACTGGCCTGCCAATTGGCCAAAAGGATATTTTTGTAGCGAAAGGCTGGCGTACAACCTGCGGCTCAAAAATGCTTGAAACGTTTGTTGGTCCATATGATGCAGACATCATTGAACGATTTGATGGTGTAGGTGCAGTGAATTTGGGTAAAACCAACATGGACGAATTTGCGATGGGCTCATCTAACGAGACTAGCTACTTCGGTAAAGTACAAAATCCTTGGGATAGAAGCCGTGTCCCTGGCGGCAGTTCAGGCGGTAGTGCGGCAGCTGTTGCAGCAAGGTTGTGCGCAGCAGCAACAGGCACGGATACAGGCGGTTCAATTCGCCAACCAGCTTCACTCTGCGGCCTATCGGGATTAAAACCAACCTATGGCTTAGCTTCACGTTTCGGCATGATTGCTTTTGCATCATCATTGGATCAATCAGGCCCAATGGCAAAATCATGTGAAGATATGGCACTGATGATGAATGTCATCACCGGATTCGACAAACGTGATTCCACAAGCTTAAATCGCGAAAAAGAAGATTACACACGCGACTTAAACAAACCACTTGCAGGTATTAAAGTGGGCTTACCAAAAGAATACTTTGCTGAAGGCTTGGGTGCCGATGTTGCAAAAGTGGTCAATGAAGCGATTGCTGAATATAAAAAATTAGGTGCTGAAATCGTCGATATCAGCCTCCCAAACACACAGCTCTCAATCCCAGTTTATTACGTCCTTGCACCAGCTGAAGCCTCAAGCAACTTGTCACGTTTTGATGGCGTTCGATATGGCCACCGCGCTAAAGAATACGGCGACTTAATGGACATGTATTGCAAGAGCCGTGCTGAAGGCTTTGGTGCGGAAGTAAAACGTCGTATTTTAATAGGCACTTATGTACTAAGTGCTGGTTATTACGATGCGTATTATTTAAAAGCGCAACAAATTCGTCGACTAATTGCCCAAGATTTTGAAAATGCATTCAAACAATGCGACATCATCATGGGGCCTACTGCACCATCAACTGCATTTAAAGCTGGCGAAAAAGCAGACGATCCAGTTGCCATGTACCTACAAGACATTTACACCATTGCAGTAAACTTGGCTGGCTTACCTGGCATGAGCATTCCTGCTGGTTTTGCTCAAAGCGCAGATGGCAAACGCCTGCCTGTTGGCTTGCAAATTATCGGTAATTATTTTGATGAAGCGCGCATGCTCAATACAGGTCACGCTTATCAACAAGTGACAGATTGGCACACACAAATGCCAGAGGGAATTGAATAATGGAATGGGAAGTCGTGATCGGGCTGGAAACACACACCCAGCTACAAACCAAAACGAAAATTTTTAGCGGTGCTTCGACCGCATTCGGTTCAGAACCTAACACGCAAGCTTGCGTGGTGAGTTTGGCATTGCCTGGGGTATTGCCAGTTCTCAATCAAGAAGCAGTAAAATGTGCAATCAAATTTGGCTTGGCGGTGAACGCAGAAATTGCACCACGCTCGGTCTTCGCACGTAAAAATTACTTCTATCCAGACTTACCTAAAGGCTACCAAATCAGTCAGTACGAATTACCAGTCGTTGGTAAAGGCAGCATGACGATTCAAGTAGGTAGTGGCGACAAAGCTTACGAAAAAGTCATCAATATTACCCGCGCTCACTTAGAAGAAGATGCTGGTAAATCTGTGCACGGCGCGCAAGAAGGCATGTCAGGCATCGACCTAAACCGTGCAGGAACACCGCTACTTGAAATTGTGACAGAACCAGATATGCGTTCAGCGGCAGAGGCAGTGGCTTATGCTAAGAAATTACATGATTTAGTCCAGTGGATTGGGATTTGCGATGGCAATATGCAAGAAGGTAGCTTCCGCTGTGATGTGAACGTTTCAGTGCGTCCGAAAGGTTCTGATAAGCTCGGCACGCGCCGCGAGATTAAGAACCTGAACTCATTCAAGTTCATGCAACAAGCGATTGAGTACGAAACAAGCTGGCAAATTGAAACGCTAGAAGATGGCGGTACGATTCAACAAGCAACCGTGCTATTTAATCCAGACACAGGCGAGACGCGCGCAATGCGAAGCAAAGAAGAAGCGAACGACTATCGCTACTTCCCAGATCCTGACTTATTACCGCTAGCAATTTCAGAAAGCGACATCGGTGCAGTGAAGGCCGAGATGCCTGAATTACCAGAAGCCATGAAAGCACGGTTTGAAGCGCAATATGGCTTAGCGCATTACGATGCAAACGCACTCACAAGCTCACGTGGAACTGCCGATTATTTTGTTGCAACGGTTGATGCGGGCAGTGATGCAAAACTTGCTGCTAACTGGGTCATGGGTAGCGTATCAGCGAAACTTAATGCGGAAGACAAAGAGATTTCAGAATCTCCGATTTCTCCAAGCGCATTAGCAAGCCTGATCAAGCGTATTCAAGATGGCACCATTTCTAACAATGCAGCGAAGCAAGTTTTTGAAGCAATGTGGGCTGGTGAAGGTGATGCTGATAGCATCATCGAGAGCAAAGGCTTGAAGCAAGTGTCTGATTCTGGCGCAATTGAAGCAATTGTGGACGAAGTACTTGCAGCAAATGCAGCCATGGTTGAAGAATTCAAAGCAGGCAAAGAAAAAGCGTTTAATGCGCTTGTCGGCCAAGCAATGAAAGCATCTAAAGGCAAAGCAAACCCGGCCCAAGTGAACGAGATTCTGAAGAAAAAACTCGGCGCTTAATTCAAGTGGTGCACAACAAAAAAGGGCGATGAATTCATCGCCCTTTTTTCTTTAGTATCTCTTACTAAACCCCATATTGACTTCGATACGCTTGAACCGCAGGCTTATGTTCAGCCAAATCAGCAGCACCGTCTAAAAATGCTATTAAATCGGCTAGTGTCGCAATTTTAATGACCGGCATACCGCTGTCTTTTTCGACTTCTTGCACAGCTGATAACGCTCCCAATCCGCGCTCTTGGCGATCAATCGCAATGGCAACCCCTGCTGGGGTAGCGCCCGCCGCTTTAATCATTCCAACTGACTCACGCACCGACGTACCGGCAGAGATCACGTCATCCACAATTAACACCCGACCTTGTAATGGGGCACCAACAATCGTCCCGCCCTCACCATGATCTTTTGCTTCTTTACGGTTATAGGCATATGGAAGATTATGACCTTGACGTGCCAACGCAATCGAAATGCTTGCCGCCAATGTAATGCCTTTATAAGCCGGTCCAAAAAGCATATCAAACTGCACGCCCGATTTTAAAATGGCTGCAGCATAAAATTCGCCCAATTTCATTAGGCTCTCGCCATCATTAAACAAACCCGCATTAAAAAAATAAGGGCTTAAGCGACCGGCTTTTGTTTTAAACTCACCAAAACGTAACACCTGTTTTTTAATAGCAAAATCGATAAACTGCGCGGTAAAATCTGTTTGTGTCGTCATCTAGAATCTTCTAAAAACTTTAAGGAATTATCTTGCTTAGAATTATATCCGCAAATCTCAACGGCATCCGCTCCGCAGTGAATAAAGGTTTCTTACCTTGGATGCAAAAACAAAATGCCGACTTTATTTGCCTGCAAGAACTCAAAGCTCAAGAAGCTGACATGACGCCAGAAATGAAGGCGCCTATTGGATATCAAGGCTACTTTCATTATGCGGAAAAAAAAGGCTACAGCGGCGTGGGCATTTACACCAAGCATGCACCGGAAAACATTATTATTGGTCTTGGCCATGCGGATATTGATGCAGAAGGTCGCTATATTGAACTACAGTTTGAAAATCTAAATGGGAAAAAAGTCAGCATCGTCTCACTGTATCTGCCTTCTGGCTCAAGTGGTGAGGACAGACAACAAGTGAAATTTAGTGTGATGGAACGTTTCTACCCACACTTAGAAGCACTCAAAGCAAGCGGACGTGAAGTTGTGGTTTGTGGAGACTGGAATATTGCACATCAAGAAGCCGACCTTAAAAACTGGAAAGGTAATAAAAAGAATTCAGGATTTTTACCCGAAGAGCGTGCTTGGATGACCGATATTTTTAGCAAACTCGGCTGGGTCGATGCCTACCGAAAAGTGCACCCTGAAACAACCGATGAGTGTTACACCTGGTGGAGTAACCGAGGGGCGGCGTGGGAGAAAAATGTGGGTTGGCGAATTGATTATCAAGTCACCACGCCAGGAATCGGCAACACCGCCAACCAATGTGAGATTTATAAAGTCGAGAGATTTAGTGACCACGCACCGCTAACAATTGATTACGATTTGCATTAAGCCCACCCAATAAAAAAGCCCGCATGATGAACTGCACCCCAAAAGTTGGACTCAACCTCCAACTGATTAAGGTGCAGTTTTCATGTCCAAATACACAAAGTCATTCAAGCTACAAATAGTTAAAGATTACGAAACGATCCATTTGGGTTTCACTAGTTTAAGTAATC
>CAIQBW010000022.1 GCA_903870165.1 uncultured Methylophilaceae bacterium | reverse complement strand
TGACGAATTGAAATGCGTTTCTTACCACCATGGCTGAGATATTCTTGGACTACTGATAATTTAAACTGCGTATCGTACTTGCTCATGAAACTGACCCTCATCGGTTGGATTTATTGTCCAACTTTTGTGGGTCAGTTCACAATTGAGCGGCTTTTTTTAATGCAATCGAAACGTTTACAAGTTTTTAGTTGAAAGCGTTAAGGTTGCATTTGTTCCACCGAAACCAAAGCTATTTGAAAGCGCTGTTTCAATTTTAACGTTATCAATCCGCTTGCGAACAATGTTCATACCTTCAGCCGCTGGATCTAGATTTTCAATATTGGCAGAAGCCGCAATGAAGTTATTTTTCATCATAATAAGCGTGTAAATCGCCTCGTTCACACCAGCCGCACCGAGCGCATGGCCTGAAAGTGATTTGGTTGAAGCAATCGCCGTTTCACTATTGCCAAACACCACACGAATCGCTTCCAATTCTTTAGTATCACCTACTGGTGTACTTGTTCCGTGCGTGTTGATGTAATCAATCTTACCTACGCCTTCAATTGCCAGCTTCATACAACGCTCAGCACCCTCACCGCTTGGTGCTACCATGTCGTAACCATCAGAAGTTGCGCCGTACCCAACCACTTCAGCGTATATTTTTGCGCCACGGGCTTTTGCGTGTTCATATTCTTCCAGAACTAAAATACCACCACCTCCAGAAATTACAAAACCATCGCGGTCTGCGTCATAAGTGCGTGAAGCCTTGTTGGGTGTTTCGTTGTATTTGCTTGAAAGTGCTCCCATCGCATCAAACATAAAAGACAAAGTCCAATGCTCTTCTTCTGCACCACCAGCAAACACAATATCTTGTTTACCCAATTGAATTTGCTCAACACCAGCACCAATACAGTGTGCGCTCGTTGAACAAGCTGAGCTGATCCCGTAATTCACACCTTTAATTTTAGCGCCCGTTGCCAAACATGCAGAAACGCCACTTGTCATTGCTTTTGTGACCATATAGGGTCCAACGCGACGCACGCCTTTTTCACGGAGCGTATCAATACCTTCTAAAATACTTTCATGAGATGCACCACCCGCACCAACAATCAAACCTGTGCGAACATTCGAAACCATCTCTTCAGGCAAAGCAGCATCAGCAATCGCTTCTTGCATCGCAAGCCAAGCATAAGCATGGCCCTTGGCCATAAACCGCATTAATTTGCGATCTATTAACTCTTCTAAATTGAGGTTTTTAATCGAACCAGCTACGTGTGAGCGCAAGCCCATCTCAACATACTCTGGTTGGAATGTGATGCCTGAGCGGCCTTCATAAAGACTGTCTTTTACTTCAGCTACATTATTGCCTAAGCTAGACACAATTCCCATGCCAGTAACGACGACACGACGCATAATACTGTTCTCCCGAACTAGTTTATTTTTGTAATTTTAGAAATTATCTGTACTTGTAAACAAACCAACACGTAAATCATTAGCCACGTAAATTTCACGGCCATCTAATTCCATACGCGCATCAGCAATACCCATTACCAATTTACGCATAATCACACGTTTTAAATCGATGTAGTAAGTCACTTTTTTACCTGTAGGCAATACTTGACCGCTAAATTTAACTTCGCCAGCACCTAATGCACGACCGCGACCAGGGCCGCCTTTCCAGCCTAGGTAGAAGCCTACCAATTGCCACATGGCATCTAAGCCCAAACAGCCTGGCATCACTGGGTCGCCCTGGAAGTGACAGCCAAAGAACCATAAATCCGGCTTCACATCTAGCTCAGCAATAATTTGGCCTTGGCCATATTTGCCGCCTTCTTCAGTGATAGAAACAATGCGGTCGAACATCAACATTGGTGGCAAAGGCAACTGTGCATTGCCCGCACCAAACATCTCACCACGGCCACAAGACAATAGTTCTTCGTAGGTAAAGCTATTCTTTTTTTGCATTCTATTAACCTAGTATTTTCAGAATTAACGCTATTTTCGCTGGAAAATCATTTAAGTGAAAGCCCTAATGTCATTTATGAATAAAATTAAAGGGTATACAGATCTGTTTACACCATGCTAAATCTCCGTTACTATTTGTTACAAATTTATTTCTTATTATTCATTTTCATTAACTTTCTTACGGGACAAGTCCATGAGCGACAAACAACTGACCGACATGCGCGAACATGCGCAAAAACTAGAAACAGAAATCAACAAAGTCGTGGTAGGTCAGCAAACACCTATTCGCTTGATTACGACAGCGATTTTCTCGCGTGGTCACGTATTGCTTGAGGGTGATGTCGGCGTAGGTAAAACAACGCTTCTTCGTGCATTTACACGCTGTATCGGCGGTGGCTATCAACGTATCGAAGGTACGATTGACTTGATGCCTAATGATTTGGTGTATCACACCTACTTAGGTGAGGATGGCAAACCGCATGTAAGCCCAGGTCCGTTGCTCATGTCTGGCGAGAATCTTTCAGTATTCTTCTTCAATGAAATTAACCGTGCGCGTCCACAAGTTCACTCATTGTTACTGCGTGTGATGGCTGAACGTACATTGTCTGCATTTAACAAGGAATATCATTTTCCACACATGTTGGTATTCGCTGACCGCAACCAAGTTGAAAAAGAAGAAACGTTCGAAATCCCATCTGCAGCGCGCGACCGTTTTATGATGGAAATTCCTATCGTGGTGCCTGATGACAATGCCATCATGGAATCTTTAGTTTTTGATACTAAGTTTCACAACGTGGATGCTTTGGTAGACACCATTCAAGCAGATATTTTGCAATTCGACCAATTAAACGCATTCTCAGCATTACTTCAAGCCAAAATCGAAGCCACACCTACACTGCGTCAATACGCACTTAATTTATGGCGCGCGACCAAAACTCCAACAGCTTATGGCGTTAAAGTAAGTGGTGTAGACATGAACCGCTTAGTCTTATCAGGCGCCAGCCCTCGCGGCATGAGTATGCTGATGCGCGCAGCACGTGTGAATGCTTGGCTCAGCAAACGCGACTCAGTATTGCCGGAAGATATCCATGCAGTATTTCACTCAACAGTGGCGCATCGCTTGGTATTTAGCCCTGTCTACGAAATGCGCCGCACAGAAATTGCCCGCGAATTGCTTACAGGCATCGTGAATGCAGTTGCTGCGCCTTAATTTGCCTTCGAAGCGCCTTCATGCATAACGAGATAAAAGAGTTTAGCTACCACATCAGTTGGCGTTCACGCGGACGTCACTCTGGCAGCCATGCAAGCACACAGCGTGGCATGGGCATGGAGTTTCGTGGTCACACCACCCTACTTTCATATCCTGACCCACGCCGCATTGATATTCGCCAAACCATACGCGACCCGCTAGAGCAAGTGTATGTGCGTATTTTTAATCAAAAAAGTGCGACGCCTGTTTTTGCAATTGCAGATTTATCTGGCTCAATGAATTTTGGTAGCAAACAAAGCAAAGTAGCTTTAACTAGCAAAATTGCGAGTGCGATTGCCATGTCTGCAACACACAACAGTGACCCATTTGGCTTTATTGGATTTGATGATGTTGTTCGTGAAGACTGGCTATGCACGCAATCTTTTAGATCGCACCAAGCATTGGAGTTAACTTCTGCCCTTAAAAACTTTGAACCAGATCAAGTAGGTAGCGCCGGCTTAAATGACGTCATTCGCTTTTTACCTCGCGAACGCTCACTCATCTTTTTGATTTCAGACTTCCATATGCCGATGAACGAGCTTGAAGATTCACTCTCACTGCTAATGCAACATCACGTTGTCCCTGTGGTGCTTTGGGACTCATCTGAGTACAAAAACCTACCTGAATTTGGCATCACTAGCGTCACCGACTGCGAATCAGGCGAAAAACGTACCTTGTTCTTGCGTAAGGATATGCGTGCCAATATCGTCGCTAGCTTTGAAGCTAGACGTGCTGAGATTGAAGCTTTGTTTATGAAGTTTGATATAGCGCCTTTCTTTGTAGAGGGCGATTTTGATGCCGATGCATTAACCGAATACTTTCACCAATTTGTGGCGGCCTAATAATGAATTGCCTAATGAATAAATTAATTACACCAATCCGCATCGGCTTATTAAGCCTACTTTTGATGTTAAGCACTAGCTTTGTAGCGACAGCCAATGACGAACCATCACCAGAAATTCCTGAAGGCATCGTCAAACTAAGCAAGGTAGATCCAGCTCGTAACGTGGGCTTCTTGATGGGCGACATCTTAGATCGCACCATTACGCTGGAAGTTAAAAAACCATACAAGCTTATTGAAACAACCTTGCCTATCGTTGGCTATGAACACCGCTACAAAGGCCAAGTTTCTGGTATTGAGCTCCGTAAAATCAGCCATAGTACTAAAGAAAATCGTGACACAACAACCTACGTCATTCAAATCGCATATCAAGTATTTACTACAGCGCCTGTGGTAAAGCCTGCTATCTTGCCTGCTGAAGTTGTGAAATTTGAAGGTCCTGCTACTGAAGAAGCTAAAGACGGTTTAGTGCAATATAAAATCCCTGAGTTTTATTTCAGAATTTCACCGATGGCTGTGTTTGGCGCTGTCAAAATTGAAGATGACATGAGCCCATTAAGACAGCCTATCTTATTACAACCATATCCTGAAAAACAAAAGTTGGTGGCTTGCTTGGTTGTGCTTGGGTTGAGCCTATTAGGCTTGCTATATATTTTAGGTTCACGCGCATGGCTACCGCTAATGGGCCGTCCATTTGCACAAGCTTCTCGTCAATTGCGTAAACTTTCAGCAAAAGACCCTGAGCAGCTCAAAACAGCTTTATCAAGCTTACACAAAGCGATTAATACGACCGCAAAATACAGCGTATTTAGCGACAATATGGCCGTATTCTTGGCTCACGCACCGAGTTTTAAAAGCATTGAATCAGAGCTTAATGAGTTCTTTGCGCTGTCGCATCAAGTATTCTTCGACACACAAAGCACAGCAATTCATGACAAAAACACACTTGCTTGGCTGAAGAAATTTTGCAAACAATGTCGCGATTGCGAACGTGGCCTTAAACCAGCGAAGCAAAAGAAAGCTTAACGCGGCATGAATATTCCTATTTTCTTTGACTCGCCCTGGGCGCTTTGGTTATTGCCGCTTGCGTTCTTGCCTTTAGTCCTAGATCGCGCGTTTACCCAGCGCTACTCATGGGTTGCGATGTTACCCAAGGACAGATTATCCGACTTAATTGGCATATTACTTAAGGTCTTAGCGGTCTTAGCCCTGCTCTTCATTGTGCTAGGTTTAGCAAGTCCGCACAGCCAACAACAAAGCATAGAGCGTATTGGTGTAGGCGCTCAAATCGCTTTGGTGCTGGACCGAAGCGCGAGTATGGATGACCCATTTTCTGGCGGCGACACAAACGGGAAAGTCGCTGAAACCAAATCAGTCGCGGCTAGCCGCTTAATTACGCAATTTGTTAAATCACGCCAAAACGACATGTTCGGCATGATTACATTTAGTAACTCAGCCATGTATGTGCTACCACTCACCGAAAACCGTGAGGCTATCTTAGCCGCTGTGCAAGCCACTGCGGGCAATGCGCTATTTCAAACTAATATTGGTAGCGGCATTACTAGCGGCGCAGGGCTTTTTGACAAGGTACCAGACTCAGGCTCGCGTGCCATGATTTTGCTCTCAGATGGTGGTGGCCGTATTGATGCGGATACTCAACAAAAAATCCGCGATTGGCTAGACCGCTTGCACATAGGCTTATATTGGATTGTCTTACGCCAACCAGGTGGCTTAAGTATTTTTGATACGAGCTACGTTCCACCAGAGGACGCAGTATTGCCACCGCAAATTGAATTAAATGAGTTTTTCAAAACACTGACCTCGCCATTTCATGCCTATGAAGCAGATGACCCTAAATCATTAGCCGCAGCGATTGCTGACATTAATCAAAAAGAGAAAAAACCAATTCGTTACCACGAACAAATTCCTGGTTACGACTTTTCACAAGCCTGTTTTTTACTTGCAGCGCTGATGATAGGTCTTTTGCTGGGCGTGAAATATTTAGAAGTTAGAACATGGGATTAAGCAAATGACACTCAATATTTTTAAAATCCTTAACGCTAAAAAACTGACCTGGATATTTGGTCTTTTAGCCATTGCCAGTGCAGTTGGTGCAGGCTACGAAATTAATCGCATCATGCAAATTCAAGCATTTAATGACGCGATCTTAAATGCGAAATCCCCCAAAACAGACATGCAAAGTTTTGAGGCTAAATTTGCAACTGCTTATTGGCTTGCCAAAAATGAGCGTTATAAGGAATCCACGCTTCTTTTTACGCACCTATTAGAACATGCCAACACCAAACAAAAAGAAGCCATTCAGCACAATATTGCCACGAACTTTTTCCGTCGTGGTATCGCGATTAATGGCACAAGCATGAGCGTCGGCAAAGAAAGTGAATATCTACTAAGGCAAGCTAAAAACCTGTATCAACAAGCCGTGCGACTAGACAACACGCATTGGGATACGCGTCATAACTTAGACCGTTTGATTTTATTATTACCGGGCACGCCAACACCAGGTGTGGGTGAGTCTGATTCCCCTGGCCTAATAATGGGCAACATCCCTGTGGGTCTGCCATAACATGAAAAAGGTATTAAATTACTTACGCAGTCGCCGTGATGCCGCTCTTTTAGCTAGCGCATTTGTATTGCTAATTGCTGCCGCATTCAAGCCTACATTACCGCTACCACGTAGCATTTACAGCTATTTGTTAGTCGCTGATATTTCACAAAGTATGAATGTGGTTGACACTTCATTAAACGGCAAACAAGTCACACGCATGGAATATACACAATATATGATGCACCACATTGTGGCTAATATGCCTTGTGGCACACGAGTGAGTATTGGTTTATTTGCTGGCGTGAGCGTTGCTGCACTCTACAATCCAATTGAGGTGTGTAGCAATTACGCAGCAATTCAAGACACCATTGACCACTTAGATTGGCGTACCGCTTGGTCAGGCAATAGCCGCTTGCGTGACAGTATGTTTACACTTGCTAGAGTGTTGCGCGCTTTCCCTGAACCAGCACAAGTGGTTTACTTTACCGATGGCGAAGAAGCGCCAAAGCTACACGCATTCAACACCAAAGATTTGACTAACTTTCAAGGCGGCAACGGCTGGTTGTTTGTTGGCATTGGTAGCGACAAAGGCACTGCCATTCCGAAACTTGATGATAAAAATCAAGTGATTGGTTATTGGTCTGCAGAAAGTTTTGCGATGCAACCTGGTATTGCCCAGATTTCAGAAGCGAATATTGGCGTACGTGATAATAACGTCGCTGGTGCAGCGGGCGACCGCTTCCTTTCAAAGCTCCAAGAGGAGTATCTTAAAGACTTAGCCAAGCAAGTGAGCGGCGACTATGTGCGTGGCGATAGCTTGCAAAGCATTCTATCTGCCATGAAACACCAAAAACCAGCACGTCGCGATATTGCACCTTACGACATACAATGGATTTTGGCTTCTCTCGCAGGCCTCTTATTGCTCATGGCTTATTTGCCTAAACAGCCGATTAACCAGCTTTCAAAATGGCTGAAGCGTAAACAAAAGATTTAAGCCTTTACACCCAATTTAAACCAAAACCGCCATCTCCTAGCCTCTTCGGTATCAGCACTATCTAGCAATAGAATAACATTACCGAGCCAAAGCTCACCTTTAGCGCGGATATTGATTACAGGATTAATCACGAGACTTTTTGGCAGTACGTTTACAACAAAGCATTTTCCATTCTTTTGGGTGAGCACAATCTCGTTGTCTTTGTTGAGGGTTAATAAATGACAAGACCAAGGCCAAGATATAAGCAAGTCGGCGTGATGGCTTTAGCGCTAATTGCATAGGCTTCATTTATAATATCCCCAACGATTTATCTCTATAAAGCAAACATATGACTCAATGGCATGATTTTTTAAGCGCTCAAGGCGCGGTGTTCCAAGATGGCGAATTGCAATCATTTGGAGACGCGCAAAATGAACTAGCGGCCGCCAACGGCAACATCATCACAAGTTTATCGCACTTAGGACTTTTGGAAATAAGCGGAGAGGACGCCGTCACTTTTCTGCAAGGCCAAGTGACCAATGATGTCAAGAAACTCGATGGAAGCATCAGCCAATATGCTGGCTATTGCAGCCCTAAGGGCCGTCTATTAGCCCTATTCTTGGCCTTTGCGCATGCCGACCATTTGCACTTGCAAATGCCACTCAGCATTCTAGAACCCATCATGAAGCGCCTTAAAATGTACGTGATGCGATCAAAAGTCGTCATCACAGATAAGTCTGCAGACATTTTATGTTTTGGGATTGCAGGCCTCAATGCTGAAAAGGCCTTAGCCGCCCTTTTCAACACCGCACCTCAGCTGCCCCACCAACTAATGACCTTTGCAGATGCAACCGTATTAAGGCTTGCTGGCGATACTCCGCGTTACCTAGTGTTTACCCATACTGACAAAGCTGAGCACATCTGGAACGCGCTATCAGCGAGCTACACAAAAGTAGGCAAATCTGTTTGGGATTATTTAGAGATACAAGCAGGTATTCCAGAAATCGTGCCGGCCACACAAGAAGCCTTTGTACCGCAAATGGTGAACTTGGACATCTTAGATGGCATTAACTTCAAAAAAGGCTGCTATACAGGCCAAGAAATCGTTGCACGCACCCATTACTTAGGCAAAGTTAAGCGTCGCACCCAGCTTGCGCATATCAATACTGAAAAGATGCCTCAAGCAGGCGATGCTATTCAAGTATTCGGCCATGAAGAAGCCATCGGCCTAATTGTGCGTGCTGCGTCAGCACCCAATGGTGGCGTTGATGCCCTCATTGAAATTCGTTTAGAAAATTTAGAATCGACTGATGAATTTCCAGTCTGGAAAGACAAAAAACTTGAATTTAAAGCGCTGCCTTACGCTCTTACTTAATTAGTGTTTGCTTGGCTCTCTAGTCTCAGCGATAGGCGCTGGAGTAGCTGGTTTGTTTGGAGCAAGGCTATTGGCGTCTAATACTTGGATAAATACTTCATCCTGTTTCACCATGCCAAGTTCACTTCTGGCACGCTCTTCAATCGCACCGTAACCTTGTTTTAAATCTCGCACTTCTTCATCTAAACTCGCATTGCGCGCTTTTAGTTGGTCATTCTTTTCTTTTTGCTGTGAAATTTGCTGATTAAGATTCCATACAGTCAGCCAACTACCCTTTTTGCTGAGCCACAGTGGGTACTGTAGCGCAGCAATCAGGATAACAAAGATAAGTGTCAGTGCTTTCAAGGTTGGCTTTTATCAGCAACTAGCGCTTAAGGTTGTAAAACGCGCCCATGCCAGCATAGCTAGTTGCATCACCAAGCTCCTCTTCAATACGAAGCAACTGATTGTATTTCGCAATGCGTTCAGAGCGTGATAACGAACCAGTCTTGATTTGCAAAGCATTAGTCGCCACTGAAATATCAGCAATGGTTGTATCTTCAGTTTCACCAGAGCGATGTGAAATCACTGAGGTATAACCAGCACGTTTAGCCGTTTCAATTGTTTGGAAAGTTTCAGTCAATGTACCAATTTGGTTAACTTTGATAAGCACAGAGTTACCAACACCTCTAGCAATACCTTCACGCAAGATTTTAGCGTTGGTCACAAACAAGTCATCGCCGACCAATTGAATGTTTTTACCCATGCGGTCAGTTAGCAATTTCCAACCGTCCCAGTCATGTTCGCTCATCCCATCTTCAATGCTGATGATAGGATATTTATCTACCCAAGCACTCAAGTAGTCCGCAAATTGGCCTGAAGACAACTGCAAGCCTTCTGATTCCAAGTTGTATTTACCATCTTTATAGAACTCAGAGCTTGCGCAATCCAAGCCTAAAAGGACATCACGGCCCGGCTCGTAACCAGCTGCCGAAATCGCTTCTAAGATATATTGAATCGCTGATTCGTTTGATGGCAAATCAGGCGCGAAACCACCTTCGTCGCCTACTGTTGTTGCCAAGCCTTGTTTGTGGAGAATCTTATTTAGCGCATGGAACACTTCAGCGCCACAACGCAAAGCCTCACGAAAACTAGGCAAACCTGCCGGAATAATCATAAATTCTTGAATATCAACGCTATTAGCAGCGTGAGCACCACCGTTAATGATGTTCATCATTGGAGTTGGCAATTGCATCATGCCTGAGCCGCCCAAGTAACGATAAAGTGGTAAGCCAGACTCTTCTGCTGCTGCACGTGCGCAAGCCATCGAAACTGCTAAGATTGCATTTGCACCTAAACGTGCTTTATTTTCGGTACCATCCACTTCAATCAAAGTTGCATCGATAAAGCTTTGGTCTTCAGCATCCAAACCGATAATCGCTTCACAGATTTCTGTGTTCACGTTCTCAACCGCTTGCAAAACACCCTTGCCCAAATAGCGCTCTTTGTCGCCATCACGAAGCTCAACCGCTTCTTTAGTGCCGGTTGAAGCACCAGAAGGCACAGCCGCACGGCCAATAATGCCAGATTCAAGCAATACATCTGCTTCAACGGTTGGATTGCCGCGTGAATCCATAATCTCGCGGGCGATGATATCTACGATTGCGCTCATGCTTTTTTCCTCGGGTTAAATCTAATAATAATTAATTAAAGCTTTTTTTAAAAATAGGTTTTAAAGAGTGCTTTCAATAAAGCCAGCTTTTTTAACCACTTTATCTAAATCAACCAACACTTCTAACAAATCTTTCATTTTGCCTAGCGGCCATGCGTTAGGGCCATCCGACAAGGCTTTAGATGGATCTGGATGCGTTTCCATAAACAGGCCTGCAATGCCGCTAGCTACAGCCGCACGCGCTAAAACAGGTACATGTTCACGTTGACCGCCACTCTTATCGCCTTGACCACCTGGCTGCTGCACAGAATGAGTCGCATCAAACACCACTGGACAATTGGTCTCACGCATAATCGCTAAACCGCGCATATCTGAAACCAAAGTGTTATAACCAAACGAAGCGCCACGCTCACAGACCATAATGGTATCTGCACCGCCGTTGGCTTCTTTCGCTTTCTGCACTACTTGCTTCATGTCACCTGGTGCTAAGAATTGGCCTTTTTTGATATTCACAGGCTTACCACAAGTGGCTACAGCAGTAATAAAATCTGTTTGGCGACATAAAAATGCTGGCGTTTGAAGCACATCCACCACAGAAGCGACTTCAGCAACCTGCTCTTCGGTATGCACATCGGTCAAAATTGGCACACCAACTTGGCGACGCACTTCGTCCAAAATGCGCAACCCTTCTGTGATACCAAAACCACGGAATGTCTTATTAGAGCTACGGTTTGCTTTGTCGTATGAGGATTTGTAAATAAAAGGGATACCGAGGCTTGCGCAGATTTCTTTGAGCTGACCAGCGGTATCAATCGCCATTTGCTCAGACTCAATGACACATGGGCCTGCAATCAAAAAAATTGGATGTTCGATACCAACATCAAAACCGCATAGCTTCATTATTTAGACCCTTTGTATTTCAATGCAGCTTCAATATAAGACTTGAATAGTGGATGGCCTGTGCGTGGGTTTGAGGTGAATTCAGGATGGAACTGACAAGCCACAAACCAAGGGTGAACGTTTTGTGGCAACTCCACCATTTCACAGAGTTGCTCAGTCGGCGTGCGCGCAGAAATCACCAAGCCTGCAGCTTTTAGTTGGTCTACGTAATGGTTGTTCACTTCATAACGATGGCGATGACGTTCATTCACTTCTGTGCCGTAGATTTGAGCCGCTAATGTACCTGCTTCAATTGGACATTTTTGCGCCCCAAGACGCATGGTGCCACCCAAATCAGAATCCTCCGAACGCACTTCAACTTTACCATCTGCATCTTGCCACTCGGTAATAAGCCCAACCAATGGATGTGGGCCGTCAGGATTAAACTCGGTACTGTTCGCATCTTTAAGATTTGCAACATTACGAGCATATTCAATCACCGCCAATTGCATACCCAAACAGATGCCCAAGTATGGTTTTTTGTTTTCACGTGCGAATTGTATGGCTTTCATCTTGCCTTCTGTTCCGCGCTTACCGAAGCCACCTGGCACCAAAATCGCATCCATAGGCTCAAGAACTGCTGTGCCATCACGCTCGATATCCTCCGAATCCATATAATGAATACGCACTTTTGATTGAGTATGAATACCGGCATGAATTAACGCTTCAGTAAGTGATTTATATGACTCTGTCAAATCAACATATTTACCAACAAAAGCAATATTTACCTCTTGTTTAGGATGCGCTAAAGCATCAACAATCTTGACCCAACTTGAAAGGTCAGCTTCTTTTGCTTTGATATTTAATTTGCGACAAACGATCTCATCCATCTTTTGTGCATGCAATAAACCCGGGATTTGATAAATCGAACTAGCGTCCACCGCTGATATAACAGCTTCAGAGGCTACATTGGTAAAAAGTGCAATTTTATGTCGCTCATCTTCAGGCAATGCTCTATCTGAACGGCATAGCAATAAGTCTGGTTGAATGCCGATTTCGCGTAATTCTTTTACGGAGTGCTGAGTTGGCTTTGTTTTAAGTTCGCCCGCCGTTGGAATCCATGGCAGCAAAGTCAAATGAATGTAGCAGGTGTTTTCACGGCCTTCTTCAAAGCCCATTTGGCGAATAGCCTCTAAAAATGGCAATGATTCAATATCACCTACCGTGCCACCAACCTCAACAATTGCTACCTCAGCGCCTTCAGCACCACGTTTGATATGTGTTTTAATTTCATCGGTAATATGTGGAATCACTTGAACGGTTTTACCAAGGTACTCCCCGCGACGTTCTTTTTTGATGACAGTCTCGTAAATTTGACCCGTCGTAAAGTTATTGCGTTTGCCCATGCGAGAGCTAATGAAGCGCTCATAGTGACCTAAGTCTAAGTCAGTTTCTGCACCATCGTCTGTGACAAATACTTCGCCATGTTGAAATGGGCTCATCGTGCCTGGATCAACGTTGATATATGGATCAAGTTTGAGCATGGTAATTTTGATACCACGCGATTCAAGAATAGCACCGAGCGATGCAGCTGCAATGCCCTTGCCTAATGAAGAAACAACACCACCTGTAACGAACACATATTTGGTCATGAAAATACTTTTCTAGATATTACGGACAAGAGCTTTGTAAGGTTGCATTTTACTGGAAAGCGATGCCCGCCACAAACCATGTTTTCTGATTTTGTTAGTCCGCTTATTCACACTAGAAATGAGCATGCGAAAAATAGGCAAAAAAAATGACGAGATATGAATCTCGTCATTAAAGATGGTACGTTTAAATACCATTGGAGGGTAATACAAGGAGATAACTTATTCATGTAAACAAGCTAATGGTGTGCATTTAATCATGTGTGTGTAACAGGAATATGTCACTTTGTAAGAAATTTGTATCAATTGGCATTAAAGGCAAAAAATGCTAACTTTTTATCTCTCGGAAGTGCCTTGAGCTTAGCTTCAGCCTTGCTTGCTAGAGACCTATCAATATAAGACTTAGAGGCCAAAATTTTCAAAGGTGGATTGGCGCGAGTATATTTGGCACCTCGCCCATTAAGATGCGCTTGAAATCTAGACTCTAGATTAACAGTAATTCCTGAGTAAAAACTTCCGTTTTTACACTCTAGAAGATACAAAAACCAAGGCATTTATTGTTCCAAAAAATTATATAAAAAAAACGGCTCGATTAACGAGCCGTTTTAGTTAAAACTTGTAGCTAAACACTACGAAAAGCAATTAAGCCTTTTGAATGTTTGATGCTTGTTTGCCTTTAGGGCCGTCAGTCACATCGAAGCTAACACGTTCGTTTTCTTTTAGGCTTTTATAGCCGCTATCAACGATCGCAGAGAAGTGAGCGAAAAGATCATCGCCACCTTCATCAGGAGTGATAAAGCCGAAGCCTTTAGAGTCATTAAACCATTTTACGGTACCAGTTGCCATTGCATACTTCCTTACTAAAACAAGGGGAGGCGCCCCAAAAGTTTGTACTTCACGAACTAAAGCCAGCTACGCCAACAAAAAAAGATCAAAGTAAAAACGCCCAATATGCTTTGTACGGGGATAATTACACCAAGTCAAGCATTTATTTAGTAAAAATTACATTTATATTAAGCAAATTTCTATTAACCACAATATCCTGTGGTTAAAGCGCTAAAAAATATCAATATGCCCGCTCACTTTCTTTGTGATTGTAAGGCTTTTGTAAGAAAGCATCTTTAGTATCACGATAAATCATTTTAAATGAGACGGTTAAATGCTATTTGTAGTTGATTTTGACGGCACCTTATCAGTCCGTGACACTGTAGATGCAATGCTTGAGCAATTTGCAGACCCTTCATGGGAAGAGATAGAGCAGGAATGGCTTGATGGCCATATTACTGCAGTTCAATGTATGCAAAAACAATTACACATGGTCAAGGCTGATCATGTAACGCTAGAAAACTTCTTCCGCAGCATTCAGCTTGACGCAACTTTCTTACCTTTTTACAAGCATGTCAGCCAATTTGCTAAAGTGGCTGTTGTGAGTGATGGCTTGGACCATGCAATTCATGTTGCCATGAAGAATGCCGAATTCCCAGAGCTGCCTATTTACGCAAACAAATTACATTTCGTGCCAGATGGCATTGATATGTCTTGGCCACACAAGAATCCAAACTGTAATGCTGGCAATGGTGTTTGTAAATGTAAGGTGGCGCAAGATTTGTCTAGCGGCGAAAAACCAGTAGTGTTAATTGGCGATGGCAAATCAGATGCTTGCTTGGCTAAATCAGCTGATATCGTCTTCGCAAAAGGCTCACTAATTAAATACTGCGAAAACAACAATATTCCGCATTTCAAATTCCAAACCTTTGCTGACGTATTAACAAAGGTTAAAACATGGCCACAAGACGTGAGCCATCTCACTTTATCTGCTTAATTTTTGTTGAAAGAGTCGAAACATGGATAAAAAAATCATCGAAATCCTCGCAAAGAACGATAAATATTGTTCACACGGCGATACCGTTAACTACGCAGACCCTCCGAAAGTTTTTGAAAACTGCGAAGGAAGCTTCTTGTTCGATGAAAATAAAACGCCTTATTTAGATTGGCAGATGTGGTATTCAGCCGTTAACTTTGGTTACAAAAACAAACGTATTGCTGACGTATTACATAAACAAGTAGATGCACTTCCACAATTAGCTAGCCAATATCTTCATAAAGAAAAAGTTGATTTAGCTGAAGTCATCTGTAAATACATGGAAGAAAAATATGGCGTTAAAGGCCGCGTTCACTTTAACGTAGGTGGCGCCCAAGCCGTTGAAGATTCATTAAAAGTGGTACGTAACCACACAGGTAAAACACACCAATTTGCATTCATGGGCGGCTACCACGGTCGTACCTTAGGCGCCTCAGCGATTACTTCTAGCTATCGCTACCGTCGTCGCTTCGGAAATTTTGCTGATCGCGCGCACTTTGTACCCTATCCATACTGCTTCCGTTGCCCATATGGCATGAAAGTAGAAACCTGTGACACTTATTGCCATAAACAATTCGAGCATTTGTTTGACACAGAATATCAATCTGTGTGGGATGAAAAGGCCAAGCAAAGTGAATTTGGTGCATTCTATATCGAGCCTATGCAAGGCACTGGCGGCTACATCGTTCCCCCAGCTGGCTACATGAAAAAACTTCAAGAGTCATTGAAGAAACGCAATATTTTATTAGTGGCTGACGAAATCCAAATGGGTGTTTACCGAACTGGTAAGCTTTGGTCATGGGAAAACTTCGACATCATTCCTGATATTTTTGTATTCGGCAAAGCTATTACAAATGGTTTGAACCCACTTTCAGGCATTTGGGCACGTGAAGAATTAATCTCCCCAGAGAAGTTCCCACCAGGCTCCACGCACTCAACATTTGCTTCTAACCCACTAGGCACAGCAGTGGCACTTGAAGTGATGAACATGACCCTTGAAAAAGACTTTGAGCCTCATGTACGTGACCGCGGCGCTTACTTCTTGAAACGTATTCAAGAGTTGAAGTCACGTTGGAAATGCGTTGGCGATGTCAGCGGTTTGGGTTTAGCACTTCGTATTGAGCTTTGCGAAAAAGACGGATATACGGCAAGCCGCTCTTTAGCAGATCGGATGTTTAACGAAGGTCTCAAAGGCGACATCATGATTGATGGCAAACAGTATGGCCTAGTGCTTGATATTGGCGGCTACGAAAAGAACGTAATCACCCTAGCCCCCTCATTGTTGATTTCTGAAGAAGAAATTGACTTAGGTATTAAGCTATTTGAGTCACTACTCAAACGTTGCGGCGCAGAGTAATAGAACTTTAAATCGGGGCGTAAGCCCCGATTTAATTTCGGCGAGTTAATTAAAAAGTTAATTAAAAAGTTAATTAAATAAAGATTACATGTCACAAGAAATTCAAAACTGTCTAGGTTCGACTGGCTTCTACGATAAACGTGGCGAAGATGCTGTGTTGCTGATTCACGGCCTCACCGGCACCCCAGCTGAGATGCGCTACATCGCTAAAAACTTGCTTAAGCAAGGCTTTAGTGTGGCATGCCCACAACTAGCGGGGCATTGTGGCACCGTAGGCGACCTTAAGCGTTCCAAATGGCAAGACTGGTACGATTCAATGGAAATCGCATTTGAAGCACTCAAAAAGGAATACAAACGCGTATTTGTTTCTGGCTTATCCATGGGCGCTTTAATTGCCATTAAATTAGCTGAAGAAAAAGGTGAGCGCGTGGATGGATTAGGTCTTCTTTCCACGACTTTCTTTTACGATGGCTGGAATATGCCAAGATTAAAACGCAAGCTGTTGTTACCATTTGTTTTATATACCCCGCTCCAGTATTTTATGTCATGGGAAGAAACGCCCCCTTATGGCATTAAATGTGAACGGACCAGAGCCTTAGTTCATGCTGTGCTGGAAAACCGTGACTCTATGGCTTCTGAAAAAGTAGGTATCTTTAATACGCCTGCCGTGGTCATTAAAGAGAGCACGAGATTAATTAAATCAGCCAAGCGCGGATTGCCAAAAGTAACCGCTCCTACGCTCATTGTGCATTCAACCGAAGATGATATGGCGAGCGTTAAAAATGCACATTTAGTTGCAAAACGCATTTCATCGCGTAAAGTAGAGACCTTTCTAGTAGATGACACGTATCATGTGCTGACACTAGATAAACGTAAGAATGATATTGCCCTGCGTATGGGTGAGTTTTTTAAGAAATGCGTCGCCACCGAAGCGACTGTAGTTTAGGAGAGTACGTTGGACACCTTTGAAACACTGCGAGAAATTATCGCAACGAAATTTGATAAACCGCTTGATGAAATTACCCCTGATGCGACTTTTGAATCACTAGAAATCGATTCATTAGACACATTCGATATTATTTTTGATGCTGAAGAAAAATTTGGCATCAAAGTTCCTAACGACGAAGTTGATATTAAAACGGTGAGCGACGTAGTTGCTTTACTTGATCGTCTTCGCGCTGCACAAGGCAAATAATGACTGTTAGACGCGTTGCTGTGACTGGTTTGGGTGTGCTTTCCCCAGTTGGAAACGACCCAAAAACTTTTTTTGCTAATCTCATGGCAGGAAAATCCGGCATTAAACGCATGGAAACAGATTTTGTAGATAGTTTAGATTTCAAAATCGCCGCCTACATTAACGACTACGAACCACTCGATCACTTTGTAAAAAACAAAGCAGCCACCATGGACCGCGTCACTCAGTTCGCTGTGTCTGCTAGTCAACAGGCCATTAATGATGCGGGCTTAAATTTAGAAACAGAAGACCTAGAACGCTTTGGCGTTTATCTTGGCACTGGCATGGGTGGCGCCGCTTCAATTGAAGAAGGCTACGTAAGGCTCTACAAAGAGCAAGCAAGACGCCTAAAACCCTTTACCGTGCTCATGGCAATGAATAATGCCGCTAGTGCACAAGTCGCGCTAGATTTTGGCATTACAGGCCCTGACCTAACATTCTGTACTGCATGCTCATCCTCCTCTGTCGCCATCGGTGAGGCTGTTCGCCAAATTAGACATGGATACACAGATGTGATGCTAGCTGGCGGATCTGAAGCGCTGTTAACCTTCGGCACGATTAAAGCTTGGGAAGCGTTACGCACCCTAGCGGATGAAGATGAAGTCAATCCAAGTGCATCATGCAAGCCATTTTCAGGCAACCGCTCCGGCCTTGTGCTTGGCGAAGGTGCTGGCATGGTAATACTTGAAGATATGGATAGAGCCATTGCACGTGGTGCGAAAATTTACGCAGAAGTGATTGGTTACGGCAGTAGTAACGACTCAACGCATATCACACAACCCTCGGTAGAAGGCCAATCTCGTGCGATGCGCAAAGCACTTGCCGAAGCCAATATTAGTGCTGACCAGCTTGACTATATTAACGCTCATGGCACTGGAACTAAACTAAACGACATCACAGAAACTAATGCGATTAAACAAGTTTGCGGTAATAAAATCCCTGTGAGCTCAACCAAATCTATGCATGGCCACTTAATGGGGGCAGCTGGTGCCGTTGAGTTTGTGGCTTGCATGATGGCGATTCAAGAGCAAGCACTGCCGCCAACAGCACACCTAGTCGTTCCTGATCCTGAGTGTGACTTAGATTACGTCCCTAATATAGGCCGTAAGAATGTCAAAGTCGAGACCATCATGTCTAACTCGTTTGCATTTGGCGGCACCAGCGGCGTGCTCATCGCTAAAAAAGTCGGGTAATTGAAGCATATGAAAATCGCAATCGCTGGCACAGGCTATGTAGGCTTATCTTTAGCGGTACTCTTAGCTCAAAAAAACGAAGTTGTCGCTTTGGACATCATGACCGAAAAGGTCGAGATGCTAAATGCCAAAAAGTCTCCCATTTCAGATACTGAGATCGAAGACTATCTTAAAAATAAACCACTCAATCTCACTGCAACCCTGGACAAAGAAAAAGCCTACCAAGGGGCAGAATATGTGGTGATTGCAACGCCAACAGACTATGACGTTGAGACAAACTATTTCAACACCAAGTCAATTGAAGCCGTGATTCAAGATGTGCTAAACATCAATCCAAACGCCGTGATGGTAATTAAATCAACCGTTCCTGTCGGCTATACGGACAGCATTAAAGAACGCTTCCCAAGCGCGCAAATTATGTTCTCTCCAGAGTTCTTGCGTGAAGGTAAAGCCCTTTATGACAACCTCTACCCTTCTCGCATTATTGTGGGTGAGATTTCAGCGCGTGCGCAAATTTTTGCAGACTTGCTTCAACAAGGCTCACTCAAGCCCGATGTTGAGATTTTGCTCACCAATAGCGCTGAAGCAGAAGCCATTAAGCTCTTTGCTAACACTTATTTAGCGATGCGTGTTTCCTACTTTAACGAGCTCGACACGTATGCAGAATCGCACGGCTTAAATACCAAACAAATCATTGAAGGCGTATGTTTAGATCCTCGCATTGGCGGACATTACAACAATCCTTCATTTGGCTACGGTGGGTATTGCTTACCCAAAGATACGAAGCAGCTCCTTGCGAATTACAGCAACGTCCCACAAAACTTGATCAATGCCATCGTGCAATCTAACAGCACGCGTAAAGACTTTATCGCGGATAGCATCGTAAAAGGCAATCCTAAGGTGGTCGGGGTTTATCGCCTGATCATGAAGAGTGGTTCAGATAACTTCAGAGCCTCAAGTATTCAAGGTGTGATGAAACGCGTGAAAGCCAAGGGTATTGAAGTCATTGTCTTTGAGCCAGAACTTAAAGAAACAGAATTCTTCAAATCAAAAGTTTACACAGACCTCAACGCCTTTAAACAAAAGGCTGATGTCATCATCACCAATCGCATGACGGACGAATTGTTGAGCGTTCAAGACAAGGTATTTACCAGAGATCTCTTCGGCGCTGATTAACATACCCTTAATTGGGTTTGTTTCGCAAAAAGGTATGTTTTTCTACATGCCATCTAATATAAAAAATATGCCTGTAAAGCAATAGCAGAAAGCGATCCCAGCAATTTGGCTTCGTTTTGCAAAACGACATATTTTAACAAGCTATCGACATAAAAATATCGCTGTCAGCCAATAGCAGTCTTTGATTCCAAAGGTTTGGGTTTGTTTTTTCTAGCAGGCTATTTTTGAGCATGTTCCAAATGAGAATTAGTCCGTTTTGTAAATTGATACTTTTAGCGCTCTAAAGCACTTAATCAGCCATCAAGCGCCCAATAAAGTTTATAATTTCAATCGTCCCAACCATTGGATCAATAGCCTGTGAAAACAACCGCAGAACGCGTTAAGCACATGATGGAAGCACTCAATATTAAAGAACAAACCGAGTTTGGGCTTTTATGTGGGGCTTCGCGCAGTACTGTAAATCAATGGTTATCTGGCAATATTAAGAAAATTGATCCGCGCTATGGATTCAAACTGGAAGACTCCACACCCTTCACTGCTCGCTGGATAATTCTCGGTGAGGGCAATCCCAAGAAATGATTAAATAAATTTATACCCCCTAAAAGCCACGCCAGTCGTGGCTTTTTTTATTTTCTTACACCATATTTTACGTTTATTTCTAAAAATTTTTGTTTATGTCCATTGACATATATTGTTTATGATCATAAACTAAATCCATCAAATAACTTCCATAACCAAGGAGAATGAGATGAGAAAAAATCGTGCGAGGAACTACGAGTGGGCAACGGTGGAGTATGAACAGGGTTCGTATGATGTATGTGTCTGCATGGTGTTTGAACAGGTGGATGAGATAAGACCGGTAGATAGTGAGATCAATATCATAGAGCTGATGGATAGGAAGAGCATTGAGTGGATG
>CAIQBW010000021.1 GCA_903870165.1 uncultured Methylophilaceae bacterium | reverse complement strand
TGACGAATTGAAATGCGTTTCTTACCACCATGGCTGAGATATTCTTGGACTACTGATAATTTAAACTGCGTATCGTACTTGCTCATGAAACTGACCCTCATCGGTTGGATTTATTGTCCAACTTTTGTGGGTCAGTTCATTAACTGGCTGTTTTTTAACGATCTAAAGTCAGTGTGTTACTGAATAACTTCTTTACCACCAATGTAATCACGCAACACTTTAGGAATGGTGACACTTCCATCAGCATTCTGGTAGTTTTCAAGTACCGCAACCAAAGTACGGCCAACTGCCAAGCCCGAACCATTTAGTGTATGCACAAGCTCCGGCTTACCTGCTTCATTACGGAAACGTGCTTGTAAGCGACGTGCTTGGAAAGCCTCGCAATTTGAAACTGATGAAATCTCGCGATAAGTATTTTGTGCAGGTAGCCATACTTCGAGGTCGTAAGTTTTAGCTGCACCGAAACCCATATCCCCAGTACATAATAAAACGAGGCGGTAAGGGAGTTCCAATGCCTTTAAGATATTCTCAGCATGACCAACCATCTCATCAAGCGCTTGATTGCTCTTTTCAGGATGCACAATCTGTACCATTTCCACTTTATCAAATTGATGCTGACGGATCATGCCACGCGTATCACGGCCATAAGATCCAGCTTCTGAGCGGAAACAAGGAGTGTGAGCTGTCAGCTTAATTGGCAAAGCCTCAAGTGGCACAATTTCATCACGGACGGTATTCGTCAGCGTAACTTCTGAAGTTGGAATAAGATAAAGCGTGCTGTCATTATGTGGCATTTTGAAGAGATCCTCTTCAAACTTAGGCAACTGTCCTGTCCCCCGCAAAGAATCAGCATTCACCATATAAGGCGTGTAACACTCTTCATAGCCATGTTGTTCAGTTTGGGTATCAATCATAAACTGCGCTAAGGCACGATGGAGTTTAGCAATTTGACCACGCATCAGCGTAAAACGGGCACCTGAAAGCTTAGCGCCAGTATCAAAATCTAAACCATGCGGCATGCCAACGTCCGTATGGTCTTTAATATCGAAATCAAATACACGTGGCACTCCAACTTTACGCACTTCAACATTGTCTTCTTCAGACTTACCTACTGGAACACTGTCTTGCGGTAAGTTAGGCACATTCAATAAAAAATCCTGCATTTGTGCTTGAATAGCAGCCAAGCGTTCCTCATCTGCTTTTAACTGCTCACCCAAGCCTGCAACTTCCGCCATAATGGCACTCACATCTTCGCCTTTAGACTTGGCCATGCCAATCTGCTTTGATGTTGCGTTGCGTTTCGCTTGGAGTTCTTGCGTGCGGGTTTGGACTTCTTTACGCTCTGCCTCTAGTGCAGTAAAGCCCTCAACGTCAAACTCGAACTTACGGCTAATAAGCTTTGTGACCACAGTATCCAAGTCATTTCTTAATTGCTGAATATCTAACATGCATTTTCCTAATTAAATTACTTTTTCGCTTTAGCTTTTTTATCTAATTCAGCCAAATACGCTAATTTTTCACTTATTTTAACTTCAAGCCCACGATTTGTCGGCTGATAAAATTGAACCTCTTCCAAACCATCAGGCAAATACTGCTCGCCTGCAGCATAAGCCCCCTCTTCATTGTGTGCGTAACGATAGTTTTTACCGTAATCCAAATTTTTCATGAGTTTAGTCGGTGCGTTGCGCAGGTGCAGCGGCACAGGACGAGATTGATCTTGTGCAACAAAGGCTTTCACTTGGTTATACGCCATATAAACTGCGTTACTTTTAGCCGCAATCGCCAAGTAAACAACTGCATTTGCAAAAGCCAGCTCACCTTCTGGAGAACCAAGTCGCTCATAAGTTTGGCAGGCATTAAGACAAATCTCTAGAGCACGAGGGTCAGCAAGACCTATATCTTCAATGGCCATCCGCACTAAACGACGCCCTAGATAAAGTGGCTCTGCGCCTCCATCCAACATGCGCTGCATCCAATATAAAGCACCGTCAGGATTGGAACCACGCACTGATTTGTGCAGGGCTGAAATTTGGTCGTAAAAGGCTTCTCCACCCTTATCAAAACGACGCATCTTGCTAGCCATGGTTGACTGCAAAAACACCATGTCAATTTCAGTGATATTGGCTGAAGAAGCTGCGTTAAACAAACCTTCAACAAAGTTCAGCAAACGTCTTGCATCCCCATCAGCGTAAGAAATCACATGCTCTTTAGCTTCAGCTGTCAGATGAATATCCATTGCCATCGTGGATTGTGCCCTAGTGAGCAATTCAGCAAGTTCAGATTCAGACAAAGCGTTCAGCACAAAGACTTGCGCTCGGCTTAATAAGGCGCTATTCACCTCAAAAGATGGATTCTCAGTGGTTGCACCAATAAATGTGATCAAGCCGCTTTCAACAAAAGGCAAAAACGCATCTTGCTGGCCTTTATTAAATCGATGAACCTCGTCCACAAACATAATGGTACGGCGACCAGATTGCTGTAACGTATGTTCTGCCCGCTCAATTGCCTCACGAATATCTTTAATCCCTGAGAGCACTGCTGAGATGGGAATAAATTCAGCATCGGCTGTATTAGCGATTAAGCGGGCCAATGTAGTTTTACCAACGCCAGGCGGCCCCCACAAAATCATAGAGGGCAATTTGCCAGACTGAAAAGCTAAGCGAAGCGGTTTACCCTGGCCAAGCAAATGCGACTGCCCAACCACCTCATCTAATGTTTGCGGACGCAGTTGCTCAGCAAGAGGTGCTTGAGGTTGATTGGGGGAGAAAAGACTATTCAAGAATGCAATTCGCCTAGTTTATTGGCTTAAGACATCCGCATCTGCAGGCGGAGTAAATTTAAAAACTTCTGGTGATAATTTGGGGTTGCGTTGCACATTCAAAAACTCAATCGATGTGCGATTACCAAAGCTGTCGTGCAACTCCATTTCCATCAAAGCATCGCCTTTAAAACCTAAAAATACACGTTCAAAACCAGTCTCAATCGCTTTAGGAATTGCCAATACCCACTCCAAATCTCCCTTGCGGCTAGCTTCTTTAATCACAAAAGAATGCTCCATTTCCCTACCACCAGCTAATAAGGCAGCAGGTGTTGAACCGACTGCTTTGCTAAATGAGCGAACTGTCACCTGGCTTAAATCAGGATCGTAGAGCCAAACTTTTTCACCATCTCCAATGATTTTTTGTACAAAAGGCTTATGATAGTCCCAGCGAAATTTATTCGGTTTTTGTAACTGCATAGTACCCGTCACATCCTGGGTCTTATGCCCCTGCTTATCCGTAACAACTTGATGAAAATCAGCTTGTGCAGTTTGAATATTTTGAAAGTAATCCTTCATACGCTCTAAACCCGTTGCGCTTGCTGTTTGCGCAAACAGGTAGAGTAAAACTAATAACAAACGAGTCATGATGGCTTTCATTCAATTAATCTTTTCGTTATCAATCTTGGTTTGTATTAGGCGCTAGCACTTCGCGATTGCCATTGCTTTGCATAGATGAAACTAAGCCTGCACGCTCCATCTCTTCAATCAAACGTGCGGCACGGTTGTAACCAATGCGTAATTGTCTTTGTACTGAGGAAATTGAAGCGCGGCGCGTCTTCATGACAATCGCAACCGCTTCATCATACAAAGGGTCAGACTCTCCACCAGCGCTTTGGATATCACCTAGCTCAGCACCTTCTTCCGTGCCGCCAGTCAGAATGCCATCAATGTAATTAGGTTCGCCTTGAGCTTTAAGGTGTTGCACCACACGATGCACTTCAGCATCGCTCACAAAAGCGCCGTGAATGCGCTGTGGATAAGTGGTACCTGGAGGTTGATAGAGCATGTCGCCCTGCCCTAGCAATGCTTCAGCGCCCATTTGGTCAAGAATAGTTCGTGAGTCAATCTTGCTTGACACTTGGAACGCTACGCGCGTTGGAATGTTCGCTTTAATCAAACCTGTAATCACATCCACAGAAGGTCGCTGTGTTGCTACTACCAAGTGGATACCACAGGCTCGGGCTTTCTGTGCCAAACGAGCAATTGGCTCTTCAACCTTTTTACCGACCACCATCATCAAGTCGGCCAACTCATCAATCACAATCACAATCAGCGGCAACTCATCTAGAGGCTCCGGGCTATCGGGTGTCAAAGTAAATGGATGAGTAATTGGATTGCCATCTTTAATCGCATCGCGCACTTTGACGTTGTAGCCCGCTAGGTTACGCACACCAAGAGCTGACATAAGCTTATAACGACGCTCCATCTCTGCAACACCCCAATTTAGTGCGTTAGCAGCTTGACGCATATCAGTAATCACCGGTGCTAAAAGATGTGGAATGCCTTCATAAACCGAGAGTTCCAACATTTTGGGGTCAATCAAAATCATACGCACTTTGTTGGCTTCTGCCTTATAGACCAAGCTTAAAATCATCGCGTTAATCGCAACAGACTTACCCGATCCAGTAGTACCAGCAACTAATACGTGCGGCATCTTAGCCAAGTCAGCCACAACCGCTTTACCTGCAATGTCTTTACCCATTGCAATCGCTAAAGGCGAATTCACATCCGCGTATGCTTGCGAACCCATAATCTCCGACAGATAAACAATTTGACGTTTAGGGTTAGGGATTTCCAATCCCATGCAACTTTTACCTGGAATGGTTTCAACCACACGAATACTTACGACAGAAAGCGCACGGGCTAAATCTTTGGATAGATTGAGGACTTGGCTCCCTTTCACGCCAGCTGCAGGCTCTAACTCATAACGGGTAATTACAGGGCCAGGCATGGCAGCGAGCACTTTGACTTCAATACCGAAATCCATCAACTTGCGCTCAATAAGGCGCGAGGTAAACTCCAATGTTTCCGCCGACTGCACTTCAATCTCACCTTTAGGCTCATCAAGTAAATGCAATGGCGGCAAAGGTGAGTCTGGCAAAGTTGCAAATAGCGAAACCTGACTTTCTCTTTGCACGCGCTCACTCTTAGGGATCTCAAGCACTGGCGTTTCAATTTGAATCGGCGCACGATCTTCGATACGTTTACGCTCTTGCTCAACAAACTCCGTACGCTGTTGCTCTGCAATCTTGCCAGCTTCGCGGTCTTTTTTGTCGCGGTATTTAGCCAAAATGAATTGATAAGCACCAATTAGGCAAGCGCCGAACTTCTCGACGATTAATATCCATGACCAACCTGTAAACAAGCTGAATCCTGCTGCCATCGAAAACAATAAGACCAAGGTCGATCCAACAAAGCCAAGAGACTCACGAATCATCGTGTCAAAAATATTACCAATGACACCGCCTGCATCTTGAGGCAAAGTGGCTGGCAAATGAACTAGATGTCCGTACTCCAAACAAGATGATGAAAAAAGCAACAGCCCAAAACCAAAGAAATTCAGAAAGAGCAGTGGCTTACGACCTTGTGCAACCACATCAAGACGCAAGTAAACCAACCAAATCGCATAAAACGCAAAAACAGCAAACCACCAAGCCGAAAAGCCAAACATGTAAAGCATCATGTCTGAAAGCCATGCACCAACAGCCCCGCCAGCATTGCGAACAACTGCGTTTTCACTGGCACTGTGAGTCCAGGATGGATCGTCGTGATAATAAGAGGCCAGAATCAGCACGAGATAAAGGCCAATAACCGCGAAAAATAGCCACCAAGCTTCTTTGGCTAAGCCCGCGCTTTCTGCGTCGAGTTGCTTACTCACATTAGAGGCATTCACAGTTTTTTTATTGAGAAACAAAATAATGATTCACTCGAAATATTGATTAAAAAAGGCAATGCGATCACACGCAAATATTAGCTGAATTATAGCAGTATCAATCTAAATAAAGCATGGCACTCACACATATGCTAAATGCTATTTTCAAGCATTTTAAATGGACCACACCAAAGAAATTTCATCCTGCCGCAATATCGTTAAAATTTAACAATCCAATTGCGTTAAAATACTAGCTAAATACTTTTGCTTTGACTATTAGGAGTTTCAAATCATGGCCACAAAACATGCCCACCTTCTTATTTTGGGCTCAGGTCCTGCTGGTTATTCAGCCGCTGTCTATGCCGCTCGTGCCAACTTAAAACCCGTTCTAATTACTGGCATCGCTCAAGGCGGTCAATTAATGACCACGACCGAAGTCGACAATTGGCCTGCAGACCCTAATGGCGTGATGGGGCCTGAATTGATGGACCGTTTTCAAAAGCATGCTGAGCGCTTTAACACGGAAATGATTTTTGATCATATTCACACCACCCACCTCAAAGAAAAACCAATTCGTTTGGTGGGCGATTCTGGTGAGTACACTTGCGATGCTTTGATTATTGCAACAGGAGCTTCAGCTAAATATTTGGGCATCCCTTCTGAAGAAAAATTTTCTGGCAAAGGCGTTTCTGCTTGCGCGACCTGTGATGGCTTTTTTTATCGCAACCAAGAGGTTGCTGTCATCGGTGGCGGCAATACTGCTGTGGAAGAAGCACTTTACCTTGCCAACATAGCAAGCAAAGTTACTTTAGTTCATCGCCGCGACAAATTCAAAGCGGAAGCAATTTTAATTGACAAGCTGATGGAGCGTGTTAAAGAAGGCAAAATCGAGCTTGAACTTCACTCAACATTAGATGAAGTATTGGGCGACGACATGGGCGTCACAGGCATGCGTGTTAAAAATGTCGATACTGGCGCGACTAAGGATATTGAATTGCGCGGTGTATTTATTGCCATCGGACATAAACCAAATACCGATATATTTGAAGGCCAGCTCGAAATGGAAGGCGGTTACATCGTCACCCAAACCGGTCGCCAAGGTAACTTCACGGCTACCAATATCCCTGGTGTATTTGCTGCGGGCGATGTGCAAGATCACATCTATCGCCAAGCGGTCACGAGCGCTGGAACGGGCTGCATGGCTGCCCTCGATGCTGAACGCTACTTAACCAGCCTCAAATAAGCAGCACTGCTTGATTGGGGCAATCGCCATGACAAGCAACTCAAGAATCAAAAATATAGAAGAAGCGAAACGCCTGCTGCAAGCGCAAAAACTTGCACAGGCCGAAGCGCTTGAAAAAGAAAACGTCCTCGCACTCAAGCAAGCTGCCGAACTCGCTGAAGAGCAAAGGCTCGCCGACTTATTTAAAGCTGCGGTGAAAGATGCAAGACCTTTGAGTACAAATACGGACCGCATCCATCATGCGCCCCCAAAACCAAAACCCATCCCACAGCAATTTATTCGTGATGAGCAGCAAGCCCTTGTTGACTCGTTAAGTGACGGCTACTTCCCTTCTTATGAATTAGAGAGTGGCGAAGAGCTACTCTACTTACGTGAAGGGCAATCACCTTCTGTCCTCAGTAAACTTAGGCGCGGCCACTGGGTGGTGCAAGCTAATCTAGATTTGCACGGCATGATCAGTGACGAAGCTCGAGCAACGGTTGCAGAGTTTTTAGCGGCGTGTAAAAAACGAGGGATTCGCTGTGTGCGTATTGTGCATGGAAAAGGCTTAGGCTCTCGAAATAAAGAGCCCGTTTTGAAAAACAAGATCCGTCATTGGCTCATGCAAAAAGATGAGGTGATTGCCTACGCACAAGCCAGGCCAAACGATGGTGGAAGTGGTGCAGTGATTGTCCTATTAAAAGCCTAAAAATATAAGAAACATTCGTAATTCTGTAAAAAAACTCCACTATAATGGTCAACCTTAAAACCTATGGCGCGTTAGTAGGTCACAAGTAACGAGAAAAAAAACAACCTGATCCATCACAAGGTAAAAACGCATGCGTGTATTAAAAGTAATCAGCATCCTATTAATTGGGTGCATGTTAATCGAAGAAAAAGCTTTCGCAATCACTGACAATGTCGATATCAGCCACCTCACACTTGCAGAAGCACAAAAACTTTTTCGTTCCAACAACCGAGAGCTACTAGCAGCTCAACGTGCATTACAAGCAACAGAAGCAGATGCGATTACTGCGGGACAAAAACCAAATCCATCATTATCCATAGGGGTATCTAGCTTTAACCTTAATAGAAAAGAAGGTAACCGAAATAGTGTAAATAATAGCAACAGCCTTCAAGATCAAACACTCAATAGCACGGTACAAATCAGCCAATTGTTTGAACGTGGAGATAAAAGAGAGCTTCGTATCGCTTCCGCTGATAATGCGGTTAAAGCCTCAAGATACGATTTAAAAGATACAGAAAGACAATGGTCACTAATGCTCAACAATACTTTCTATGATCTTCTTCTAGCTCAAGAACTTGAAAAAATACAAACAGCGAACGTAGGTCTTTACGAAAAAACATTCCAAGCTGCTTCATTAAGACTTAGAGCAGGTGACATCGCGTCAAGTGATGTATCAAGAATTCAAGTGGATTTACTCAAGACCAAAAATGATTTGCGTCAATCCCAAGCGGAGCGCCAAAAAGCACAATCTAATCTTGCTTATTTGATTGGTAGGGAGAGTGAAGCTTCTAATATTAACGCTACAGACAACTGGCCTGATGGAGGTCAAATCACGCAGAATAATATTGAGGTGAACATTAACCAGCGTCCTGACCTACTTGCTGCAGAAGCCAGGGCTAAGCAGGCAGAAGAGAACAACAAATTAGCAAATGCTCTCAAAACACGAGATATTAATATTGCTCTCCAATACCAACATTTTCCGGGACAAATGCCAGCAGCCGGGGAAAATACGATAGGCGCAGCCATCAGCATCCCATTATTCACAAACTATGAATACCAGGGTGAAATCGCACGTGCACAAGTCGATTTAACTGCTGCACAAGAGGCTAAAGATCAAATTCATGCTGCTGCGTTAAGTGAGGTTAAACGCGCGAACGCAGACCTACAAGCTGCTACTGAAAAATTAGCTCGTTTTGATCAACAAATTTTAACCGAAGCCCAAAAATCAGCTGATGCCGCTGAATTTGCTTATAGCCATGGTGCAACTGGCATTACAGATCTATTAGACGCTCGCCGAGTATTAAGGGCAATACAACTTGATGCGGCAACTGTGCGAGCTGATTATGCAAAAGCGCTTGCAGCTTGGAAAGCTGCTATAAGTGCACAAGAAGAATTCAACGCATCCGGACAATAAAAGGAACATGATGAAGCTTCACAATAAGTCATTACTATTAAACGCAATAATTCTAAGCGCAATCGGTTTAACAAGCCTAGAGGCCAACGCAGTCGAAAAAGAAACACATGCTTCAGCAGCAATAACTAAAAAGAACGACGAAATCTTAATAAAAGATGACTCCCCTCAAGCAGCCAATCTAAAAATAGAAGCCGTGACAGAAATGCTTGCCCCTACAGCTGAGGCTATGAACGGTAAAATCAGCTTTGATGAAAACTATACAAGTCGAGTTAGTTCGCCAGTGCTTGGAAGAGCTACTAAACTTCATGTCCAAATTGGTGATAAAGTCAGTATTGGCCAGACTTTAATGACCGTCGACTCACCCGATTTAGGAAGTGCAATCGCTGATTACAGAAAAGCCACCGCGGATTTAGATTTAAAACGAAAAGCATTCGAGAGAAGTAAAATGTTATTAGATGGTGGCGTTATTGCACATAAAGATTTCGAATCATCCGAAGCTGACATGGCGCAAGCTCAGGCTGAAGCAACGCGCGCTAAAGGAAAATTAAGAAATTTAAGTGTTGATAATAATATGTCAGGGAGTGAAAGTTTTACACTTAAAGCGCCTATGAGTGGCGTAATTGTTGATCGCCAAATTAATGTTGGGAATGAAGTAAGGCCTGATGCACCTAACCCTCTATTTATTATTACCAACCCACAACACCTTTGGGCAACAATAGATTTACCCGAACGAGACCTTGGCAAAGTAAATATTGGCCAATTAATTTCCATTCAAGTAGATGCATATCCGACAGAAACATTTACAGGAAAAATTTTATCGATCGGCACGATGATCGACCCTGTCTCTAGAAGAGTGCAAGTTCGCTGTTCAATTGACAGTAAAGACAAGCTTAAGCCTGAAATGTATGCCCGCATTACACCTTTAAACAATCACAATCAGAGGGTAATTCGATTACCAACTAGCGCACTCATCACAGAGGGTCTCTACAGCTATGTATTCGTTGAGACTTCGCCAGGCCATCTAAAAAAACGTCGTATTTCGTTAGATATTCAAGAACATGAATATGTGACTGTTAAAAGTGGATTGGTTGCCGGTGACAAAGTTGTGACCATAGGCGCAATTCTTCTCAACTCAGAATTAGCAAGCAAATAGACAATGTTAGAAAAACTCATTACCTTCGCGCTTCAACAACGTATCTTCGTGATGATTGCAAGCGCGGTCATCGTCATTGCTGGCGTGGTTGCTGTTCAAAACTTGCCGATCGAAGCTTTCCCAGATGTTGAAGACGTTCACGTTGGAATCGTTACGCAGGTGCCTGGTTTAGCGCCTGAAGAGGTGGAGCGTGTAGTTTCCCTTCCGATTGAACATGGCATGAGCGGTGTTCCTCATCTAACACAAATGCGTTCAGTTTCAATCACTGGATTATCAGTGGTCACGCTCACCTTTTCTGAAAATACCGATGACTACTTTGCCCGTCAACAAGTCCTAGAAAAGTTACAAGCGGTAAATTTACCGACGAGCTATCAACCGACATTAGCACCTCTAACTACTGCGGTGGGTGAGATTTATAGGTACTTAGTCGATGCGCCTAAAGATATGCCGCAACGCGAAATTCGAGCCATTCAAGATTGGCAAATTATCCCAATGCTTAGAACCGTGCCTGGCGTTGCTGATATTACGAGCTTTGGCGGCGCAGTTAAAGAATATCAAATTAAGCTAGACCCTTACCTTCTTAAGAAATACAACGTAACGATTGACCAAGTTAATCAAGCCGTTTCTAACGACAGCGCAAACGTAGGCGGTGGACTGATGCATCGAGGAGATGAATCACTAGTAGTCCGGTCTATTGGCTTATATCGCACCTTAGATGACATAGCTCAAACGGTAATAACCTCTAATGGAGGAAAACCAATTCTAGTGAGTGATGTTGGCGCGGTCTCCATTGGCGACCGCCCCAGATCTGGCATTGTTGCTTACAACAATCAAGACGATGTTATCGAAGGTATTGTGTTGATGAATAAGGGACAAAATCCGGCCAAGGTCATCGAAGCTCTCAGAACTAAAGTAGACGAAATTAACAAAAAACTACCACCAGGCGTAAAAATAAGTCCATTCTACGACCGCACGAGCTTAATTAATCACACTGTTCATACAGTAAGTGAGAACATGATAGTCGGCGCATTCCTGGTGGTTGCAATACTCATTATTTTCTTGCGAAATTGGCGAGCAGCTTTGATTGTTGCAGCCATCATTCCTCTGTCACTACTTTTTGCTTTCATCGTAATGGATATGCGGGGCGTTTCGGCGAATCTTATCTCGCTGGGGGCGGTCGACTTCGGGATTATTATTGACAGTGCGGTAGTGTTGGTAGAGGCACTCATGGTGCGTCTAGCGCTGGCCAAAGTAGATGAATTCCCTCATCACGGAACCTATTCATGGCGAATTGGTAGTCTAAAAAACACCGCCATTGAAATGGGTCGCCCCATTCTTTTCTCCAAAATGATCATCATTTTGGCTTTCTTACCTATCTTCACCTTCCAACGCGTAGAAGGAAAAATCTTCTCGCCTATGGCCTTTACGCTTAGTTTTGCCCTTCTTGGCTCAATATTACTAACATTGACTCTTGTGCCATCACTTTTGTCTTACCTCATGCGAAGAACAGATATGGGCGAAAAACATAGTGCTTGGATGCATGCGCTCCAAGAAGGATATCGCAGCGTATTATCTAAAGTGCTAAAAATCAGGACACTAATTGTAATCGGATCTATATCAATCTTAGCAATATCACTCATGCTCTCTCCTTTACTAGGATCAGAGTTCTTGCCTAAACTTGACGAGGGCAATATTTGGCTAACGGTCAGCCTACCCCCTTCCACAGGCCTTGAGAAAACTAAAAGCATTGAGCGTAATATTCGTAGTATTTTAACAAGCTACAAAGAAGTTAATCTTGTTGTGAGTCATGTTGGCCGTCCAGATGACGGTACTGACCCGAAAGGGCCAAACAATATTGAAATCTTAGCTGACTTAAAACCAAAATCCGAATGGCGATTCTCGAATAAAGATGAGCTAATTCAAGACATGTCTAAGAAAATGCATGATATTCCAGGCATTCCAACAAACTTCTCCCAAGTTATTGAAGATAACGTAGAGGAAGCGCTCTCTGGGGTTAAAGGTGAGATTGCCGTAAAAATTTTTGGGCCCGACCTTAGCATCTTAGAAGCCAAAGCAGATGAAGTTGTTGGAGTAATCAACAAAATTAAAGGGGCAACTGACGTTGCAGCAATTCGGATCTCAGGCAATTCAGAGGTAGATATCACCTTAGATCGGGCAAAGTTGGCGCGTTACGGTCTAAATACCAGTGATGTAAATGCCACAGTCCAAACTGCATTAGCTGGAAATGCAGCTAACACTTTTTATGATGGGGATCGGCGATTTGATGTCACGCTAAGGCTTGATAAAGAGTATCGTGATGCAGTAGATGACATTGGCAACCTTCCGATCGCTCTCCCTAACAATGCAGGGGTAATTCCACTTGGTGAGATTTCAAGTGTTGCTGTGAAACAAGGAGCATCTAGAGTAAGTCGAGAAGGCGTTTCTCGTATTGTCTCAATTAAAGCTAACCTTATTAATCGTGACCAAGGCAGCTTTGTTCAAGAGGCAATGTCGAAAGTCAAAAGTCAAGTCAATCTCCCTCCAGGTTACTCGATGACTTGGGGTGGTCAATTTGAAAATCAACAGCGCTCGATGAAACGACTAAAAGTGATTGTGCCACTTTCTATCTTGTTAATTTTTGTGGTGCTGTTTACAGCTTTCCGTTCAGTGTTAAATGCTATCTTAGTACTACTCATGATTCCATTTACCCTCATCGGAGGCTTAGCAGGCCTGGGGCTTGCAGAACTTCATTTGTCAATTTCTGCAGCCGTTGGATTCATTGCGCTCGCGGGGATTTCTGTACAAAACGGCGTGATCATGGTCGAACAGATAAAACATCTTATCTTAGAGGGTTCATCTGTTGCAGACGCCATCATAGAAGGTGCTGTAGTTCGTTTGCGCCCAATTCTAATGACGGCTTTGATGGCAGGCTTAGGCTTGCTTCCCGCAGCACTTTCACACGGAATTGGTTCTGAAACACAAAGACCGTTTGCAGTGGTAATTGTAGGCGGATTAATTACTGCAACATTCTTTACCTTATTGCTATTGCCACTTCTATTCCCAATGTTCTCGGATGAGGTAAAGGGTAGAAAGTGGGAGCCGAAAGTAGAGCAGGAATAGTTAGATTAAGCCGAGGCAGTAATTAAACAGACTGCCTCAGCTGCAATACCCTCGCCTCGGCCTATAAAGCCAAGTTTCTCAGTAGTGGTTGCCTTAACATTGACCTGGCTTCTAGCAACACCACAATCACTAGCGATATTCATACACATCTTCTCAATATGTGGCGCCATCTTCGGTGCTTGCGCGATGATGGTCGCATCAAGATTACTCAGCACAAAACCATGCGACTTAAGTATAGAAACGACATGACGAAGTAAGTTTCTGGAGTCTGCGTCCTTATAATTTTCATCAGTATCAGGGAAATGTTTTCCGATATCCCCTAAGGCAGCTGCACCTAACATCGCATCACAAATCGCGTGCAATAAGACGTCGGCGTCAGAGTGACCAAGCAGGCCTTTTTCATGGTTGATCTCTACCCCACCGATGATGCACTTTCTGCCTTCAACTAACTGGTGCACATCGTACCCCTGTCCGATCCTGATCATTTCCTTACTCCTTCCTGATCTGCTGCAAGAATCGCTTCAGCTAAAGCCAAGTCTTGCGGGAAAGTAATCTTGAGATTGCGTAACTGTCCTGTTACTAATTTTGGTTTAAAGCCCAAGGCCTCAACCGCCTGCGCCTCGTCCGTAGGCGCGCCACCTGATTTTGTCAGCGCATCTTTTAAAATTCCATAACGGAACATTTGCGGCGTCTGCGCCTGCCATAAACCTTCACGTGATTCAGTGCTGACAACGTGCTGGGAACTATCAGCACGCTTTAAAGTATCTGCCACCGGAATCGCCAATAAGCCGCCGACTGCGTCATCTTGCAATTCATCCAATAAAGAATCCAACAGTGTATGGGTGAGTCCTGGACGTGCAGCATCGTGCACGAGCACCCAGTCAGCCTGCTCAGCATCAAGACTCTTTAACGCGTTAAGGACTGTTTCAGCACGTGTACCACCACCACAATGCAATATGGATAACTTGGAGTGGTGCCTAGAGTTCGTCTGCCAATGCACGTCATTTGCATTTAGCACAAGATGTACTGAAGCAATACGCTCACATGCTAAAAAAGTGTCAAGCGTCCATGAAAGAATAGGACGGCCAATCAAAGGGAGATACTGCTTAGGCAGAGCTGTTGCCATTCGGCTACCAGAGCCAGCGGCGGGAATGATGACGTGGAATTTTGCCATGCTATTTTATTGGCTGAATGGCAAGAAAAATGAGAAAAGTTTAAGCAAGTAGTGCCTGATGCTGAAGAATTGCTTGTTTCACAATTGGCTCCAAGCCTTTGCCGTCTTGTTGCACATGCGCAATCAACTGCAAACGCATACTGAGCGCCCAGAAGCGTTTAAGATGCATCACAATATCTTTCTTCGCCATCTCTTGGTCAGGTGAAGACTTGAAAAACGTACCAATTTGGTTGGCCATGGTAATCAACTGCTCGATATTCATTACTTTTTCCTAAGCTATCTTTTCTTTGTACTATCTTTTTTAATGCAAACGCTCTGGATGGGTATACACCACAAAATGTTCAGAGCGGGCAAAACCAACTAATGTCACGCCACATTGTTCAGCCACGCGAATTGCCAAACCTGTTGGCGCTGAAATCGCGACCAACATAGAAACACCAGCAACAGCGACCTTTTGGACCATCTCATAACTTGCTCGGCTTGTCGTTAATACAAACCCTGCTTCTACTTCCTTTTTTGCCTTAGCCCCAAGCAATTTATCTAAAGCATTATGACGACCTACATCTTCTCGCACCATTGCTATTACGCCACTAGATTCCACCCAAAAGCAAGCATGAGTAGCGCCTGTTTGAGCTTGCAAGACTTGCTGACTAACCGCACTTTTAAGCACTTTTAGCACCGCATCTTTTGCAAACACCTCTTTCGAAATGTTCACACTCTCTGGCAACCGTAGCGCTTGCTCTAAACTCTCTGCGCCACATAGACCACAACCCGTCCGACCCGTCATGCTTCTGCGTCTAACTTTGAGCTGAGAAAATCGCTCACTAGCGATTTCCATCCTTAGCTCGATGCCAGATGCCTGCTTCACCACTTCAATCTCATAAAGTTCTTTTTGACTGCTCAGAATGCCTTCAGCCAATGAAAAGCCCAAAGCAAAGTCTTCCAAATCTTGCGGCGTTGCCAGCATCACTGCGTGCGAAATACCGTTGTAAATCATCGCAACTGGCACTTCTTCAGCCACAAAATCTTCAAGCGATTGAAAGTCGCCCGCTTGCCACTTATGTACCATCAAGCGGGTACTCGCCGTCTCTGCAATCAATGGCTGTTTAAGGTATTGCATCAGTTAAATATTAAGCTTATACGTTCACTTCATTTTTTGGGTGCTGTACAAAACCAAGTTGCTCTTTACTGAAGGCGTTGTATTCACGCTGCCATTCAGATAGTTGAGAAACCTTGGTTAATTGAACCGCCGTTACCTTAAACTCAGGACAGTTAGTCGCCCAATCTGAATTATCTGTGGTGATAACGTTCGCACCTGATTCAGGATGATGGAATGTGGTGTAAACCACGCCAGGCTGAACGCGCTCAGTAATTTTGGCGTGAAGTACAGTTTCACCTGCACGACTTGTAATGCCGACCCAATCACCATCATTAATACCGCGATCTTCAGCATCATGTGGATGAATTTCAATGACATCTTCTGGATGCCATGCCACATTATCAGTACGACGTGTTTGGGCGCCTACGTTGTATTGAGAAAGAATACGACCGGTTGTCAAAATTAACGGGTATTTAGCATTTACTTTTTCAGTAGTTGGCACATATTCAGTTATAAAGAACTTACCTTTACCTCGCACAAACTCATCAATGTGCATCGTTGGTGTGCCTGTGGGATTTGCATCATCACAAGGCCATTGAACGCTACCAAGTTCATCTAACTTCTTAAAGCTTACACCTTTGAATGTAGGCGTTAATGCCGCAATTTCATCCAAGATATCGGATGCATGTGAGTAATGCATAGGATAACCCAAGGCACTGGCGAGTTTAGCGGTCACTTCCCAATCTTCAAAACCATTTTTAGGGGTCATCACTCGGCGCACTGGTGAAATACGACGTTCAGCATTAGTGAATGTACCTGATTTTTCTAGGAATGAAGCGCCAGGGAAGAATACATGGGCGTACATCGCAGTTTCGTTTAAGAACAGATCTTGGACAATTACACACTCCATAGACTCTAGACCGTGTGTCACGTGCTGTGTATTTGGGTCAGACTGAACGATGTCTTCACCTACGCAATACAAGGCTTTAAAATTGCCACTAATCGCTTGATCAAGCATATTTGGAATACGCAAGCCAGGCTCTTTACTGAGTGGACGACCCCATGCAGTTTCAAACAGTGCGCGTGTCGCATCATCAGATACATGGCGATAACCTGGGTATTCGTGCGGCATTGAGCCCATATCACATGAGCCTTGCACGTTATTTTGACCACGCAGCGGATTCACACCGACGCCTTCACGACCAACATTAGCCGTTGCCATCGCAAGGTTAGCAATGCCCATGACAGTGGTCGAGCCTTGGCTATGTTCAGTCACGCCCAAGCCGTAGTAAATCGCTGCATTGCCACCCGTTGCATATAAACGTGCTGCCGCGCGGAGATCTTCTGCTGGGACGCCTAGGGTTTCACTCAAAGCCTCAGGAGAGTTTTCTTGTTTTGACGCAAAATCTCGCCAAGCTTCGAAAGAGTCAACTTCACAGCGCTCTTTAACGAACGCTTCGTTCACTAAGCCTTCAGACACGATCACATGAGACATGGCAGCAATTAATGCTACGTTTGTGCCTGGACGTAATTTTAAATGGTAGTCAGCTTTAACGTGTGGTGATGAAACCAAGTCGATTTGACGTGGGTCGGCCACAATCAATTTCGCACCTTCACGCAAGCGACGCTTCATTTGCGAGCCAAATACTGGGTGACCATCGGTTGGGTTTGCTCCCATCACAAAAATTACATCTGAGTGCATCACAGAATCAAACGTCTGTGTACCTGCGGATTCACCCAATGTTTGTTTTAAGCCATAACCTGTTGGTGAATGACAAACACGCGCACAGGTATCAACGTTGTTCGTTCCCAATACCGCACGTATAAGCTTTTGAGTAACGTAGACCTCTTCATTGGTACAACGTGATGAAGTAATACCGCCGACTGATTCTTTGCCGTATTTCGCTTGGATGCGTGTAATTTCACTCGCTGCGTAATTAATCGCCTCATCCCATGAAACTTCAGTCCAAGCATCATGGATACTCTTACGTATCATTGGGGTCGTGATGCGATCTTGATGAGTTGCATAGCCCCAAGCAAAGCGACCTTTAACACACGAGTGACCATGATTCGCACCACCATGTTTACTTGGCACCATGCGAACTACTTGCTCGCCTTTCATTTCAGCATCGAAAGAACAACCCACACCGCAATAAGCACATGTCGTTGTTACTGAATGCTCAGGCACGCCATGCTGCACTACAGATTTTTCAATTAATGTCGCTGTTGGACACGCTTGCACACAAGCACCGCAAGAAACACATTCCGACTCTAAGAAGTTTTCAGTGCCCGAAGCTACTTTAGACTCAAAACCACGGCCTTGAATGGTCAAAGCAAACGTACCCTGCACTTCTTCACAAGCACGAACGCAGCGTGAACAGACGATACATTTTGAAGGATCAAACTGGAAGTAAGGATTTGAAGTATCTTTTTCTGACTTGAGATGGTTTTCACCATCGTAGCCATAACGCACTTCGCGCAAACCCACAGCACCTGCCATATCTTGCAATTCGCAATCACCATTAGTAGCACATGTAAGGCAATCAAGCGGATGGTCTGAAATATAAAGCTCCATGACCCCTTTGCGAATATCCGCTAATTTTGGCGTTTGCGTTTTAACTTTTATACCTTCAGCCACGGGCGTGGTACATGAAGCCGGGAAGCCACGGCGCCCTTCAATCTCCACCAAGCACAAACGGCAAGAGCCGTAAGGGTCCAGACTATCTGTAGCGCAAAGTTTAGGCACCGTCACACCGCCCACCATGGCAGCATGCATAATCGAGGTGCCTTCTGGCACCGTAATTTGCGTGCCATCAATCTCTAGCGTGACTTGATTGTCAGATATTTTTGCTGGCGTACCAAAATCAGTATATTTACTCATGAGTATCTCCTAGCAGCCTTAAGCCACTTGACCTTTTTTAAGGCCAAAATCTTCTGGAAAATGATTAATTGCGCTAAGCACAGGATACGGGGTCATACCGCCCAATGCACAGAGTGAACCGTTCAACATCGTGTCGCTTAAGTCGCGCACCAAGGTAATGTTTTTCGCATGGTCTTCTTTAGCAATAATCTTGTCCATTACTTCAACACCACGGGTTGAGCCGATACGGCATGGCGTACATTTACCACATGACTCCACTGCACAGAACTCAAAGGCGTAACGTGCCATTTTTGCCATGTCTACACTGTCGTCAAAGGCCACAATCCCGCCGTGACCAAGTACAGCCCAAATCTCTGTGAATTTTTCGTAATCTAGAGGTGTATCGAATTGAGACTCAGGCAAATAAGCACCGAGCGGGCCACCCACTTGAACCGCACGGATTGGCTTACCTGAAGCTGAACCCCCGCCAAAGTCATACAGCAATTCACGTAACGTTACCCCAAAGGCTTTTTCAATCAAGCCACATTGTTTGATATTTCCAGCCAATTGGATAGGCAACGTACCGCGTGAACGACCCATGCCAAAGTCTTGATAGAACTTGCCACCTTTATCTAAAACGATAGGCACAGTCGCTAATGAAATCACGTTATTCACAACCGTTGGCTTACCAAACAAACCTTCAATCGCAGGGAGTGGTGGTTTGAAACGCACTAAGCCGCGTTTTCCCTCCAGGCTTTCGAGCAATGAAGTTTCTTCACCACAGACATAAGCGCCAGCCGCACGACGAACTTCTAAATGGAAACGCTTGCCACTACCGCAAATATCATCACCCAAGAAGCCAGCTTGATAAGCATTTGCAATCGCTTCATTCAGCGTTACTAATGCATCAGGATATTCTGAACGTAAGTAGATGTAGCCTTGCGTCGCGCCAACAGCAAGACCAGCAATCGTCATGCCTTCAATCAGCACGAGTGGATCACCCTCCATAATCATGCGGTCTGAATAAGTGCCGGAGTCACCTTCATCGGCATTACATACAATGTATTTTTGATCTGCTGGCGCATTCAAGACAGTGTTCCATTTAATGCCTGTTGGAAAAGCTGCACCCCCGCGGCCACGCAAACCAGAGTCAGTCACTTCTTTAACGATTTCTGCGCCGGATTTAGCCAAAGCATTTTTTAAGCCTCGGTAACCATCATGCGCCACATAATCATCAACAGAAACTGGGTCAGTAATACCAACGCGGGCGAAGGTTAAACGCTCTTGTTTTTTGAGCCATTCAATTTCATCGGTTAAACCCAAATTAAGTGGATGCGCACCGCCATTAGTAAAATCAGCATCAAATAAGCTAGCCACATCTTTAGGCATCACAGGACCGTAAGCCACACGTCCTTTAGGCGTATTAACTTCCACCATGGTTTCTAACCAAAATAATCCACGAGAACCATTTCGAACCAAGTTTATTTCAACATTGCGCTTATTAGCTTCCGCTTGAATATTAGCTGCAACTTTGTTTGCGCCCAATGAAAGAGCGCTGGAATCTCTAGGGACATAAATTGTAATCGCCATTACCCATTCCTCGCTTCAGCAATAATTTCATTCACCCGGTCAATATCCACACACCCACAGACTTGGTCATCAATCGATGCAGAGGGTGAACAAGCACAGTTTCCCAAACAGTAAACTGGCTCTAGTGTGATCGCACCATCTGATGTTGTTTGGTGGTAGTCGACACCCAAGGTTTTCTTCACATAAGTCTCTAAAGCTTCAGAACCCATCGCCTGGCATGACTCAGCACGACATATTTGGAGAATATGCTTACCTGGCGCATGCGAACGGAAATGATGATAAAAAGTCACAACACCATGTACTTCAGCCACAGATAAATTCAAAGCTTTAGCAATGCGCGGATAACTACTTTCTGGCACATAGCCAATATCATCCTGAATCGCATGGAGTAGCGGCATTAAAGCGCCTGGCACATTGATATGAGCTTCGATGTGCTGATCGATACTCACTAAAATTTCATCTGACACAACTTCTCTCCAAGACTTGTTTTAAGGCAACCATTTAGTTGGATGCTAATTACCCAAAAAAGTTACAAATTATTTACATTATTGTATCAATCATTAAGTTGCTTGTGTTCAGTATCGGCGCGGAAAACTCACCAAACCCTACAACAATAAATCCACTTTTAGAATGGGGGATAAGCTAAACAACTCTTAAACATCAAACACTTTCAATATCGCCTCTAAAAAATAGCTTATTTTGCTCAATTAAGGGGCTTCATTTTATTTTGATTTGGAGTAAAGTTACGGGTGGTACTTAAGCAACATGGCAAACATAAATTAAAAACTACGGAGATAATGAGAATGAGCTTAGAACTACTTAAAGGCATGGGCGTAAAAATCCCATACAAAGCCAAATACGATAACTTTATTGGCGGCAAATGGGTTGCACCTGTTGCTGGTGAATACTTTGATGTGATCACCCCAATCACCGGTTTGCCATACACCAAAGCTGCGCGTTCTGGCGCAGCAGACGTTGAGTTAGCTTTAGACGCAGCCCATGCTGCAGCTGATAAATGGGGCAAAACCTCAGTGCAAGAGCGCGCGAACATGTTGCTCAAAATCGCTGACCGTTTAGAAGCTAATCTTGAGTTATTAGCAACTGCTGAAACAATCGACAACGGCAAACCAATCCGCGAAACAGTAAATGCTGACATCCCATTGGCAATCGACCACTTCCGTTACTTTGCTGGTTGCCTACGTGCACAAGAAGGCTCACTTGCAGAGCTTGATGAAAATACAGTGGCTTACCACTTCCACGAACCACTAGGTGTAGTTGGTCAAATTATCCCTTGGAACTTCCCAATTCTCATGGCCGCATGGAAACTTGCACCTGCTGTCGCTGCTGGTAACTGTGTTGTGATGAAACCAGCTGAATTCACACCAATTAGCTTGCTAATTTTGATGGAAACAATTGCTGACCTTGTTCCACCAGGCGTGATCAATATTGTAAACGGCTATGGCCGTGAAGTTGGTGCACCATTGGCTAACAGCCGTCGTATCGCAAAAATCGCGTTCACTGGCTCTACAGCAACTGGTCGCGTAATTGCACAAGCTGCTGCTGGCAACTTGATTCCTGCAACACTAGAGCTAGGTGGCAAATCACCTAACATCTTCTTTGAAGATATCGCATCAGCTGACGATGACTTCTTTGATAAAGCAGTTGAAGGCTTGGTATTGTTTGCATTCAACCAAGGTGAAGTTTGTACATGTCCATCACGCGCATTGATCCAAGAATCTGTTTATGACAAATTCATGGAACGCGTATTGCCACGTGTTGCTGCGATCAAACAAGGCAACCCGCTTGATCCAAACACAATGATTGGCGCACAAGCTTCTGCTGACCAATTGAACAAAATCATGTCTTACATGGACATCGGTAAACAAGAAGGTGCTGAACTACTTATCGGCGGCGAACAAAACAAACTAGGTGGCGATTTGTCACAAGGTTACTACGTGAAGCCAACACTATTTAAAGGCCACAACAAAATGCGTATTTTCCAAGAAGAAATTTTTGGACCAGTGCTTGCAGTAACAACCTTTAAAGATGAGGCTGAAGCTTTAGAAATCGCTAACGACACAATCTTCGGTTTGGGTTCTGGCGTTTGGAGCCGTGACGGCAGCCGTGCGTACCGCATGGGTCGCGGCATCAAAGCTGGCCGCGTTTGGACTAACTGCTACCATGCTTACCCAGCACATGCAGCGTTCGGCGGTTACAAAGAATCAGGCATCGGCCGTGAAACACACAAAATGATGCTTGATCACTATCAACAAACTAAAAACTTGTTAGTAAGCTACAGCCCTAAAAAGCTAGGCTTCTTCTAATCAAAAGGAATTAATTCCCTATTGAATTAGTCAAGTAATAAAGCTAGTATAAAGAGGCGGTTAATTACCGCCTCTTTTTTTGTCTGTTATTAGGAGTGGATGATGGCTGAACGTATTTCTGGAACCCCTTCTGCAATTGCGCTAATTCGGCAGTTAAGTGCGCAGCATGGACCGATTATATTTTTCCAATCGGGTGGATGTTGCGAAGGTAGCGGCCCAATGTGTATGCCAGCCAATGAATTTCGTAAGACACCATCCGACGTCAAAGTGGGTGAAGTAGAGGGTGCTGCCTTTTACATGGGGCACAGCCACTTTCAATTTTCAGAAAATACCCACACCATTCTTGATGCAATGGATGCCTCTAGCGGCTCATTCTCCCTCGACTGCGGCACTGGCAAAGCTTTTATTACCAAAGGTCGTTTATTTACCGATGAAGAACTAAAAGACTTGCCCCCTGTTGAGATAGGTTAAAAGTTAAAATCTCATGCCTCATTGACTAATATCGGAAATTTTTTTAACAGAACAACACCAAAAATAGTGGATATAACGCCAGCGATAATAAAGACTGGTTTTACACTACCAAGATGCTCAGCAATACCGCCGTAAATGAGCCCGCCTATCGGCAGCATCCCGATAAAAGACATGGTATACAAAGCCATTACTTTTCCCCTAAGCGTCTGAGGAACAACCTCTTGCAAGAGGATGTTACAAGAGGTGACGACCGTTATAAAGCTTGCACCAGAAATCAGCAGAAGCGGCAAAGCTAAGCTGAGGAGCACATTGTAAGAAAAAAACAAGGCTGAAAAACCACCCCCGATACAAGAAATGGGAATCACATACTTTAAGTTAACTGTAGATTTTTTATTCGCCAAATAAAGTGATGCGGCAAATGCCCCGAGTCCAGAAGAACCTAAAAGGATTCCCAACAAATCAGGACCTCCATGAAAAACAACTTTTGCATAAACAGGCATGAAGGTCATAAAGGGTGAAACGCCAATACTCGTCATCGCAACACACAAAATCAACCACCGAACCATTGGGGTTTGCACAATGTAATCAAGCCCATCCCTGACAGAACTCACCCGTTTAGAGGCGTCAACTTTTTCAGATCTAATCGATAACAAAGTATAAATTGACGCAAAATAAGAAAAGCTATTGAGAACGAAACATAGTGACTCGTTAAAAATAGCTAAAGTAAAACCCGCAATCGCAGGACCCAAAAGACGAGCGACATTAAATGTAAGGGAATTTAGGGCGATAGCGTTAGAAAGTACACTTCGATCATGAATGATCTCATTTATAAAAGCCTGGCGCGATGGCATTTCTATTGCACCCAAAATACCTAACACCAATGATGCAATAATCAAAATGGAAGGGCTAAAAAGCTGTTGCCACGCTATTAGCGATAGCGTAATTGCTACTACCAGTTCAATTAATTCAGTACAAAGTAAAATGTTTCTTTTGCTGAATCGATCAGCAAGCACACCTCCAATCGGCGTGGCAACCAGCATTGGAACTTGACCAGAAAAAGCAACTAATCCGAGCATAAAAGCAGACCCAGTAATGCGATAGGCTATCCAAGAGAGCGCTACTTGCTGAACCCAATATCCAATTAACGATATTGATTGCCCAAAAAAGTAAAAACGGAAGTTTTTTCCAGAAAGCGAACGGAAGGTATTTTTCAAAATTTCTACACTTTCTCTAATGAGCTAAAAAATCGACATTTTCCAGTCAATTCTAGCAAGTGAAACATGCTTAACCAAGCATCATGCTTATTAAATTCGCCTGATTGAAAATTTTAATAGACTCCTTTCGGAATAGGGGTATACTGGTCTGTATATCAAATTATGATATAAAAAAATCAATTACAAAGGACATCATATGAAATACAGTTTATTACTCGCTTCATTATTAGTTAGCACAGCATTCAATGCTTCAGCAGAAGAAGCTAAAAATCTTTCAGCACATGAAGAAGTCACCATTAACGCTTCAGCAGCGACAGTTTGGACAAAGTTAAGTAACTTTAATGACCTAGGTGCTTGGCATCCTGCTGTTAAAACAACAGAAATCGTATCAGGCAAAAATAACAAAGTTGGAGCTGAGCGTCTTCTAACGCTCCAAGATGGCGGCACAATTAAAGAAAAACTACTTAGCTACAATGCTAAAGGCAAAACATTCAAATACTCTATCATTGAAGGCGTTCTTCCAGTAACAAGCTACGTCTCATCAGTGACTGTTAAAGCTGCTGGCAAAGACAAAGCTTTAGTTGTTTGGGAAGGCAGTTTCAAACGTAAAGATTTAGCTACCACCCCAGCTGAAGGCGCAGATGACGCGACAGCTGTTAAAGTAATGACAAGCGTTTACCGTGGCGGTTTAGATAATCTGAAAAAAATCTCAGAGTAATCTAACAACTGCTTGACGTAAAAAAGGCTCAGTATTCTGAGCCTTTTTCTTTTTCTGCAAACCCTAAAATTTATTCGTCGCCACCACCCATATTTGGTGTTGCTGTGATTTTATGAATCGCCAAATCAGCGCCCATGTATTCATCTTCAACATCCATACGGATACCAACTAGCTTTTTGATTAAACCATAAACAATAAAGCCACCAGCCAAGGCAATCGAAATTCCTAAACCAGTACCAATAAGTTGCGACATAAGGCTAACTGTGCCCATCCCACCAAAGGCCTTGGCACCAAAGATCCCAGCAGCAATACCCCCCCAAGCACCACACAAACCGTGCAATGGCCACACACCTAGGACATCATCAATTTTCCAGCGATTCTGCGTGAGTGTAAATGCCCAAACAAATAAGGCACCTGCAACGGCGCCTGTCACCAAAGCACCAAGCGGATGCATGACATCAGAACCAGCACATACAGCAACCAAACCAGCCAATGGGCCATTATGAACAAAGCCCGGGTCGTTTTTACCCATGACCAATGCGGCAATCGTACCGCCAACCAGCGCCATTAAAGAATTGATTGCTACCAGCCCTGTAACGCCAGTTAAAGTTTGTGCTGACATCACATTAAAGCCAAACCAACCAACTGTCAGAATCCACGCACCTAAAGCCAAGAATGGAATGTTTGAAGGCGGATGCGCATGCAAACGACCATCTTTACCATAACGGCCATGACGTGCACCAAGCAAAATAACTGCGCCCAAAGCAATCCAACCACCCATCGCATGCACCACCACCGAGCCTGCAAAATCATGGAATTCAAAACCATAGCTCGCTTTAAGCCATTCTTGAATACCATAGTGATGATTCCAAGCAATGCCCTCAAAGAAGGGATAAACTAAACCAACTAATAAGAAGGTCGCAGCTAGCTGAGGATTAAATTTAGCGCGCTCTGCAATCCCCCCGGAGATAATCGCTGGAATGGCCGCAGCAAAAGTGAGCAAGAAGAAAAATTTGACTAGTTCATAGCCATTTTTAGCCGCAAGCACCTCAGCGCCTTGTAAAAAGCCAATACCGTAAGCAACACTGTAACCAATAAAGAAATAGGCAATGGTCGAAATAGAGAAATCCACCATGATTTTGACCAAAGCATTCACTTGGTTTTTACGACGGACCGTACCTACCTCCAAAAATGCAAACCCCGCATGCATCGCTAAGACCATAATGGCGCCTAACAACACAAATAAGACATCACTCGCCGACTGAAGCGCTTCCATATTTTCATCCTCATTTAAATTTTTTAATTATCTTTTTCAGGTCCGCCAGCAAAAGGTCAGCCTAAATTTAATCCAATACATTAGCAAAAACTACGCCAGCTTTTATAGCTCATTGTTTATAAATATCTTTCATTTCGAACAAAAATAAACTAATGCACCAATTTAATGCAACATCTAGTGCATTGCACTAATTTTGTGCAATTTGGCCTTTATGGATTCAGGCATGACGAAAAGATCAACATTGATTAAACTCTAGCCATGCTCAACACAATAAGACTTTGCCTTGGAAAATCTATTACTTATTAGCATTATTCTGCTCGCCTGGTTTTGGTTTGACAGTATTTCTGCAAGAGATGCTGCCATTACAAAAGGCCACGACCTCACTCATCGCACCAATTTACAGCTTTTGGATGAAAGCGTGGCTTGCGTGCGTTTACGTTTAGGACGAAATGCCAAAGGCCATGTGCAAATCTTGCGTACTTATGAGTTTGATGTAAGTGCAAATGGAGGGGACCGTATGCACTGCCACCTTGTTTTGCTGGGGCGTGATTTGCAATCCTGGTATATTCCGCCATATCTGCAGGCTGTTCATTAAACACATCCACTCATGATAGGTCGCTTTGCCCCCTCACCCACAGGCCCGCTTCATTTCGGCTCGTTATTAGCAGCCCTCGGTAGTTATTGCCAGGCAAAGTCTGAAGGCGGACGATGGCTAGTACGCATAGAAGACCTTGACAAACCAAGAGAAATGACGGGCGCTGCCGATGACATTCTGCGCACCCTTGAAAACTTTGGTTTTGAATGGGATGGCGAAGTCGTTTACCAATCTCAGCGAAGTAGCTTTTATCAAAATGCACTATCACAGCTACAAACAAAATCCCTTATTTACAGCTGCGATTGCTCGCGTAAAGAAATTGCAGATTCCTACAATCACAGGCCACCCCAGCATGGCATTGATGGCTTAATTTACCCTGGCACATGCCGCCACAAAATCGCCGTCAAAACCCCTCATGCAAGCCGTGTCATTGTTAACGCTGAAGGAATCACCTTCAACGATGCTATTCAAGGAAAAATTCAACAAAACCTAGCGTATGACGTCGGAGACTTTGTATTACAGCGTGCCGATGGCTTATGCGCTTACCAGCTCGCAGTCATTGTGGATGATATTGAACAAGGCATCACTCATGTTCTTCGCGGCGCTGATTTACTAGATTCAACCCCGCGCCAAATTTACCTGCAACAATTACTCGGCCAACCAGCACCGCAATATGCGCACATACCCGTTGCCAGCAATGCGGCTCACGAAAAGCTCAGCAAACAAACCTTGGCACCAGCCATTCATACTGCACACGCTTCAACAATGCTCACGCAAGCGCTTAACTTTTTAGGACAACAACCTCCCAAAGATTTAAGTAATCACAGCGCAAATGACATTTTGCAATGGGCTAAACAACATTGGGATATCACTAAAATCGCAAAGCAACGCAGCATCGTTTTATCTTAGTTTAACCTCAGTGTCATGATAAAATGCCCCGCATGATGACATTCAAAAGTACTGCTCTTTCAAACGACCAACTTCACCGCTTTGTGTTCGATAACACCCCTATTCGCGGGAACACGGTTCGTTTACAGGATACTTACAACACGGCACTTCAGCATGTAGATTATCCACCGCTCTTAAAAAACGCTTTGGGAGAACTGATGGCTGCCGCTGCACTGTTAGTCGCCACGCTCAAGCTAGAAAATGGTGCGCTTATTTTGCAAATTCAAGGCCAAGGCCCGTTAAACCTATTAGTGGTTGAGTGTAGTGCATCACTTGAAATGCGTGCGACAGCAAAATGGCAAGGCGAAATCAACAACCAAAGCTTTACCGAACTAATTGGCAACGGCCACTTTGTAATTACCTTAGACCCAAAGGATGGCGGTCAAACCTATCAAGGTATTGTGCCAATTGAGGGGGATAGCATCAGCGAAATCTTACAAAACTACATGGAACGTTCAGAGCAAATTGAAACACGCATTTGGCTAGCATGTGACCAACAATCTGCAGCCGGAATGCTCTTACAAAAGCTCCCGGATTTACCGGAACAAGATGCAGATGCTTGGGCGAGAACAGGCTTTTTAGCTGAGACTATTACCGATGAAGAATTGCTTACACTCCCAGCTGAAACACTACTCACTCGACTATTTCACGAAGAAGACGTCCGATTATTTGACCCGCGCAACATCTGTTTCCGTTGCTCTTGTTCACGCAAAAACGTCAGCAATATGCTCAAAATGCTAGGCATGACAGAAGTCGATAGCATCATTGAAGAGCGCGGTGAGATAGAGGTAAATTGTGACTTTTGTAATGCGGCTTACGTGTTTGACAAAGTGGATGCAGAAGAACTTTTTGCGGCAGACATTACGCCGCCGGTTTCAAAAACAAAACACTAATTAAATCGTCTGCCTCACCCGCTCAAACAAGCAAATTGAAGCTGCTGCCGCTGCATTAAGCGACTCAACACCTTCTGCGATTGGAATAGTGACATGATGACTTGCCGCTTTTTGCATAGCGCCGCTAAGGCCGTTACCTTCATTACCAATCGCAATAGCGGTTGGACTTGTTAAGTCCAATTTGTAAATAGAGTCGCCACGCAAAGTGGTTGCTAAAACTTGGCCTTCAAAATTACTTGCCAAGCCCACTAAATCAGCTCGCTCAACAATCGGCAAAGTGAACTGTGCGCCCTGCCCGCCCCTTAAAGCTTTGGGTGACCAAGCTTCGGTACAGCCTTCTGACAAATAGACTGCATCTACACCGGCCGCCGCCGCCGTGCGAAGCATAGAACCTAAATTACCTGGGTCTTGAATGTCTTCTAACATCAATACAAAGTTAAGCGATTCTGGAAGTGGAATCGTTGGTGTTTTCACCAATGCCAAAATACCCGTTGGGCTTGCAACTGGCGCAAGCTCTTGAAACATCAAAGTTGGGAACATCACGGTTGGCACATCTGCCAATTGCTGAATAAGATGCGACACCTCAGCCGTGCTTTCACCCTCGGCAATAATCAGCAAACGTGGCTCACCAAACACTTCGAGATAAGTCTCCACTAAATGCGCCCCATCGAGCAAGGTCTCCCCCAGTTTACGGCGTTCACGTGAGGAGTCAGCCAGTTTTTTAAGCTGCTTAAATAGACTGTTATCGCGTGAAATAATGTGTTTGAATGTCATGGATATTTACTTAAACTAAATTGTTGTGGCATTTTAACTTAAACTACTATGATTCCCCCTATACTTTGACCACTTCTAAACAAAGAACTCATAACATGATAAAACTATACGGCTACCCACAAACCCGCTCCTCTCGCGCTGCTTGGGCCTTAGAAGAAACTGGCGCGGAGTATGAATATGAACTCATTAACTTGCGCGCAGGCGAGCACAAACAAGCTGCTTTTTTAGCGATTAATCCTTTCGGAAAAATTCCAACTTTGGTGGATGATGGTCATCCAATCAGCGAATCAGCGGCCATCTGCACCTATATTGCAGAGAAATTTCCAGCCGCTAAACTTATCCCAACAGATGCAAAAGGCCGAGCTGAATATTTTCAGTGGCTATTCTTTGTGGTTTCAGAACTAGAGGTTCATTTGTGGACGGCCGCAAAACACGACCGTTTCCTACCTGAAGATAAACGCATCCCTAAAATAGCAATCACTAGTTATTGGGAGTTTGAAAAAGCTGCTACTGTGTTAAGCGCCCACCTAAAAGGCCGCCAATACATCGCTAGCAACCAGTTTAGCGCAGCAGATATTATTTGCGTATCAATCTTACATTGGGCGCATCACGTCAAAGTGAATCTCGACGAGACTTTACTCAACTACATGAATAAACATTCAGAGCGTCCTGCCCTCGCTCGCGCCAGAAAGCGTGAAGCTGACGCCGCCTAACCTCCCATTAAGGAAAAAAGCAATGAACGATAAAGAATTAGTGGCATTTGAAGCCGCCAAGCTAGCAAAGAGTGGCATGGTGATCGGCTTAGGCACAGGATCAACTGCCAATTACTTTATTGAGCATCTCGCCAAACGACAAGCCGATGAAGGGCTTAAGATCAGCACAGTGGCCAGCTCAACGATTAGCGCGATGAAAGCCAAAAGTTGTGGGCTTAAAGTTGTATCTATTGCACAACTAAAACGTATCGATTTATATGTCGACGGCGCAGATGAAATTACCCACAACTTAAGCCTGCTCAAAGGCCGCGGGCAAGATTTAGTGATGGAAAAGCTTCTCGCCAAAGCCGCAGATCAATTTATTGTAGTCGCCGATAAAAGCAAGCTCGTCAGCCGTATTGGTGAAAAGTTCATCATTCCCATTGAAGTGATTCCTAGCGCGTGGCAAATGGTCAAACACCAATTAGAAAAACATGGCGCCCAAGGGGATATTCGTCTCAATGCGGGTAAAGACAATGTGGCCATCAGTGCACATGGTAGCTATGTTTTAGATATGCAATTTCCTGCAAACATCTACGATGAGGCGCTCAACACGCTACTTAACAATACGCCTGGGATAGTGGAACACGGAGTGTTTTATGGCATCGCCAGCCAAGTGCTGATTGCAGACAATGGCAATATTGAAGTGATGAGCGCATAAAAGCCTCTATAATGCCGCCATGTCTAAAAAAATATCGATAGAACGCGTTTTACATTCCCAAGGCTTTGGCTCTCGCAAAGCCTGCCGCATCTTAGTCAGGCACGATGCTGTCACCGTCAACGGTGAACCTTGTGATGACCCATTTGCAGAATTTCACACCGAAGAGCTTCACTTCACGGTGGATGGCGAACCTTGGCAATATCGTGAGCAAGCTTACTTAATGCTCAACAAACCAGCGCATTACGAATGCTCACATAAAACCCTCCATCACCCATCGGTTTACAGTTTATTGCCGCATCCATTAGTCGAGCGTGACGTGCAATGTATCGGCCGTTTGGATGAAGACACCACGGGCTTAATTTTGCTTTCTGACGATGGCCATTTTATCCACCGCTTGAGTTCACCTAAATGGAAAGTGCCCAAAGTGTACGAAGTACATTGCAAGCACCCAGTGGACGCAGCGCAAATTAAAAATCTACTCGATGGCGTGCAGCTCATAGATGAACCAGCACCGATTGCAGCGCTTGCATGCGAGCAAATCAGCAGTCACATCGTGCATATGACACTGGCTGAAGGTAAATATCACCAGGTAAAACGCATGGTCGCCGCGAATAGCAATCGCGTAGAAGCCCTTAAACGCATCAAGATTGGCGAAGTCACACTCCCCGAAGACCTCGCTGAAGGAGAATGGCGCTGGCTGACCGCAGAAGAGTTACATTTACTCACGCATACTGAAAAGATTTAATTAGCTAGCTAATCTCACAATACTCAGTATAATCAAGACTTCCCTGTGCCATACCAATCAGCACAGCGGCCTAAAGGCGCCATGCGCCAACACTTTTATCTCTTATTTGTTAGTCTCGATTGGTGTTGTCTTAAGGGCAACAGACCACTTATAAATCTCCTTTAAGGAATTTACATTGTCTTCAGAAGTTACAAACGCTAGCCCAAACTTTAATGATTTAGGCTTAGCAGAACCTATTCTCCGCGCCATTAACGACGCGGGCTATACCACCCCAACCCCCATTCAAGCGCAAGCGATTCCACAAGTCTTAACAGGCGGCGATTTACTCGCTGGCGCACAAACAGGCACAGGTAAAACCGCTGGTTTCACCTTGCCGATTTTGCACATCCTTAGCCAAAAGCCATTGGCCGATTTAGGCAAAGGCCGCCCTCGTTGCTTGATGCTGACACCAACGCGTGAGCTTGCTGCGCAGATTGAAGAGTCTGTTAAAACATACGGCAAATATTTATCACTCACCTCAACGGTGATTTTTGGTGGGGTGAACATCAACCCACAAATGTCTCGATTAAGAAAACCTTTGGATATCTTAGTCGCGACGCCAGGACGCTTGCTCGACCTCGCCAACCAAAAAGCCGTGGATTTATCAGGCGTTGAAATTTTGGTGCTGGATGAAGCCGACCGCATGTTGGATATGGGCTTTATCCGTGACATTAAAAAAATCTTGGCTTTATTGCCCAAGGCACGCCAAAACTTACTATTTTCCGCCACATTTTCTGATGAAATTAAAGCGCTGGCTGATGGCCTGCTAAACAACCCTGGCTTTGTAGAAGTTGCACGCCGTAATACCGCATCCGAATTGGTTGAACAAACCGTTCACATGATTAGTCAGAGCTTTAAGCGCGAGCTAGTGAGCCATTTGGTAAATCATAACAACTGGCAACAAGTGCTCGTCTTTACCCGCACCAAGCACGGCGCAAACCGCTTAGCAGAAAAGCTCGTTAAAGATGGTATTGAAGCCTCAGCGATTCACGGCAACAAAAGCCAAGGCGCACGTACCAAAGCACTAGCCCAGTTTAAAGATGGCACGGTGCGCGTATTAGTGGCTACCGACATTGCAGCACGCGGTTTGGATATTGACCAATTGCCACAAGTGATTAATTTTGAGCTCCCTAACGTGCCTGAAGATTACGTACACCGCATTGGTAGAACTGGCCGTGCGGGCAGCAGTGGTGCTGCGGTTTCATTGGTTGACCGTGAAGAATTAAAGCTACTCAAAGATATTGAAAAACTTATTAAGCGCGAGATTCCAAAAGTACCAGCTGATGGCTGGGTTCAACCAGAAAAGGCGGAGCCTGAAGCACCACGTGCACCTAGGCCACAACAACGTCGTCCACAAAACGTAGGAGCAAAACCATCACAAGGCAAACCTCAGCATAATCGCAACAAGCCACAAGGCCAACGTACCGATAAAGCAAGTGTTGATGGCAATAGAAACCAAACACAAAACCCATCTACAAAAAACATGTCAGAGGCAGCAAGGCATCAAGCCATGCCTCAACCTGCTTTGTTTGCGCCTAAGCCACAAAATAGAGGTCCAAATCCAAATGCAGGACGAAATGCCAATCGAAACAATGGGGGCAGTCGTGGCGGACACACTGGCGGCGGTGGGCGTGGTCGTTAAGGGATAGGAAAAAGGTAATATGAAAAAACTTTATTTATTACTTTGTTTGGTACTACTTGCCTGCACGGGAGACAATGCTAAATACAAGGCGATTACAAACTTTGAGGTTGATAAATACCTAGGTACTTGGTATGAAATCGCTCGCTTAGACCACCGTTTTGAACGTGGATTAGATAAAGTTTATGCAGAATACAGCTTGCGTGAAGATGGTGGCCTAAAGGTAGTTAATCATGGCTTCGACACTAAAACGCAAAAGTGGAATGAAGCCATCGGCAAAGCATACTTCGTCGAAACATCAAATATAGGACGCTTAAGGGTGTCGTTCTTTGGCCCATTTTATGGGGGTTATACCATTGTTGAACTTGATAAGCCTGGCTATCAATATGCGCTAGTGACTTGCGGCAAAGACTATCTTTGGATACTCTCGCGCACGCCGCAAATGTCTTACATTGTGAAACAACAACTGATCTCTAAAGCGAAAGAACTTGGCTTTGAAACGGATAAATTGATTTATCCAAACCAATAAAACGAGACCTAAGCAATAAAAAAGCGCACTGGAAACTCCACTGCGCTTTTTTGTTAACCTCCTTTTCAGCCTTACTTGACAGGCGTCACTGTAAAACCAGCTGCACGCAAACGGCCCAACATACCACCCTCACCTGCCAAATGTGATGCACCCACCGCGGCAAAGACGGCCTTTTCATTTGCCTCTGACACCAAGCCTTCAGCCATACCCGCATTACGTTCATCAATAAGCTTAACGCGCATATTTTCCCAAACGGCTTTTGGCAACATACCACCTGTGATTTTGTCGTCCAAGTCGATAATTTTCTTCAAATCGCCAGATTGATAAGCTTTGAGTAGCTTTTCGTAATCACGCTCTTTGTCTTTTTGGCTACGCTTGAGTACAGCGCGTAGCATCACCATCTGATCTTCCATACTCACGGCATCTAACACTGAAAAATGCTCACTGGTTTTTTCTAAACCAATAATTTTCTTATCCTGTTCTTCAGCTTTGGCCATCAACAGTTCATCCATTGAATAAAGTGCTTTGGGCTTAGGCAAATCAAAAATCACCGCCAGTAACCATGGCTTCATGTGCATCGCGGCTTCAATATGCATAGAGTGAAAATCAGCCAACTCACGCACTTGATCGAACTCTTTTTCAGTGAGCAATTCAGCAACGGTGCCTTGTTTCATCATAAAAATAGAAGGATTACGGGGAGGTAAGGTTTCCATCATGAAGGCTTCAGTTTTATTAAAAGCTTCAGTGATTTTGGGTGAAAACTCGGTCACGCGCTGGTCGTCAGTATGCATCGTCCCAAGCAAATAGCTAACTTTACCGCTTGGCGCTTCAAGCTTCCAAAGCAAGCCATTGTCAGCCGCGAGTGCAAATTGAGAGGCGGCAAAAAAAATAACCGCAAATGAGACTTTAGATAAAAATGAACGCACGTCTTAACCCTTCATCATGGAATGTAAACATCTGACAAACGCCAAGCGCTAGGGTTCAATTTTGGCGGATTAACGAGAACGCCGGAAAGGCTTGCCTATTTCTAATTTTTTGCCTTTTGCAGCAGCAGGTAGTGGCGTTGGGCGTTTTTTGCTCGCTACTTGCACTGGGCGCGGTGGTGTTTTATCTAATGGTTGCCATGCAGGAATCAAGCAATGCTTGCCATTGCCAATTAAGTCAGCACGTCCCATATTTTTAAGCGCCTCACGCAAGAGTGGCCAATTTTTTGGGTCGTGGTAACGAATAAATGCTTTGTGCAAACGGCGCACACCACCTGCTTTGGGAATAGGAACCTCTTCGCTGTCATCAGTCACTTTACGCAATGGGTTTTTGCCAGAGTGATACATGGCCGTTGCCATCGCCATAGGGGTTGGCGTAAAGGTCTGCACTTGATCCAACCTAAAATCATATTTCTTGAGCCATAACGCAAGGTTCAGCATATCTTCATCGGTCGTGCCAGGATGTGCTGCGATGAAGTAAGGAATCAAGTATTGCTGCTTGCCCGCCTCTTTTGAGAAGCGCTCAAACATCTCTTTAAATTTATCGTAAGCACCCATGCCAGGCTTCATCATTTTAGAGAGCACGTTTTCTTCAGAATGCTCAGGCGCGATTTTTAAGTACCCACCCACATGGTTTTGCACCAACTCTTTGACGTACTCAGGCGAAGTGACTGCCAAGTCGTAACGAAGCCCAGATCCCACGAGAATCTTTTTAATCCCCTTGAGATTACGTGCTTTACGATAAAGCTGAATCAAGGCCGAGTGGTCTGTATTAAGATTTTCACAAATACCAGGGTAAACACATGAAAGCTTACGGCATGACTTCTCAATTTCTGGCGTCTTACACGCCATGCGATACATATTGGCCGTTGGCCCACCAAGGTCTGAAATCACGCCTGTAAAGCCATCGACCTTGTCGCGAATTTCTTCCACTTCTTTCAAAATACTTTCTTCAGAGCGGCTTTGAATAATACGGCCTTCATGCTCGGTAATCGAACAGAAAGTACAACCGCCGAAACAGCCGCGCATAATGTTTACCGAGAAGCGAATCATTTCCCAAGCAGGAATTTTGGCATCCCCATATGCAGGATGCGGTCTACGTGCATAAGGCAAATCGTAAACGTAATCCATCTCTTTAGTGGTGAGCGGAATCGGCGGTGCATTAAGCCAAACTTCACGATCACCATGTTTTTGAATCAGCGCGCGAGCATTACCCGGGTTAGCTTCTAGATGAAGTACACGAGAAGCATGCGCATAGAGCACAGGGTCTTTTGCGACTTCTTCATAGCTAGGTAATCGCACCACTTGAAAAGCACGATCAGCCTTGGGTTTTCGAACGATTTGAACAGCCTGTGTGCCTTCAGGCAAGGCGGGGGCGTCTTTCTTAGCCTCAGTCTCACAGCTAGTCCCTGCGCCCATTTTCATCTCATAAGGGTCAATCGGTACTTCAACTTTACCGGGACGATCTAGATTGGTTGAAGCAACTTCTTGCCATCCTTCTGGAATTTTTTTACGTAAAAATGCAGTGCCACGAATATCGGTAATGTCAGCGACATTTTCACCTCTACCCAAGCGATGGCTAAGCTCAATCAAAGCACGCTCAGCATTACCATAAAGCAAAATGTCAGCTTTAGAATCCACCAATATAGAGCGGCGTACTTTGTCCGACCAATAATCATAATGCGCGATACGACGTAAACTCGCTTCAATACTACCAATAACCAAAGGTACATCTGAAAATGCTTCACGACAACGTTGAGAATAAACCAAAACGGCGCGGTCTGGGCGCTTTCCCGCCACTGCGTCTGGGGTATAAGCATCATCAGAACGAATCTTACGGTCAGCGGTATAGCGGTTCACCATGCTATCCATATTGCCGGCGGTAATCCCAAAATAAAGGTTAGGCTTACCCAAGGCTTTAAACGCCTCCGAATCCGACCAATCAGGCTGTGCAATAATTCCCACACGGAAACCTTGTGCCTCCAGTAAACGCCCAACAAGCGCCATACCAAAGCTAGGATGGTCGATATAAGCATCGCCCGTGACCAAAATAATGTCGCAACTATCCCAACCCAAATCCTCCATTTCTTCACGTGACATCGGTAACATTTTCGACGTGCCAAAACGCTTAGCCCAATAGGGACGGTAATGGTTGATAGGTTTTACGGTAGGGATGGTGTTGATTTGCATAAGTTGAGTATTTTACTCTGGAATGGCTGTTTTATAAAATCTAATGCGTGTTTGAGCTAGTTGTGCGAACAACGTTCGCCAAATCATCCCAATTACCGTCTGCTTTTGGCGCATATTTGCCAATATCAGCGCGCATGGCAGAAAATTGGCCTTCATACCAGAGCGGCACATAAGGCAATTGCTTATGAATAGTTTTGGTGGCGGCTTGCCAATCTTGTTTATCTATCAAGGCATCTAGAGCAGCATCGCTAAAACGCCCTCGATTAAAACCTTTGGGCGAAGCATTATCTGAACCGAATGCTTTTGCGTAAATATCAGGGGTGTTGATCCCCACCCAAGTGAGGCCAAACAATTGAAAATGACCTTGTTTCACATCTTCAAAAAAAGTGCCCCAATCGAGACTTTTAATCTCAAGCACAATGCCTGCTTCTGCCATTTGCGCTTGCATAATAGTAGCAAGACGAACGCGCTGAGCATCTGTAGAGGTTTTATAAACGAGGTGCAGTGGCAATTTCACGCCCGCTTCTATTAATAACCGTTTGGAAAGCACCGGATTATATGCGTAAGGCATTAAACTTTTATTCCCCGCCCAGTGTTCTGGAGGCAAGAGAGCACCTGCCTCACGCGTGCCGCCAACCAATGCGTGCTCAATAATCTCTGGGCGATTAATGGCATGTGCCACAGCTTGACGGACTTTTAAATCAGACAACGTTTTATCTTGGAGATTGAAACCTAGGTAAGAAAAGTTACCACCATTGCTCTCTGTCACTTTGATGTTTGGCTGGCCTTTTAGGTAATGCACTAGCTCCGGTGGTAAATCGCCTTGCAGAATATCTACTTCGCCGCGCATCAGCTTTAAGATGCGCACCGTTGGGTCTTTTACCTCAAACAAGGTAATGATTTGTCCATCACTCACGCGCTTTAATTGGAGTGTGTTTGTCCAACTGACAAACGCTAGACGGCCGGTGCCTAATGGATGGTGGCTAAAATCACGCCCTTGCGAGATTTGACTCGCAGGCAAAATACCGATGATTAACTTGGCGGGGAAATCGTTATCGGGTGCTTTTAAGTAAAAATCGAAAGTATTGTCGTCTAGTATTTGGATGCGGCTGATGTTTGCAAACTCACCTGAAAGGGGTGAGTCTTTTAGTGCCATCAAAGATTCATAAGTCGCCTTTACATCCTTAGTGCTTAATGAAGTGCCATCATGAAAAGTGCGCCCTGTTTTGCCCAAGCTGAAACGATATTGAGTAGGACTGACTATTTTCCAAGCCGCTAAATCAGCAATGGGTTTTGAGCTAGCATCAAAAGCAACCAATGGACGATACAGCAACCGGTTAACACGTGCTGATGCTGCATCGGTGGCATAACGAGGATCTAGATTAATAGGTGCTTGCGCAAGCGCAAAGCGAATATCCTCGCGATGATTCACCTCTTGCTTGTGACAAGCGCTTAGGCCGCACAACAAAAATAGCAAAACGCATATTTTCTTAAGCATGGCTTTTAAACATAAAGCTGTTTAGCGCTCAAACAGGGCAATAGACTCCACATGCGAAGTATGTGGGAACATATTAATCACCCCCGCCGCGACCATGCGATAGCCTTTTTCATTCACCAAAATACCGGCATCTCGCGCCAACGTGGCGGGGTTGCAAGACACATAGACCATGCGTTCTGGGCCAAAGTTGCCATCATTAGGCAACGCACTCACCAAAGCCATTGCACCGTCGCGTGGCGGGTCGATCAGCCATTTATCGAAGGGCCCTAATCCTTGCAATGCGTCAGGCGTCATGTCGAATAAATCTGCTTCAGTAAATTCCACTTGGTCAGCCAAGCCATTCAATGTGGCACTTTCACGAGCACGATTAACTAGCGTTTCTAAACCCTCCATCCCTAATACAGTTGCGCCAGAGCGGGCAATCGGCAAAGTAAAATTACCCAAGCCACAGAAAAAGTCCGCAATCCTTTCACCCGCTTTAGGCGATAGCAACTGCATCGCCCGGCGAAGCATCACTTGATTGATATGCGGATTAACCTGCGTAAACTCAGTTGGGTTAAAAGGATAAGTTAAATCGAACTCAGCTAATGAATAACTGAGCTTTGCACCATCTAAAGGAAAGAAAGGCTGAACGGTATCTAAGCCTTTGGTTTGCGTCCAAACCTGCACATCATGCTTATCTGCAAAGGCTTTGAAGAGCGCTTCATCTTTAGCGTTTGGCGTTTCCATCACTCTAAATACCAACACAACTGCGTGCTCACCTACTGCTAACTCAATCTGAGGAATGGCATCACGAATGCTCATTTGAACAATCATTTCTTGTAGCGGTTTAATTAATGCGGAAATACGCGGAGGCAAAACTTCACAGCTATTCATATCCGCCACAAAAGGCGTAGATTTCTCATTAAAGCCCACCAGCACGCGGTCTTTTTTAGGGACATATTTCACCCGCAAACGCGCTTTATGGCGATAACCCCAAGCTGGGCCGTAAATGGGCGGTATCAGACTTTCAGGTTTTACTTTGCCAATGTGGCGCAAATCGTTTTCAAGTAAACGTTGTTTAGCAGCCACTTGGGCTGAGAAATCCAAATGCTGAAGAGCACAACCACCACACATGCCAAAGTGTGCACATTTTGGTGTGACTCGCAAATTAGATGCTTTTAAAACTAATTTAACTTCAGCGAACTCATAACTTGATTTGATACGTGTCGACTGATAGGTCACCTTTTCATTAGGCAAGGCGCCACGGATAAATATCGCTTTACCATCCACATGGGCTACACCACGTCCTTCTTGATCTAAGGATTCAATAATGGCATTACCAATAGGATTTTCAGATTTGAACTTTTTACGAGAACGCATGAAAGATAAACTTTACAACTAAATTGATTAAAAAAATACTTAAGACTTCCAAGCCGCCATAAACTCTTTCCAGTGCAAAGCCGTATCTGCATCCAAGGTCTCACGCACCAATGCAATCTCGCGTTCATAAGCCACTTTATTTAGCTGACCGCGCATGAATTGAAAGCGTAAGTACACAAGATAGGTATTCACCACATCGGTTTCGCAGTAATTACGAATCGCCTCAATCTCGCCATTTTGATACGCATCCCACACCTTACTGCCATCCATACCAAGCTTGCCAGGGAAGCCACACAATTGAGCCATATCATCTAAAGGCGCATTAGCGCGACCTTGATACATCGCGAGCAAATCCATTAGATCGGTATGGCGTGAATGATAACGGCTGATGTAGTTATTCCACTTAAACTCTTTATCATCCTCGCCCATATCCCAGTATCGAGGCGCTTGCACGCCATGGACCAAGCCGCGATAGTGCAACACTGGAAAATCAAAACCACCACCATTCCAAGAAACCACATTGGGCGTGTATTTTTCAATGCCATCGAAAAAACGCTGGATCAGCTGACCTTCAGGCTCACCTGGTGCGCCCAATGACCATACTTTGAAGTGATCACCCTCGCGCAAAACGCATGAAATCGCCACAACGCGGTGCTGATGCAAAGGCAAAAATTCACTGCCGTTATGCTGACGTCGTTGATGATATGCAATCTTTGCCACATCGTCGGCAGACGTTTCCGCAGGCAAACTCAGCAAAGTTTTTAAGCCATCAGTATCGGGGATGGTCTCAATATCAAACACCAAGGTTGGAATCATGATGGGAAAACGCCGGTGGATAAGTAACGGTCGCCACGATCACAAACAATTGAAACAATTACAGCATTTTCTAATTGCTTAGAAAGTTGCAAGGCCGCATATAACCCGCCGCCAGATGAGATACCAGCAAAGATACCCTCTTCAGCCGCCAAACGCCTTGTGGTTTTCTCAGCATTCGCTTGGCTCACATAAATCAACTCATCGACATTTTTGGCGTTGTAAATTGTCGGCAAATATTCTTCAGGCCATTTACGAATCCCCGGAATTTGCGCACCCTCTTCAGGCTGCACACCAATAATTTTGATATTTGGATTTTGTTCTTTTAAAAATCTTGAAGTACCCATAATGGTTCCCGTGGTGCCCATGCTGGCAACGAAGTGCGTGATCTTGCCTTCGGTATCGCGCCAAATCTCAGGGCCAGTGCCTTCATAATGGGCCAATGGGTTGTCTGGATTACCGAATTGGTCGAGCACAATACCCTCGCCTTCCGCTTGAAGCTTCATCGCCACATCACGCGCCAATTCCATACTGCCATCTTTAGGCGTCAGCAATAATTCCGCACCAAAAGCTTTCATAGTTTGGCGTCGCTCTACACTCTGATTCTCAGGCATCACCAATAACATTTTGTAGCCCTTCATCGCCGCCGCCATCGCCAATGCGATACCGGTATTTCCAGAGGTTGCTTCAATTAGCGTGTCACCAGGTTTAATATCGCCGCGCGCTTCAGCACGCGTAATCATAGATAAAGCTGGACGGTCTTTAACAGAGCCCGCAGGGTTATTGCCTTCTAACTTCACCAAAATCGTATTGCTGGTATTGCCTGGCATACGTTTTAATTTAACTAAAGGCGTATTACCAACAAAATTTTCTAAATATTTATACATACAATTCTTCTAAATTCGTTTTTTGGCCAATAACACCGAATAGCCCGCAACAGTCAAAAAGGCGATTAAAGCCAATTGCGGAATACTCAATCCTAAAAACGTCCAATCAATCGTGGCACAATCGCCTGTGCCACGAAAAACTAATGTGAGGGCTTTTCTGAGCGGAAAATTATCGAACATATAATCAAAACCAACGCCACAATCCACCAACATTTCATCTTTATGGACTTGCAAATACCAATGACGAATAGCGACGCCAGCACCGCCAAGGGCCGTGAGTGTTTGCAATAAAGCGTATAGCTTTACCCAAACTGGCTTTTGCGGATGATGAATTGCAGCAATTAAAAACAACACGCCTAAGCCTATGAACACAATGCGCTGGGAAATGCAGAGCGGACAAGGCTCTAATTTGTATTGAGTTTGAATTACCAAAGCCAATGCCACAAGGCCAAAACTCGCGAAAAATCCAACAAAATAGGCTAAACGACTGGCTAAAAATTTATTCAACATTTGAGACCGAATCTCCACGTTATAATGAACGATAAGAATTAGTTAGATTGTAACGGATAAACCCCAATGATAGACACAGAACAAGCGAGTATTACTTCACCGAAAGTGCTTACCGTCAGCGAACTTAATCGTTTGGCAAAAGAAGTGCTCGAGCAAAGCTTTCCGCTATTTTGGGTATCGGGCGAAATTTCCAACCTCACCCGCGCGGCTTCAGGCCATTGGTATTTTTCACTTAAAGATGCTAGCGCACAAGTCAGTTGCGTGATGTTTCGTGGACGAAATACTTATTTAGACTGGACGCCCAAAGAGGGTGACAAAGTTGAAGCACGCGCATTAGTAACAATCTACGAAGCACGCGGTAGCTTTCAACTCACCATTGAGTTTTTGCAACGTGCTGGCGCAGGCGCATTATTTGAAGCCTTTGAAAAACTCAAAGCCAAGTTGCAACTAGAAGGTCTCTTTGACCCCGCTTTCAAACAAACTATTCCAGCCCACCCAAAACAAATTGGCATTGTTACATCACCTGATGCGGCTGCATTGCATGACGTACTCACAACGCTTAGGCGCCGTATGCCTAGCATCCCCGTGGTCATTTACCCAACGCCAGTCCAAGGCAAAGGAGTGGCAACACAAATCGCCAATGCAATTAATAGCGCCCACCTTAGAAACGAATGTGATGTGCTGATTATTTGTCGTGGTGGTGGCAGCATGGAAGATTTATGGCAATTCAATGAAGAGGTCGTTGCTAGAGCAATTGCCAATTGCCGCATTCCTACTATTAGCGGTGTGGGACACGAAACAGATTTTACGATTTGTGACTTTGTTGCCGACACGCGCGCAGCAACGCCAACGGCGGCGGCAGAACTTGCATCCCCATCTCGCGAATCGTTATTAAACAAACTTAAACAGCTAGGCTTGCAACTCAACAGAATAAGCGTCAATAGCCTCATGCAAAGGGCTCAGATGCTGGATTATTTGGCGCGTCGCCTCGTGTCACCATCGCAACAAATTGCTCAACAAAAACAAAAAGTGGCGCAACTTTCTCACAGACTGAGTTTAAGCATCAAACAACAATTACAACACCAACAAAACAACCTCAGCCAAATCGAGCAAAACTTACATCACCTCAACCCTCAAGCGATACTAACGCGTGGCTATGCCTTTGCCCAAACAAAAGAGGGTCAAATCATTAACAACAGCGGACAAATCAAAGCTGGCGATACAATTAATCTTAGATTTGGTGTTGGCGAGGCTGAAGCTGTTGTCTCAAAAACTTCATAAAAAATATTTAGTAGCTAGCGATTGTCATTCTGCTATTGGATTAGCGCTGAACTTGATTGATAATACTATTTTATGTCCTAAAGCTGATTGTTAATGTCATCCTCCTCTGGCAATAAAACCAAACTTTCCACATTAACCCTAGCCGCTCTTGGCGTTGTGTTTGGCGATATTGGAACAAGTCCGCTTTACACCATTCACGAAATTTTCTCTGCAGGCAAGCATCCAGTTGGTCTCAATGAAGCCAATATTTTGGGCATCCTTTCTCTAATTGCCTGGTCATTAATTATGGTGGTTTCACTCAAGTATGTTGCATTCATTATGCGTGCTGACAACCGAGGTGAAGGCGGCATTATGGCGCTTTTGGCGCTTGCAATTAGAAAAACAGGCAGCAATTTAAAAGAGCAACACGGCATTATGCTACTAGGTATTTTAGGTGCTTGTATGTTCTATGCTGATGGAATTATCACGCCAGCCATTTCTGTACTTTCTGCAGTAGAAGGGATGGAAATCGCGACCCCAGCACTACACCCACTGATTATTCCTTTTACATTAATAGTACTTTTCGGTTTATTTTGGGCGCAAAGCAAAGGGACAGCGATTGTTGGTGCGTTTTTTGGCCCAATTATGCTTATTTGGTTTGGCGTATTAGGAACCCTTGGCTTTAATAGTATTATTCAAAACCCATCTGTGCTTTATGCACTTAATCCAATTTATGGCATTCACTTTTTCCAACTCGACCCTTGGCTTGGTTTTGTGGCTTTAGGGTCTGTTGTTTTGTGTGTGACAGGCGCGGAGGCGCTATATGCTGACATGGGCCACTTTGGACGTGCACCAGTTCGACTTGGCTGGACCTTACTCGTATTACCTGCCTTAATTTTAAATTACTTTGGCCAAGGCGCTTTATTACTGAGCGATCATGAAGCGATCAAAAACCCATTTTATTTGCTAGCACCCGAATGGATGCTGTTCCCAATGATTATTTTATCAACCGTGGCAACCGTCATTGCATCTCAAGCTGTAATTACTGGCGCGTATTCAATTTCACGACAAGCATTACAGCTTGGCTACCTTCCACGCATGCATGTAGAGCACACTTCCGAAAGTCAGGAAGGCCAAATTTACATGCCTCGCATCAATTGGGGCTTAATGTTAGCTGTTATGGCATTGGTAGTAGGATTCAAATCATCAGGCAATTTAGCGGCAGCTTACGGCATCGCAGTTACTGGCAATATGGTCATTACATCTCTTCTTGCAGGTTTTGTTTTCTATAAAATTTGGGGATGGGGCAAATACCGAACAGGCTTATTAATTCTCATCTTTCTTTCTATAGACATCGCATTTTTCGGTGCAACCTTACTCAAAATTCCAGATGGCGGATGGGTTCCATTAATCATTGGGATTCTTATATATACCCTCATGATTACTTGGAAAACTGGACGTTCACTTCTTTACAAGCATTTAAAAAATGAGGCAATGGAATTAACCCCATTTATCGAAGCAATTGGTCAGCATCCTCCTGCCCGCGTTCCAGGCACTGCATTATTCATGACTCCAAATCCTGATGGCGTTCCGCATGCTATGTTACATAACCTGAAACACAATAAGGTACTGCATGAAAAAGTAGTAATATTGACAGTCAAATTCTCAGACTTTCCTCACGCCCCTAAAGAGGATTTGGTTGTCGTAGAAAAGCTACCTCATGAGTTCTACCGCGTGACAGTTAATTACGGTTTCAAAGATGAACCTGATTTGCCACGTGACTTAGAGTTATGCGCTCCTCAGGGCCTAACGCTAGACGCGATGGATACGTCTTTCTTCGTGGGTAAAGAAATTCTAATTGCTTGCGAAAGCCCAGAAATGACGTTTTGGCGCAAGAAAATTTTCATCGGCTTATTTAGATCCGCCGAAACCATTACCAACCAATTTAAACTACCGCCTAACCGCGTCGTTGAACTTGGCTCGCAAGTCAGCTTCTAACAATAAAGATTTAAAAAATTAAATCATGAAAAGATTAAGTACTAAATTTATATCTATTTTAGTTATTAGCTTTATCGCTAGCCAATTATTTGGCTGCGCAACAACGACTAACAAAGGCTCTGTGGGGGTAGAACGAAAACAGTTCATGATGCTTTCTAGCAAACAAGTAGAGAGCATGACTTTAGCGAGTTACTCCCAAACACTCAAAACTGCCAACGATAAAAAAACGCTTAACACTGACCCTGCTGTCCTTGCACGCGTTCGTGCTATTTCAGACCGCCTAATTAAACAAACTCCAGTTTTCCGTGCAGATGCAGCCAATTGGAAATGGGAAGTAAACGTTGAAAAGAACGACCAAGTAAATGCCTATTGCATGCCGGGGGGCAAAATTATGGTATTCACTGGACTAATTGATAAGCTACAAGCCACAGATGATGAACTAGCAGCGGTCATTGGCCACGAAATTAGCCATGCCCTTCGTGAGCATAGTCGTGAACGTATGTCGCTCGCTTATGCTCAGCAGGGCGGATTAGCCTTACTGGCGGCAGTGATTGGCTCTACGAAAAATGCCGCAACAGGTTTAGCTTTGGGTGGAGCTACGATGGGTACTCAACTCTTCTTTGCACTTCCAAACTCACGCACACAAGAAACAGAAGCCGACCGTATGGGCTTAGAGTTGGCCGCACGCGCTGGTTACAACCCTAATGCAGCTATTAGCCTTTGGACCAAAATGGCACAATCAGGAGGCAAAAAACCTGCTGAATTTTTAAGCGACCACCCTTCTGACAAGACACGTATTGATGATTTATCTAAACTCATCCCAACGGTGATGCCTCTTTACGAACAAGCAAAAACAAGCAAATAAGTTCATTACCTGCTTCAAACTAACAGAATCAGGTAAAATGCCGCACTTAAATTTGTTTACACTAATATTTATACACTAATTTTTAAACTATCGGAATTTTTCATGAGCCAATTGCAAACCATCATTGAAGACGCTTTTGAGCGTCGCGCCGACATTAACCCAAGCAATGCTTCAGCAGAGCTTAAAGAAGCAATCGCTAGTGTGCTGGCTGATTTGGATGCAGGTAAATTACGCGTAGCTTCACGCAAAGGTGACAGCCAAGAATGGGAAACACACCAATGGCTAAAAAAAGCAGTATTGCTTTCATTCCGCTTACAAGACAACGTTCTGATGGATGGCGGCTGCACCCAGTATTTTGATAAAGTGCCCCCAAAATTTGCTGATTACACCGAAGAAGACTTCAAAGCTGGCGGTTTCCGCGTTGTGCCAAATGCGATTGTTCGTCGCGGCTCATTCATTGGCAAAAATGCAGTATTAATGCCGTCATACGTCAATATTGGCGCATATGTTGGCGAGGGCACCATGGTTGACACATGGGCAACTGTTGGTTCATGCGCACAAATCGGTAAAAATGTACACTTATCTGGCGGTGTAGGCATTGGCGGCGTATTAGAGCCTGTTCAAGCAGGTCCAACCATCATTGGTGACAACTGTTTTATTGGCGCACGTTCTGAAGTAGTTGAAGGCGTTGTCGTTGAAGACAACTGCGTGATTTCAATGGGCGTGTACATTGGCCAATCTACAAAAATTTACGACCGCGAGACAGGTTCAGTGACATACGGTCGCGTGCCAAAAGGCTCTGTAGTTGTATCTGGCAATCTGCCATCTAAAGATGGTAGCTATAGCCTTTACTGCGCTGTGATTGTTAAAAAGGTAGATGAAAAGACTTTAGGAAAAGTAGGCATTAACGAATTATTGCGCGGCATTTAATTCACTTTCGCCTTCTGTACAAACAGCCCCTTAGTGGGCTGTTTTGCTTTATAGCGCTGCTTTTACTGTTAAAATATCTCTCATGAAACTTTACGGCATACCAAATTGCAATACTGTTAAAAAAGCGCGCACTTGGCTTGAAGAAAATGGTGTTACTTATGAATTCCACGACTTCAAAAAACAAGGCATAGATGAAGCTACGATCCAACAATGGCTCACGCAAGCGCCTTGGGATAAATTAGTCAATCGTGCAGGTATGACATGGCGCAATTTGAGCGACTCAGAAAAAGCCGCAGTTTCAGATAACGCAAGTGCTACCGAATTAATGATGACGAAGACTTCTGTGATTAAGCGACCGTTGTTATTCAAAGATGGGACCATACTCGCTTTAGGCTTTGATGCAGAAAAATACCAACAAACCTTAAAATCTTAAAAGTTATTTATATGAGCAAAACGCTAGATTTAGCTAAAGACTTAATTTCACGACAATCAAACACCCCATTAGATGCGGGCTGCCAAGAGTTGATGATTGGCCGTTTGGAGCCACTAGGTTTCAAGATTGAGCGTATGCGCTTCGGCGATGTTGATAACTTTTACGCACGTCGTGGCATTACTGGCCCTTTGCTTGTATTTGCAGGTCACACCGACGTCGTACCTACTGGCCCAGTTGACAAATGGCATACGCCGCCGTTTGAGCCAACAATTAAAGATGGCATGTTGTATGGTCGTGGTGCGGCAGATATGAAAACCTCATGTGCAGCATTTATTACTGCGATTGAAGATTTTGTCGCAAAACATCCTAACCATCCTGGCTCAATTGGTTTATTGATTACCTCAGATGAAGAAGGCGTGGCGATTGACGGCACAATCAAAGTGGTTGAAGCGCTCAAAGCACGTGGCGAGCATTTCGATTATTGCATTGTTGGCGAGCCAACCTCCAACAAAGTTGTCGGTGACATGATTAAAAATGGTCGTCGTGGCTCGCTTTCAGGAAAATTAGTAGTTAAAGGCGTACAAGGCCACATTGCCTATCCGCACTTAGTTAAAAACCCTATCCACATGGTCGCCCCAGCAATTAAAGACATGGTCGATACTGTTTGGGATAACGGCAATGAATACTTCCCACCGACTTCATGGCAAATTTCCAATATGAACGGCGGGACAGGTGCAACCAACGTAGTACCTGGCGAAGTGGAAATTTTGTTTAACTTCCGCTTTTCAACCGCCAGCACAGAGCAGAATCTAAAAGAGCGCGTTTACGCCATTTTGGATAAACACGAACTGAATTACGACTTGGATTGGGAATATTCACCACCCTACATCACACCAAAAGGCAATTTAGTGGAAGCGATTTCCGAGGCGATTCAAGAATGCTATGGCGTAAGCCCAGAACTCTCAACCACGGGTGGCACATCTGATGGCCGTTTTATTGCTGATATTTGCAAACAAGTGATTGAATTTGGCCCTCTTAACGCAACCATTCATAAGCTTAATGAATGTGTGGCTGTGGCTGATATTGAGCCACTCAAAGACACCTATCGCATCACGCTTGAGAAGCTACTATTGGCTTAACAAGCCTCCGACTAAGACATGGAGCTTATTATCGTATTCATCGTTGCTGGCGGCCTAATATGGCTACTCTCACGTGCATCAAAACCAAACAAGAAATCGAAAGACCAACATGACGCCTAATCACATCACCGAAGCTTTACTCACCATAAGGGATTGGGTGCGTTTTAGCATGAGCCGTTTAGAAGAGGCCGAAGTGTTTTTTGGCCACGGTACTGACAATGCTTATGACGAAAGCGTGTGGCTCGTGATGAGCGCACTTCACTTGCCTTTGGACACGCTAGACAACTTTTTAGATGCTCGAGTGACCAAAGATGAAGCAAAGCATTTGGCCCACCTAATTGAGCGCCGTGTCACAGACCGCACACCAACTGCATATTTATTGCGTGAAGCTTGGTTAAGAGGCTTTAAGTTTTACGTGGATGAACGCGTGATTGTGCCACGCTCATTTATTGCTGAATTGCTTGAGAATGGATTACATCCTTGGATTGAATATCAAGAAATGGTGGAAAGTGCAGCAGATATTTGCACGGGCAGTGGCTGTTTGGGCGTGTTGCTAGCACATGCCTTCCCGAATGCGACTGTAGATGTAGTTGATATTTCACCTGACGCGATTGCTGTGTCTAACATCAACATCAAAAACTACGGCCTTGAAGAGCAAATTACCGCGATTCAATCAGATATGTTTACAGCACTTGCTGGCAGAACCTACGATTTGATTATCAGTAATCCACCTTATGTAGATGCGCCGTCCATGGCGCTGTTGCCAAAAGAATATCGCAATGAACCACAAATCGCATTGGGTAGCGGCACCGATGGTTTAGACCATACACACACTTTACTCAATGAAGCTGGTAAATATCTGAATGATGGCGGCTTGTTGATTGTTGAAATCGGCCATAACAGAGATGCTTTACTTGAAGCTTACCCTGATGTGCCATTCACTTGGCTAGAAGTGGAATCTGGCAATCAATTCGTTTTCCTACTGACAAAAGAACAACTACCTGCCTAAGACCTAAATTCTATGCCTAAAGGGGCTTAGGATTTATGACGTTTTGGTGGCTTCTCGCCTGCTTTAACGAAATCAGTCCCTTGTCGAATACGACGATTAGTTGGCTTTTTAGGCGCTGAAGTTTTGCCGCGTGTATTACGTTTATCTCGCGCAAAATCTGCTCTATCCAACTTCTCTTTATCTGTCGCCGCACGCTCTGAAGCTTTTTTATCGACTGAATTAGTCCCACGACTCTTACGTTGCGTACCTGTCAAAGTTTCAGCCAAGCTTGGTGGTGCATTACGCTCATAATAACTTTGACGTTCGCTCTTATTTCGTTCGCCCGCGGCAATACGCTCACGCGCTTCACGTTTAGGCTTAGGTGTAAATGCTGTGCCCAGCTTATCTTTTTCACGGGTTGTGAGTTGGCGCATAGGGCCACTAGGCGTTGGCAAACCAGCCCACTCCAACAAACCAACCACTTCTTTCGGTGACAGCTCTAACATCATGCCGCGCTTCAAGCGTGGTGGTAAATTCACCGGACCAAAACGTACGCGCATCAAACGACTCACTGGTGCTAAAAACGCCTCAAACAAACGACGCACTTCGCGATTGCGGCCCTCAGTTAAAACAACTTGATACCAATGGTTAGAACCTTCGCCACCTTGTGGGTTAATAATATCAAAGTTTGCAGGACCATCATCGAGTTCAATACCCACACGCAACTGCGCCAGTTGCTCATCCGTTAACTCACCAAAAATACGCACTGCGTACTCACGCTCAACGCCATAACGTGGATGCATAAAGTGATTGGCAAGCTCGCCAGATGTCGTAAAAATAAGTAAGCCAGAAGTATTAATATCCAAGCGGCCAATCGCAATCCATTTGGCACCGCGCACTTTGGGAAGCTTATCGAACACACTCGCACGACCTTCAGGGTCGTCTTGACTCACAATTTCACCTTCTGGCTTGTGGTAAATCAGCACCTTAGGTAATTCAGGCTCAAACGATAAACGCACGGGACGGCTATCAACGCGGACAATGTCATTTTCCGTCACACCAGCACCTTGCGTAGCCACTTGACCATTAATCGTCACGCGACCGCTAGCAATCAAGGCTTCCATGTCGCGGCGCGAACCCAAGCCAGCCAAGGCTAATAGCTTGTGCAAACGCTGAGTTGGCAATGGTGGTGCATCAGGATCTTGTGCGATAGGCGTGAAATTAGTCGTTGGGCGCTTGATCGTGCGCTGTGGGTCACGCTGTTGCTTAAAAGGACGAGCCATGTTGGATATTTCGATAATTGAATAGTGCTAATTTTACCGCAGATTGCCTAGCTAAATATTTTAATTAGGCTTGATATGTTAATCAGCAATCGAGCCGCTGTTATCAAGAAAATCAACTTGCGGGGTTGTTTCTGGGAAAGCCTCCAAGATAGCTTCTTCTTCAGCAAAAGGTTGCTCAACAAAAACTTCCATCGCAGGCAAATCAGCAAGTGATTTCAGATTCAGGTCATCTAAAAAAGTTTTGGTGGTTGCATACAATGAAGGACGGCCAGGCACGTCACGTTGCCCAACCACATCAATCCAATCACGCTCTTGCAATTGGCGCATGGTATTAGGATTGACCGCCACGCCACGAAGCTCTTCAATGTCGCCTCGCGTTACGGGCTGACGGTACGCAATAATGGCCAAAGTCTCCATGGCCGCCCGCGAGTAGCGTTGCGGACGATCCGGATTGAGCCGAGACAAATAAGGCGCTAACTCAGATAGCGCTTGGAAGCGCCAACCACTCGCCACTTGCACCAACTCCATGCTATTGGGATTACGCGCTTGCCAATCTTGCTTGAGCTCATCAAGCAACATACGCAAGGTTGCACGCTCTACTCGTTCAGAAAATAAACGCAACATATCTTCCAAAGACAACGGACTTGGACTGGTCAGCAAGGCCGCTTCCAGAATGACCTTCATTTGCGTTGTATTTTTTGATTCCATCACTAGCTACCTTGATTAATTTGCAGGTAGATAGGCGTAAAAGCGGCTTGCTGGGTAATCTTCACCAAACCTTCTCGGGCAAGCTCCAATATCGCCAAAAAATTCACCACCAATTTAGGAATGCCATCAGACTCAATATCAAACAAAGCTGAAAACTCCATCATGTTTTGCTCTTTTAATTTGCGCAAAATTTGGCTCATATGTTCACGCACTGAGAGCTCTGATTTACCGACTTTATGATGTGCAAAATGGCTTGCGCGCTTGAGTACGTTTTGCCAAGCTGCCATCAAATCATCCATAGACACTTGCGCGGCTTGCACCTGAACAATTTTCTCAAAATACGCATTAGCAACCATCAAGTCCACGCCCACTTGCGGTAACTCATCGAGTTTTTGCGCCGCTAGTTTAATGGCTTCATACTCCATCAAACGACGCACCAACTCAGCTCGAGGGTCATCCTCGGACTCTACTTCCGTTGGCTTAGGCAACAACATGCGCGACTTAATCTCAATCAACATTGCTGACATGAGCAAATAATCAGCCGCCAACTCTAATTTAATGGCCTGCATTTTCTCAACATAACCCATGTATTGACGCGTTAATTCTGCCATTGGGATATCAAGAATATCGAGATTGTGTTTGCGAATGAGATAAAGAAGTAAGTCTAAAGGGCCTTCAAAAGCCTCCAAATAAACTTCTAATGCATCAGGTGGAATATACAAATCATGAGGAAGCGACGTAATCGCCTCCCCATGTAAGCGCGGCTCTGTATGTGCTTTAAGATCTGTAGCTAAAGTTGTCACGCGCTTATGAGTAACTTAGACCCATGACTTCACGCACTTCACGCATGGTTTCACGCGCCATTTTACGAGCGCGCTCACAACCCTCAGCCACCACGTTTTTAATCAACATTGGGTCTTCGGCATACTGTGCAGCACGTTCTTGAATAGGCTTGAGCTCTTCCAACACGCTTTCAATCACAGGACCTTTACAGGCAATACAGCCGATACCCGCTGTGCGGCAACCTTGTTGCACCCAAGCTTTAGTTTCATCGCTTGAATAGACTTCATGCAATTGCCACACAGGACATTTATCTGGGTCGCCCACATCGGTCAAACGAATACGCGCTGGATCTGTCGGCATGGTCTTAATTTTCTTCGCGACCATATCTGGTGACTCACGCATAGAAATGGTGTTGTTATAAGACTTAGACATCTTTTGACCATCCAAACCTGGCATTCTAGAAGCTGGCGTAAGCTTATATTCGGGCTCAACCAAAATCATTTTGCCGCCGCCTTCTAGGTAGCCAAGCAAACGTTCGCGGTCACCTAAGCTCAAACCTTGTTGTTCTTCAATCATTGCACGAGCTGATTCTAAGGCCTCGTCATCACCGCTCTCTTGGTAACGCGTCCGAAGTTCTTCGTACAAGCCACCACGTTTACTACCAAGCTTTTTAATTGCAGCCTCTGCTTTTTCTTCAAAGCCTTTTTCACGGCCATAAATATGATTAAAACGACGTGCGATTTCACGTGTAAACTCAATATGTGGAATTTGGTCTTCGCCAACAGGCACTTGAGTTGCCTTATAAATCAAGATATCTGCGCTTTGTAGCAATGGATATCCTAAAAAGCCGTAAGTAGATAAGTCTTTTTGTGCGAGTTTTTCTTGTTGATCTTTATAAGTTGGGACACGTTCCAACCAACCAAGCGGGGTAATCATAGAAAGCAAAGTATGCAGCTCAGCATGCTCAGGTACTTTGGATTGAATAAAGATAGTGGCTTTTGCTGGGTCGACACCCGCCGCGATCCAATCAATCACCATTTCCCAAACGCTTTCTTCGATAATCTCAGGCGTGTCGTAGTGTGTTGTAAGTGCATGCCAATCAGCCACAAAGAATAAGCATTCATGCTCATGCTGGAGCTTCACCCAGTTTTTCAACACACCGTGATAATGTCCAAGATGCAAGCTTCCCGTAGGTCGCATACCTGATAAAACGCGCTCAACTGCCATAGTGATGAATAACCATAAATAAAGAGGAATCTATTATACGAAAAGGCGCGCAATCACGCCCAAAAAATTAAAAAATGAACTGAATAATCTGAATAACCGCATCAATAAACGGTTCCATAATTCGACCTAAAATGCCTGTCGCAAGCAACACAATCAGAATAATGAAACCATAGCGTTCTATTTGCGCGTATTTATATGCCAAATGGTTAGGCAACAAACTCACGGCAATCCTTCCGCCATCTAAAGGTGGTAGCGGCAATAAGTTAAGTACCATCAAGACTACATTAATCATCACACCAGCCTGCCCCATCAACGCCATTGGCTCGGAGTAAACACTTGGATAGACGAAGGACAGCTTGATAATCAGCGCCCAAAACAAAGCCATTACAAAATTAGAAGCTGGACCAGCCGCAGCTACCCACAACATATCGCGTTTAGGGTGACGTAAACGAGAAAAATTAACCGGCACTGGCTTAGCCCAGCCAAACAAAATGCCGCCGATCAATAAAGTAAGCGCAGGCAATAAAATAGTACCGATAGGGTCTATATGCTTAAGCGGGTTCAAAGTAATTCGCCCTTCTCTTTCGGCCGTCATGTCACCAAAATAACGTGCTGCAAAACCATGCGCCGCCTCATGCACAGTAATCGCAAAAATGACTGGCAGGGCATAAATCGCTATCTTCTGTACGTAAGTTAATTCCATGCTTTATCCTTTAACAAGTAACACTTAATCCACTAAACCAAATGGCGCTAAATCGCCTGCACCGCGCCTAATCAATTGCGGCTCATCGGTAGTTAAATCAATCACCGTGGTAGGCAAATTTGAGCAAGGACCTGCATCAATGACCAAATCAAGCTGATGTTCTAAACGGTCACGAATTTCCCAAGCCTCATTAAGTGGCTCAACCTCATCCTTTAAAGACAATGTCATACTCAATAACGGCTGATTTAATTGAGCCAACAATGCTTGCGTCACTGCATGTTCCGGCACTCTCAAACCTAACGTACTCCGTTTAGGATGTTGCAAACGCCGCGGCACTTCGCGCGTGGCTTTAAGCACAAAAGTATATTGCCCTGGCGTATTCGCCTTTAATAAACGGAACTGCATATTATCGACTTGCGCATAAGTCGCAAGTTCAGCCAAATTACGACACACCAAAGTGAAATGATGGTTTTCATCCACACCACGTATAGCACGAATTTTGGTTTGGGCGTCCTTATTGCCAATGATGCATCCTAACGCATAACTAGAATCTGTCGGGTAAGCAATGACACCGCCATCATTCAAAATCTCAACCGCTTGATTTATTAATCGGGCTTGCGGGTTTTCTGCATGAATAGAAAAGTACTGTGCCATTAATGCGTCTCTAATTCAATATTCTGCACTTCAGCCCAATCGCGCCAAACTGGCACGCAGTTGCTTGGTAAGCTAGGCAATCGCGCCATCTCAATATAGGTTTGACCTTTACCGTGATAATCAGAACCCATCGATGATGCTAAGTCAAAGGCCTTAGCCATTTTTGCGAATTCTTGATATTGGTCAACCGTATGGCTACCAGTCACCACTTCAATCGCGGAGCCGCCTAAGGCGCGGAATTCATGCATCAACTCGAGCATCGTTACTCGACCTAAATCGTAACGTCCCGGATGGGCGATGACTGCCACACCACCACTGCCGATAATCCAAGCCATCGCATCCTCCAAACTTGCCCACTGATGCTCAAAATAACCCGGCTTACCTTTAACTAAGTAATTTTTAAACACCGCTTTGGTGTCCTTGGCGTAACCATTTTCAATTAAAAAGCGTGCGAAATGTGTCCGGCTGATAATGCCACCCTTGCTATGCTCGTAAGCTCCTTGAAGCGAGCCATGAATACCGATTTTTTCCAAGGCCTGTGCCATACCAGCAGCTCGTGTGTGGCGACCAGCACGAATATTGGCAAGTCCTGCCACCAAAGGCGGATATTCCGGATCAATTTTTAAACCAACAATATGTAATGTGCGACGACGCCACGTGACTGAAATTTCCACACCATTGATAAATTTCATACCATGCGCCTCAGCCACAGACCTTGCTGTTTCCAAACCAGCGACATCATCATGGTCAGTCAACGCCAATACACTTATGCCTTTTTCAGCCGCATGATTCACGATTTCAGTAGGCGTCAAGACCCCATCTGAAACGGTAGAATGGCAATGAAGGTCAATCAAGGAACGCATTTTTAATGTTAGTTGGAGTGGGGCTTGGTAAAATTTAAAAAAGTTGCCTTGTCAGGCTTCATACATCATAGCAAAATACAGGTCTTGCTGACACCTAAAGCGCCGACACTTAAAGCAGCTTTTCGCCAGCGAACCTTTTACCGAAAGTAGTGCATGAAGTTCTTATTCGATTTATTCCCTGTCATCTTATTTTTTATTACGCTTAAAGTGGCAGAAAAAACCGCTTCAGCCAGCCTCATTTTAGCCAAAATACTTACTACACTTGGCATTGCTGCTTCAGTCAAACCAAGCCTAGTGCCTATCATGCTCGCCACAATCGCGGTGATTGTCGGCAGCATCATTCAAATCATCTGGGCGAAGCTACATTACAAAAAGGTTGATAACACTTTGTGGTTAAGCGCATTGTTAGTTACAGTCTTAGGAGGATTAACGCTTTACTTCCAAAACGACGCATTTATTAAATGGAAACCAACTTTGCTTTATTGGGCGTTTGCGGCGGTATTAATTGGCGCAAATTTATTCACACAAAAAAACATCATCAAAAGCATGATGGGCAAGGAAATCAGCTTACCCGAAGCGATTTGGAATAAGCTCAATGTTGCTTGGGCTATCTTCTTTGCTGGCTTAGGTGCCCTGAATTTATACGTCGCCTTCCATTATTCAATCGACACTTGGGCAAGTTTTAAGCTATTTGGCACGATGGGACTGATGTTCATTTTCATCATCGGACAAAGTTTCGCAATTAATAAATACATCATCAATGAGGACAAAGCATAATGTGGTACGCCATCGTTACCGAAGATACGCCTAACAGCTTGGAAAAGCGTTTAGCTAACCGTCCTGAGCATTTAGCAAGACTCACCGCTTTGCATGAAGCAGGTCGTTTATTATTAGCCGGCCCTTTTCCTGCAATTGATAGCATCGACCCAGGCCCAGCAGGCTTTACTGGCAGTCTAATTGTTGCTGAGTTTAATAGCCTAGCCGAAGCTGAAACTTGGGCAAATACTGACCCATTTGTCAGTGCAGGTGTTTATGTCAATGTGAGCGTTAAACCTTTTCGCAAAACCTTGCCAGCCTAATATGAGTTTAATAGAAGAAATCAAAAGCAGACTGCAACCGCTTGCGCCAAGCCAATTGGAGATTCAAGATGATAGCGCTTTGCACGCTGGACACAAAGGCAATGGCGGTGGCGGACATTTCACCTTGAGGATAGCCAGCGCTGAATTTAACGGCAAATCGCAAGTAGCACGCCATCGTGTCATTTATCAATTGATGGGTGACTTAATCCCTAAGCAAATTCACGCACTAAGCATCCACGCTATCGCCAGCGACGAATAAACCTTATAATATTTTTAAATCAATTACTTCTTATACTAATCATCCCCTACTAAGGACTTTGAATGAAACTCTCTAGAATCACTCTTTTGTTACTCGCTACATTAAGCTTTAGCGCTTCAGCAATTGCTGGCGATGCAGTAGCAACGGTAAATGGCAAACCAATCAAGCAATCACTATTTGATTTCATCGTTAAAGATGCAACTGATCACGGTCAAAAAGTGGATGACAATGTTCGTGATGTCATTATGTCTAAATTGATTAGTAGTGAATTGGTACTTCAAGAAGCACAAAAATCTGGCATGGATAAAAAGCCTGACTACCTAGCAAAAGAAGAGTTAACACGCCGAGAATTACTGGTGAATGTGTATATTCAAGACTACATGAAGAACCACCCAGTGAGCGAGTCAGATACAAAAGCGGCTTACGAAAAATTCAAAACAGAATTGGGCGACAAGGAATATAACGCACGTCATATTTTAGTGGCGTCAGAAGCTGAAGCAAAAGATGTGATCGCTCAACTTAACAAAGGTGGCGACTTTTCAAAAATTGCTAAAGAAAAATCAATCGACCCAGGCTCTAAAGAAAAAGGAGGCGACTTAGGTTGGTTTGCTTTAGGTGGCATGGTAAAACCATTTGGCGAAGCGGTAGCTAAGCTTCAAAAAGGTAAAGTAAGTGATCCAGTGCAAACCCAATTCGGCTGGCATGTGATTAAGCTTGATGATGTTCGCGAACTGAAAGCGCCAGCTTACGATAAAGTAAAAGAGAATTTGCAAAAGCAACTTGGTCAACGTCAATTGGAAAAGATGTTGACTGATTTGCGCGCTAAAGCAACAGTGGTAGACAACACAAAACCTGCTAAAAAATAATTTTTTACGCGCTGGTTAATCAACAAAAACGGTCTGTTCACAGACCGTTTTTTATTGGACTTCACTCTATCGCATCGCATTCAATTTGTGCGATAATAAGAACCATTATCATTTAGGATTTTTCATTGCATTAATGAATCCTGCATCAACACAAAACTTATCCAGCTTAAAACCAGGTGAAACTGCACTCATCAGCAATATTGACGCCGATAATTCGCTGTTTCATCGATTGGCTGCGCTTGGTTTTCGCAATGGAAAAAGAGTAGAGTTAGTCCGTTGTGCTAGCTTTAACGGCCCGCTACACGTGAGAATTGGTAGCACTGACATTATCTTGCGTCGCACCGAAGCAAGTCGCATTCAAGTCCAGACATCATGAAACGTATCGCACTATTGGGCATGCCCAATACAGGAAAATCCACTCTCTTCAATCGATTGAGCGGCGCTTCTGCACGCGTTGGTAATTGGCCTGGCATCACAGTTGACCTCATGAGTGCAAAGATTCTCATTGGTGGCCATATTGCAGAGCTGATTGATTTACCTGGCTTATATGACCTGCATGGATATTCAGATGACGAGCAGGTCGTTCGTCACTTCTTATGCAACAATACTATTGATTTAGTGATGATCGTCGCGAATAGCGCGCAGATTGATAGGCAGCTTTCACTAGCTCTACAAATACGTGCTCTAGGCTTACCATGCATATTACTACTCAATATGAGCGATGAAGCAAAGCGCGCTGGTATAACAATTAATACAGAAGAAATGTCTTTCAAGCTAAACATGCCCGTTGTGCAAATTAGCGCAAAATACGGTGTCCGTTGCCCTGACGCGCTCAAAGCCGCATCGCTTGTATTATCCAAACAAAAACAACATGTAGATGCCGAGAAAATCAGCAAACAGCTTCAGCAAGACTCAAACATTGAAGCTGAAATGGAAGCCATTGTTGAAGCAACAGTCCAAATGCCGATGCAGCTTGGAGACGACCTCACTAATCGCATCGACAAAGTGTTACTGCATCCTTGGTTAGGCTTGCCAATATTTTTTGCCGCGATGTATATATTGTTTCAGTTCATCTTCAATGCGGGCAAACCACTTCAAGATGGCATTGCATGGCTACTCGCCATCTTCCGCACGAACGCGCTTGAACCACTTTTATTGAATGCCCCAACTTGGCTAAGTGGCTTATTGCTAGACGGCGTTTATAACGGCCTTGGCACAGTTGCTGCGTTTATACCAATCATCGTTTTATTCTTCCTAATTATGACCATGGTAGAGGACAGTGGCTATTTATCTCGCGCCGCATTCTTGGTCGATGCTTTAATGGCGAAGATGGGCTTAGATGGTCGAGGCTTTGTCATGGTACTCATGGGCTTTGGTTGCAATGTGCCAGCCTTGATGGGGACTCGCGTGATGCGCTCAAAAAACATGCGCTTACTCACCATGCTCGTGATACCACTATCACTCTGCTCGGCGCGTCTTCAGGTGTTCCTATTTATGACCGCTACCCTGTTCACTGCAAGCCAAGCACCGCTAGTGCTATTTGCGCTCTACTTGGTAAGCTTTATCACCATTTTTATCACCGCTATGTTATTTAAAAATCAGTATCCAAATAGTGAGCCGTTTATTCTTGAGTTACCGCCTTACCGCTTCCCGACAGGCCGCCAAATTTGGCTAAGAGGCTGGCAAGAAGTGAAATACTTCCTTAGCCGAGCAAGTAAATTCATCACAATAGGTGTGATTTTGGTTTGGGCACTAACTCACTTCCCCTTAGATGCGGCACCTGCAAGTAGTGCCACCTTGGCAGGAAAAATCGGGGATTGTTTTTCAGTGGTGTTGAATCCGATTGGCATTGATAGCCAACTGGCAATTACTTTGATTTTTGGCTTTGTTGCCAAAGAGATTGTGATTGGCGCGCTCGCTGTGATTTACGGACTTCAGGGCGATGCGCTGATGCATCTGATGGCGCAAAAACTAGACTGGGTACAAGGGATGAGCTTTATGCTATTTACGCTCATTTATACGCCTTGCCTATCAACGATTATTACCCTTAAAAATGAAGCAAAAAGCTGGGCCTTTGCGATGCTCTCTATCATTTGGTCTTTAATGCTAGCTTGGATTGTTAGCTTCGTCTTTTATCAATCCGCAAGATGGCTAGGCTTTTAGAAGCCCAGCACCTCAGTAATAATCAATTAAAATTACACAGCTGACTCGCCTGTTTCACCAGTACGAATACGCAGGACTTGCTCAACGTTGGTGACGAATATCTTACCATCGCCAATTTTTCCCGTGTGCGCAGCTTTGATAATTGCATCCATCGCTGGTTCAACCATATCATCAGCCACCACCAACTCAACCTTAATCTTAGGCAAGAAATCTACAACGTATTCAGCGCCACGATAAAGCTCGGTGTGGCCTTTTTGACGACCAAATCCTTTAACCTCAGTTACGGTAAGTCCGTTCACCCCAATTTCAGATAAAGACTCACGCACTTCATCCAACTTAAACGGCTTAATCACAGCTTCGATTTTTTTCATTTATATCCCCTCAGGTGAAAATCTAATAATTTTTTACGCTTTTGGTACGAACTTTGAAGTAATCGGATAACGTCTATCTTTACCAAACCCGCGCTGGGTAATCCGAACGCCAATAGGTGATTGGCGACGCTTATATTCGTTTCTATCAATTAAGGATGTTACACGATTCACATCCTGCGCTCTATATCCCATCGCGAGGATATCTACATGACTCGCATCATGCTCAACGTAAGCTTCCATAATCGCATCTAAAATCTCATAGGCTGGCAGGCTATCTTGATCTTTCTGGTCGTGACGCAACTCTGCTGACGGCGGGCGCGTAATAATACGTTCGGGGATAACTGATGATATTGAGTTGCGATAATTTGATAACTGATAAACCAATGTTTTTGGCACATCTTTAAGTAAAGCAAAGCCGCCTGCCATATCCCCATAAAGCGTACTATAACCAACCGCCATCTCGCTCTTGTTGCCAGTAGTGAGCACAATACTGCCAAACTTATTCGACAATGCCATTAGCAACATACCGCGAATACGCGCTTGTAGATTTTCTTCCGTGGTATCAAAAGCCAAGCCAGCGAACTCATCTGAGAGCGTATCTCTAAACAAGTTAAACAGCGGACCAATTGGCAATTCGCTGTAGCGCACACCAACTATATCCGCCATCAAATGGGCATCACTCACGCTCATATCAGCAGTAAATTCCGAAGGCATCATCACAACTCGCACTTGTTCAGAGCCTAAAGCGTCTACTGCAACGGCAAGAGTCAAAGCGGAATCAATTCCACCCGACAGGCCGAGCACCACTCCCTTAAATCTATTTTTACTCACGTAGTCTTTTAAGCCTAAAGTCAGAGCTTGGTAGACAGAAGCCTCAATCGAAAGGGTTGGTGTAATTTCCGCTAGATTAGGATTCGCTTTATTGCCTGAGGCACAGTCAACCTCAACCAATGACAATGCTTCTTCAAAGGCTGGTAACTGCTGAACAAGAGCACCTGACCTATCTAAAACAAAAGAAGCTCCATCAAATACAAGTTCATCTTGGCCCCCAACTAGATTGGTATAAACCAGCGCCAAGCCAGTTTCCAGAACTCTCTGGCGCGCAACCTCATGACGGCTATCTTGCTTTTCCATATGGTAAGGCGAAGCGTTGAGCGTCAATAGAACTTCTGCTCCTGCTTGCTTGGCCAATTTTGCGGGGTTTACTTCCCAAATATCCGCACAAATTAACACACCGCATTTGACACCATGGTGTTCAAAAACCAGTGGCACGGTGCCCGCTTTGAAATAGCGAAGCTCATCAAATACTGTGTGATTAGGTAAAGCTTGCTTATGGTAAGTGGCGATAACCTTACCATCTTGCAGCACTGAAGCAGCGTTGTAGCATGCGCCTTCAAAAACACGTGGGTGACCAACAAGAACGGTAATAGATTTTGTCTTTTTAGCAAGCTCAAGCAAAGCGGTATCACTCGCTTGATTGAAATCTTCCCTTAGCAATAGGTCTTCTGGGGGGTAGCCGGTTAAGGCTAACTCTGGCGTGATAAGAAGTGATGCACCTTTGGCTTTAGCTTGTGATGCAGCGGCGACAATCTTATCGCTGTTACCTGCAATATCACCCACCGTACAGTTGATTTGGGCGATGGCTAATCGCATATACTGACTAATAATTGCCACCTGCATCTTTAATCATCTTAACGATTTCAGGACTTTTACCTTTTAAAGCATAAACTAATGCACTCAACCCATATTGATCTTTGGCTTTGACATTGGCACCACTTTTAATTAGCAAAGCCACCATCGGCGCATCGCCATTTAAAACCGCATTTTGCAGTGGCGGCGTACCTTCACCATCGTTGTGGTTAACATCAGCGCCTTTTGCAACCAGCGTTTGAACTACATCAACTTTTTTCTTTCTCACCGCCCAACTAAGGGCCGTCCATTTATTTTGGTCATAGTCATCAACCTTAGCGCCAGCATCAATCAATGCTTCAACAGCGGCAACATTGCCTTCACGTGCGGCATACATTAGGGCATTAACCTTCAAACGATCTCGGTCTGCAATCAACGCACCATGCGCCAAAAGCACTTTGACTGTTGGCACATCACCGCTCTTAGCGGCATACATTAAGACACTTTTACCATCATCGCTCTTGGTATTCACATCCATGCCGTGCTCAATTAACAAACCCACCATCTCAGAATAACCAGAAGTGGCTGCCATTCCCATCGCACTCCAACCAGAAACGTCACGCAAAGCAGGATCAGCGCCTTTTTTGAGTAAAGCTTCAGCTGTTTTTAGATAGTTCTTACGAGCAGCCAACATCAAGGCTGTCCAACCACTATTATCTTTAGCGTTCGGATCCGCCCCCTTATCCAATAACACCTTAACAACTTCGTATTTGTCTTTGCGTGCGGCATACATCAGTGCGGTAACAGCATCAAGATCGCGCGTATTGGGATTCGTGCCACCCTCTAGCAAGGCGCGAACTGTCACAAGATCGCCTTTGCCTGAAACAGTTAGCAGATAAGGAATATCCTCTTCAGCAAAGGCAATATTAGCCAAGACAAAACTCAATGCAACAAAGGCCAAGTAACGCACTAATTTTTTTACCAAGTTATATTTCATTAGTTTGCTAGTTTCGCTTTAATCGCCGCCATAACTGCTTCGCCCAAACCTGCTGGAGAGCTCGCTACAACTACGCCCGCTTTTTCTAAAGCTAAAATCTTGTCTTCTGCTTTACCGCTTCCGCCAGAAATAATTGCGCCAGCATGGCCCATGCGCTTACCTTTGGGCGCAGTTTGGCCAGCAATATAACCAGCCACAGGCTTAGACACATGATGTTTGATGAAATCAGCAGCAGCCTCTTCATCCGCTCCACCGATTTCGCCCACCATGATAATGGCTTCAGTTTCAGGATCAGCTTGGAACATTTCCAAGCAATCCACAAAGTTAAGGCCACGAATCGGGTCACCACCAATTCCTACGCAAGTTGATTGACCCAAGCCCAAAGCAGTCGTTTGATTAACCGCTTCATAGGTCAGCGTGCCAGAACGGGAAACCACGCCCACTTTACCGCGCAAATGAATACTGCCCGGCATAATGCCGATTTTGCATTCATCTGGGGTAATCACACCTGGGCAATTCGGACCAATTAATTTCACGTTATTAGCTTTAAGTGCCGCTTTAACGTTCAGCATATCCAATACAGGAATGCCCTCGGTAATGCATACAATCAAATCAATGCCAGCATCACACGCTTCTAAAATAGAATCTGCTGCAAATGGAGGTGGAACGTAAATCACAGAAGCATTAGCACCTGTTTCGCGCACCGCATCACGCATCGTGTTAAACACTGGCAAACTTAAATGGGTTTGGCCACCTTTGCCCGGCGTTACACCCCCCACCATTTTGGTGCCATAAGCCAACGCTTGTTCTGAATGAAATGTGCCTTGTTTGCCCGTAAAGCCTTGGCACAACACTTTGGTATTTTTATTAACTAATATGCTCATGTTCTAACCTTACGCGCTTACTGCGGCAACTGCTTGTTTTGCCGCATCGGTCAAACCAGCAGCAGAAATAATTGAAAGCCCACTCTCACTCAACATTTTTCGACCCAATTCGACATTTGTACCTTCCAAACGCACCACCACAGGAATTTTAATTCCCACTTCCTTCACCGCAGTGATAATACCTTCAGCAATAATGTCGCATCGCATAATGCCACCAAAAATATTCACTAAAATGGCTTTTACGTTGCTATCGGCCAAAATAATCTTAAATGCTTTTGCTACGGTTTCAGCGGTTGCACCACCGCCCACATCCAAGAAGTTAGCAGGCGCGCCGCCATGAAGCTTAATCAAATCCATAGTCGCCATCGCCAAGCCAGCGCCATTGACCATACAGCCAATATTGCCGTTAAGGGCAATATAGTTAAGCCCTGCATGATGCGCCTCTGCTTCTTTCGCATCGTCTTGGCTCCAATCACGTTGTTCTGCCAATGATTTTTGACGATACAGCGCATTGTCATCCACACTCATTTTACAATCCAGGGCAAATAGCTTGCCATCAGTCGTCACAATCAGTGGGTTAATTTCAAGTAATGCTAAATCATTCTCTTTGAATAATTTGTATAAGCCTTTTGCCAACCTAGTGAATGCTGCAATTTGATCGCCGACTAAATCTAAAGCAAATGCCAAATTACGTGCTTGAAAATCCACCAAGCCATTTAATGGATCGCAAACTTCTTGCAGAATTTTTTCCGGAGTTGTGGCCGCGATTTCTTCGATATCCATACCGCCCGCACTAGAAGCTACCATCACCACACGCTCAAGTGTGCGATCTACCAAAATAGATAGATAAAGCTCACGTGCAATTGGCAAGGTTTGCTCAACCAATAATTGATGTACAGGTTGACCATCTGGCGCATTTTGGTAGGTCACCAAATGTTTACCCAGCAAGCCATGTGCGACGGACTGTGCTTCAGTCGCTGATTTCACAATCTTCACACCACCCGCTTTACCGCGGCCACCAGCGTGCACTTGCGCCTTGACCACCCAAGCATCACCAGCGATTTCTTTTGTTGCCGATGCAGCAGCTTCTGCTGATTGAACGACTTGTCCGATAGGTACCGCTAGGCCATAGCGTTGAAGTAATTGTTTAGCCTGAAATTCATGCAAATTCATGGTGATATTGTGTGATTGTGCTTAAAGTGACATTCTCGCGCAAAACGTCGCTAGACGCCAGCCCAGTTGAAATGAAAGCCATGATAAATAGAGCGCTTTGAACATGTATAATATCTGCACTTTTTTCATTTTCCACAAAACTTAATATGCGCTTAGTTGTTCAAGGTCCATCCGTTCAGTTGCCCCACTTGATGCATATCCATCTGCTAAGCAATGCCAAGCATGGCTCACAATTCATTCAAATTGCTGAGCATGCTTATTACTTACCCCATCAAGAAACAGCTTCTGAGGCAGTTAAAGCATTTTGCGCGAGTGAGAAAATCGACTGTGCCTATGTGCCAGAAAAACAAACGCTTAAAAACATCAAACTCGCTGTAATGGACATGGATTCGACACTCATCAACATTGAATGCATTGATGAAATTGCCGACATGATGAACATCAAACCACAAGTCGCTGCAATCACTGAAAGCGCGATGCGTGGCGAGATTGAGTTTAGAGAAAGTCTTACCCGTCGCGTTGCTTTGCTAAATGGTCTTGAAGAATCAGCCCTGCAACGCGTGATTGATGAAAGACTTGAACTTAACCCTGGCGCACAAATTTGGATAGATGCTTGTAAAGCCAATGGCATTAAAACGCTACTGGTTTCTGGTGGCTTTGAATTTTTCGCCAACCACGTCAAAGCCAGGCTAGGCTTAGATTATGCAGAATCAAATACACTTGAAATTGTCGACGGAAAACTCACAGGCAAAGTGCTGGGTGAGATTGTTGATGGACAAGCCAAAGCAGATTTTCTTGTAAAAAAACGTGACGAATTAAGCCTAACTGCAGACCAAGTCATTGCAATTGGCGATGGCGCGAACGACCTCACCATGATGCGCGTAGCCACCGCTGGGATTGCTTACCACGCCAAGCCTATCGTACAAGCCCAAGCCAGTTATGCGCTCAACCATGTTGGGCTGGATGGCATTGCTAATTTATTCTCAACCATTTAATAGACCCACTAAAGGACTTAATATGTCATTAAAAAAACTACTTCTTGCATGCGCTTTAGTTTCACTACTCGCTTCAAGCATGAACGTATTCGCTCAACCAACTGTTGAAATTAAAACCAACAAAGGCTTGATTGTGGTTGAACTCAACCAAGAAAAAGCGCCGAACACCGTGGCTAACTTTGTGAAATATGCCAACGATGGCTTTTATAATGGCACTATTTTCCACCGCGTGATTTCTGGCTTTATGATTCAAGGCGGCGGCATGGATAAAAACTTGAACGAGAAAACTACGCGCGCACCGATTAAAAACGAAGCAGACAATGGCCTAGCAAATACCATCGGCACAATCGCCATGGCACGTACCAACGACCCGCATTCAGCTTCATCACAGTTCTTTATTAACGTCGCCAATAATGCTTTCTTAAACTACACCGAAAAATCAGAACGCGGATGGGGCTATGCCGTGTTTGGCAAAGTAGTCAAAGGCATGGATGTTGTTGAAAAAATCTCACACCTACCAACAGACGGCGGCGATGTCCCAGTGCAAACAGTGACGATTGAGTCAGTGACCGTCATTAAATAATTTTTAATTGTGGAATATGGCACAGTGCAAAAAGCTGCGCCCCATGTGCACAAAAAAGGGCCTTCATTTATGAGGGCCCTTTTGCATTTCAAAAACTATAAATTAATGTACTGGCAGATAGACCAGTTCACCCGCTTTCATATCTGGCACCAATAAGAACTTACCATCCGCGCTAGGCGCAATATCAGCAGCAGCTGCAAAGCCTTCTTTCACTAGTTCGCCATTTGGAACTGTACCTTTTTCTAGCTTCACGCTAAACACTTTGCCGTTTTTCCAATCGCTCACATAGAACTGGTCTTTTTTACCTTTGACGACACCATCGCCGCCACCAAAGCCTTTAGCCACTTCAATCAAGGTATTTTTCTTCATATCCAAGCGATATAAAACCCCAGACACGAAATCGACTACCATGATGCAGTTAGGTGTTTTACCCATGAGCAATCCATTAGGTGCTAATACGCGTGGATCTTGTTTGCCATTGATTATGGTGGTGACTTTGCCTTGTGGGTTAATTTTATAAATCGCACCGCCAGCGCCTTTTAAGTCGCCACTATCGCTCACATAAATATTGCCAGCCGCATCGGACTCTAAGTCGTTTAAGAATTGTGGTGCATCAGGGAATGCTTCTGCCGCAGCAAATACTGAAGTTTTGCCATCTGGCGAGATTTTAATCACTTGGTGGATATCCGCCACATATAAATCCTTGCCAACCATCGCAAGGCCTTTAGGGTCATCTAAACCTTGTGCAAATACCTTGGTTTCGCCATTTTTATCCACCACAGTAATTTGGCCGTCTCCATCTTTTCCGAACTCGCCGATCTCCGAAACAAACACACGACCATCCCTTGCAGCAATGGCTGACTCAGGCATTTTTAGGCCTGTGATTTTTTTTGTTTCGTGGGCCTGGGCGGTCATAGAAATCACCGCAACCAAGGTTAGCAATAATTTAGAAATGCGCATAAAACTCCCTATTGAAATGACATAAACTGAATTTTTGGCTCAGGCAACACACTCACGGTTGCACAAGGCGATGAAAATGATGGCGCTTTTAAGGCGGCTTGAAACTTATTATCAGCTTTCATTTTGACTGAAACTACTTGCATAGCAGCATGATAGACATCGCTCAATGTCAACTCGGTTTTAACATCGAAGAAAGCGCGCTTAGTGGCTTCGCCTTCATAATTGGCTAAAGGCTTTCCATCGGCGGTATAAGTCACGGCGATGACTTTGCCATAAAAAGTTTGCATTTGTGGGTTGTAAAACATGCGTGGACGAAGCCAGACGACGACTTTTGCAGCCGCTGGCTGAACATCGCACATATCCACGCCAGAAAAGTCAGCCCCTAACACATCATTTGCCGCAGTCTCTAGCAAAGGACCTTGGCTATACCAATAATCTTGAGAGTAATTTCTCAACATGATTTGGTGATTGTATTCTTGTCCTTGAATATAAACGGCGATATTTGTTGGCGAAATTTCGTGTGCTATAGCTAAACTATTGAAGATTATAAAGAATACTGCAGATAACGCTTTTTTGAAGTTCAACATGGTGATTTTATAAAACACTTTTCCATTTAAAATAACTCAATAAAAACCTAAGTCAGCACATCTGACCAAATGTTTTTCGCCCATGCTTGTGCGTAATTGCCTTCTAGCTCTGATGGCTTATCTGACACCCCACCACCTTCGGCAGACACCATGATTTTTTTAGTCGCATCATAGCGATAAACATTGGCAACATGCATCGCCATTTTGTCTGAAACGTAGCTATAGCAAGTATTAGCAAATACAGGCGACGCATCAGGCGCTTGGTCACTCATCAGCGCAACAATAGCGTTGGCACAAACACGTGCTTGCGAGGTGGCCATATGCGCTGATTTTGGCAGTGCCGCAGAGACAGAGTCGCCAATAATATGGACATTAGGCACAATTTTAGATTCGTAAGTAAGGAAATCCACCTCACTCCAACGCTTATCCACATTCGCAGCGCCAACAATTTGGGCGATTTTACCAGCACGTTGCGGTGGAATAACATTCAGCACATTGGCTTGCACAGACTCAAATTCTGTTTTGATCGTTTTTGCTGCGACATCAACATCTACAACACTGCTATTAGGTCGATAATCAATCATGCCAGCGTACATATCTGCCCAGACTTTAGTAAACAAGCCTTTTTTAGAGATAATCTCCGCATTGGCATCCAGCACAATAATTTTAGAGTTTGGCTTGTGATTTTTTAAATAAAACGCTACTTGGCAAACACGCTCGTATGGCCCTGGTGGACAACGATATGGTGCTTTAGGAATGCTGATGACAAACACGCCGCCGTCTTTCATGCTTTCAAGCTGTTTCCGTAGATTGACCGTTTGCGCGCCCGCTTTCCAAGCGTGAGGCACCACTTCTTGCGCTTGCGGGCTTTGCAACATTGGCAATTGCTCAAACATAAAATCAATACCAGGCGCTATTACTAGCCTATCGTAAGCAAGCTCGCCCTGCTTCATCTTAACCACACGAGAAGCCGCATCAATCGCGACCACTTCATCACTCACCCACTGAATACCATGATTGCTTTTGAGTAGGTCGTATCCAAAAGTAAGGTCGTTGATGTTTTTATTGCCACCTAAAACTAAATTACTCAAAGGGCATGAAACAAACTGGCTACGTGGTTCGACCACGATGACATCTAAGCCACCATTGCTCCAAGTACGCAGATATTTTGCTGCTGTTGCGCCAGCATAGCCGCCGCCAACAACTACCACACGGCCTTTAGCTTGGCTGACGACTGCTTTTGAAATTAGCGGAAAAGAAACTAGCGCCGTTGATGCAGCAATTTTTAGAAAGTCACGCCTATCGATCGTCATGCTATTCGGCCAATCGTTGATTTGGAGGGGTTAATGCTGGGACACGTTTTTGCTGAGAAAAGTAAACGGCTAAATCGTTAATCTCTTCAACTGTTAAACCTTTTGCGTGCCTATGCATCACTGTTGAACTGCGACTGCCATTTCTAAACGCCATCATCTGTAATGTAAAATGCGAAGCATCTAAGCCAGCAAGCACTGACGTGCCTCCGACGCTATTTCCCTGACTGCCATGGCAAGCCGCACACGATGCGGCTAGGGTTTGAATATGTGGCGAAGTGACAGTACTTTCGTCAGCATAAACATTGGTACTGATGACAAAAACCCCCACAAACACCAATAAGTATTTGTGGGGGTTTCCGATAGTGTTTAATTGAATCTTCATAGAGACATATTAAATCATATCAATGAGTTTGTAAGACTTTATTAGAAGCATTTTTCTTCTTTACAGCCGTCATCTTTTGCACCCATTGAAATCAAAAGGTCAACCATCTTAGTGTTGCCTGTGTCACGTACAACACGAAGAATTGATACATCACCTTTAAGCTTCAAGTTCCAATCAGCACCTTTGGAGCCAAGGTATTTAACTAACTCGGTGTAACCATCGTAAGCAGCCATTTGGCCTGCAGACATTTTCGTCATTGGGTGAACATAATTCACCTCCGCGCCACGTTCAACTAAAAATTTCACAACGGCTAGTTGGTTTTGATTCGCAGCAATTTGCAATGCGGACCAAGCAAAAAATTTCTCATTTACATCGGTACCAGAATCTAAATACTTTTTGACTATTTTCACATTACCATCACGCAATGCTTGTGTGTATTCAACTTGCTGATCACCTTCCATCGCAAATGCTGCAACAGGTAAAAGTAAAATTGCTGCTAAGAATAAGGCTTTAATCATTTTCATGTATTTCTCTCCAACTTGATTGTTTTAATTAATTGATAAACTTTCTTGCATTTCTAAACATACGTATCCAAGCACCATCTTCGCCCCAAGTGTCTGGGTGCCAAGAATTTTGCACAGTACGGAAAACACGTTCTGGATGAGGCATCATAATACTAAAACGTCCATCCTGAGTAGTTAAACCAGTAATCCCTTGCGGCGATCCATTTGGGTTAAACGGATACACTTCAGTGGAAATTCCGGCATTATCCACAAACTTCATACTCACTAGTTTATCTGCAACAATTCTATTGACAGCAGATTCTGAAGAAAATTCCGCAAAACCTTCACCATGTGCAACGGCAATTGGCATGCGGCTTCCAGCCATACCTGTAAAGAACAGTGAGGGTGACTCTTGCACTTCGACCATCGCAAAACGCGCTTCAAACTGTTCTGATTTATTACGCACAAAATGCGGCCATTGCTCAGCACCAGGAATAATACTGTGTAAGTTACTCATCATTTGGCAACCGTTACAAATACCCAATGAGAAAGAGTCTTGGCGCTCAAAGAACGCCGAGAACTCGTCTCTAGCGCGTGCATTGAACAAGATAGATTTCGCCCAACCCTCACCAGCCCCCAATACATCACCATAAGAGAAACCACCACAAGCCACAAAGCCGGCGAAGTCTTTTAAACTGACTCGACCGCTAATGATATCGCTCATATGAATGTCAAATGTTGCAAAGCCTGCGCGATCAAAAGCTGCTGCCATTTCAGTTTGGCCGTTGACGCCTTGCTCACGCAAAATCGCCATTTTTGGACGAGCGCCAGAAGCAATATAGCTCGCAGCAATATTGTCGCTAGGGTCGAATGTCAGTTTTGCATGCAAGCCAGCGTCAGTCTTATCCAAAATACGGTCGTATTCTTGTTGGGCACATGCTGGGTTATCACGCATTTTTTGCATTTGATAAGTGGTTTCAGACCAAGCACGATGCAAATCAACACGGGAAGCTTCAAATACAACCTTACCTGTTTGCTTGATAGCAATGGCCTCCCCAGTTGTCACCTCACCAATGACATGCACACAATTTAGCAATGATTGTTTTAGACTTGCTACGATCGCATCGGCATCCGCAGCGCGCACCTGAATAACAGCACCTAATTCTTCGTTATAAAGCACACTTGCGAGATCAACAGCCAAACCATCAAGATTAATATTTAAGCCACAATGTCCCGCAAATGCCATTTCTACAAGCGTTGAGAACAGACCACCATCTGAACGGTCATGGTAAGCAAGCAACTTGCCGTCTTCATTCAAGCTTTGAATCGAAGTGAAGAAATTCTTCAAACGCGCTGCATCATCGACATCAGGTGCTTGGTTACCCACCGCTCCGTAGACCTGCGCTAAAGCCGAGCCACCCATGCGGTTTTTACCTGCGCCCAAATCAATCAAAATTAATTGAGTATCGCCAAGATCTGTTCTTAATTGTGGTGTAAGTGTTTTACGTGCATCTGGCGTAGCAGCAAAAGCTGTAACCACCAATGAAATCGGTGATGTCACAGCTTTTTTCTCGCCGGCATCTTCCCACACCGTCTTCATCGACATCGAATCTTTACCAACAGGAATACTAATACCTAACGCAGGACAAAGTTCCATACCAACAGCTTTAACTGTGTCGAACAAAGCAGCATCTTCTCCTGGGTGACCCGCTGGAGCCATCCAGTTTGCAGATAGTTTCAAATCAGCAATGTCTTTAATGCGGCTTGCTGCAATATTGGTGATTGATTCACCAATTGCCATACGACCAGATGCAGGGGCATCAATCAATGCCAAAGGCGCTTTTTCACCAATCGCAAAAGCTTCACCTTGATAAGTCTGGTAGCCCGCAAGTGTTACCGCAACATCAGCCACGGGCACTTGCCAAGGACCCACCATTTGGTCGCGTGCAATCAATCCTGTAACAGAGCGATCGCCAATAGTAATGAGGAATGTTTTATCAGCAACGCCTGGAAGGCGTAGAACACGATTTGCAGCATCTTGGAGATCGACTTTTGAAGTATCAAACGCTGGCAAAGTACGTGTCGCATGCTTTACATCGCGCAGCATTTTTGGCGGCTTACCAAGCAATACAGACAAATCCATATCCACAGGCTTGTTTCCAAAATGGCTATCTGCAACCGTTAAATGGCGTTCTTCAGTGGCTTCACCAACAACGGCAAAAGGACAACGCTCACGCTCACAGATTTCAGCAAATAGCGCCAAGTTTTCTTTAGAAACGGCCATCACATAGCGCTCTTGCGCTTCGTTACTCCAAAGCTCGCGTGGTGACATGCCAGGCTCTTCATTATGCACATCGCGTAATTGGAATACAGCACCAACGCCTGCGTCGTTCACCAATTCGGGGAATGCGTTAGAAATACCACCAGCGCCAACGTCATGAATACTTAAAATGGGATTTTTGTCACCCAATTGCCAACAGCGGTCAATCACCTCTTGTGCGCGACGCTCCAACTCTGGATTACCTCTTTGCACTGAATCAAAGTCCAGATTCTCAGCATTAGAGCCGGTATCCATGCTAGAGGCCGCACCGCCACCTAAGCCAATCAGCATCGCTGGACCACCCAATTGAATAAGGCACGCGCCTGCTGGAATCGGGTTCTTTTTAGAATGTTTTGCAGAAATATTACCCACGCCACCCGCCAACATAATTGGCTTGTGATAACCACGCATTTCACCAGCAGCTTCTAATTCAAAAGTACGGAAATAGCCCGCAATATTTGGGCGACCAAATTCATTGTTATAAGCCGCTCCACCAAGTGGGCCATCAATCATGATTTGCAAAGGGGAAGCTGTCCGTGAAGGCTTGCCATAAGCACCCTCCCACGGTTGTTCAAAACCTGGAATGTTCAAATTTGAAACTGAGAAGCCAGTTAAACCAGCTTTGGGTTTAGAGCCGCTACCTGTTGCACCCTCATCACGAATCTCACCACCTGCGCCCGTGGCTGCCCCAGCAAAAGGCGAAATAGCCGTTGGATGATTGTGCGTTTCCACTTTCATCAAATAGTGCATCTCTTCTTCAACAAAACCATAAGCCCCGCCCGTTTGCGGATAGAAACGTTTAGTTTTTTGACCGGCTGATCCAGCAACAATGGAGGCATTATCTGAATAAGCTACCACTGTGCTACCTGGGTTGAGTTTGTGCGTATTGCGGATCATGCCAAACAATGACTGCGCTTGCTCCACACCATCAACAATCCAATCCGCATTAAAAATCTTATGGCGGCAGTGTTCGGAGTTTGCTTGTGCAAACATCATCAATTCAACGTCTGTCGGGTTGCGACCAATGCGCGTAAAGTTTTCTAAGAGGTAATCAACCTCATCGAGAGAAAGCGCCAAACCCAAATCAGCATTAGCTTGATTAAGCGCCTCTTTGCCCCCAGCCAAAATGTCTACGCTAGACAAAGGCGCTGGAGTGGCTTGATGATAAAGCTTTGCAGCGTCATCCAAGCTAGCAAATACAGCTTCAGTCATGCGGTCATGCACAGCCACTTTCACCGCTTGCTTTTCCGATGCGGTTAAAAATGAACCATCTTTCTTAGTAACGTAATAAGCAATTCCACGTTCAATACGTTGCATATTTCCCAAGCCACAATGCTTAGCAATGTCAGTTGCGCGTGAAGCCCAAGGTGAAATAGTACCTGGGCGCGGAATCACCAAAAATAGCTCACCCACTGGCGCTTCTTCAGCCATTCGTGGTCCGTAAGTGAGAATTTTAGTCAGCGTATCTAGCTGTGCAGCAGTTAATTCCCCTTCATTCCAAGCAAAGTGCCAAAAGTCAGCATGCACATCATTAACTTGAGGAGCTGATTGACTTAAATTCGCAAGGATTTTTTGAAGTCTAAAAGAGGATAGCGCCGCGCTACCGCGCAAACTGAGCATAGATTGGGACATGGCCTAAAAAGCTGAAAATATAAAAGCCCTATTTTACCCGAAATCGAGATGAATATCGCCCAAAGGAAATGTTTTCTCAAGACTAAACATCATCTCCAAACTTTAATCCCACTTAGCCATCAAAACAATTGCTGAAGGCGTTGAGCAAATAGAAGATGCAAAATGGCTGGAAGAGTTTGATTGCGATTACGGCCAAGGTTATTTATATGACCAAGCGTTGACCATTGAAGACTTTGAAAAGAAATATATTAAGCCAACCAAAAAGTAGTCTTTCACCGCAAGCCCTCTTTACCGCAATTGGTATAAACTAAATGCTTTATTGTGTAGGTTAGTCAATATGAAGTATTCAGAAAAAACGACCGAACTATCAATTACAGGCATGCATTGTAATAGCTGCGTAAAAAAAGTAACTACCGCGCTTAATCCGCTTGCTAAAAAAGTTGCTGTTTCGCTCAACCCACCTGTCGCCACGCTTATAAATACAAGCGCAACCATTGCACAAATCAATCAAGCTCTGAAATCTGTTGGCGAGTACAAAGCATCTAAGTTAATCGCAACGCAAATAGATGATGCGCCAGTGATCACAATCGACAAGAAACCTTGGTTAGCAACTTACCAGCCATTATTTTTAATCGTTGGCTACATTCTCATGACCACCCTAGCCATCAACATCGCGCAAGAAACTTTCAATACTGAACGCTGGATGATGCATTTTATGGCAGGCTTCTTTTTAGTATTTTCATTCTTCAAAATGCTAAATCTCAAAGCCTTCGCCAGTAGCTATGCAATGTACGACTTACTCGCCATGCGAAGCACGGCCTATGGCTTTATTTATCCATTTATTGAACTGGCACTAGGACTAGCATATTTATTAGGCTTATCAACACAAATCACCAACACTGCGACTCTTGTTATCATGGGATTCTCCAGTTTAGGCGTGATTCGAGCTGTGATGAATAAACAAAAAATCAGATGTGCCTGCCTAGGCACAGTGTTCGAATTACCTATGTCGACCATCACCATCATAGAGGACTTGTTGATGGCTGGCATGGCAGCTTGGATGCTCATCTAAAAACTGAACGAGATTGCTCAATTGCAAGGTAATTACTACCAATTCCCAACTGGCAAAGTGTCCGCGCTAGATCATGACACGCCCTTCCCAAATCTCTGTGAAGCCTTAACTGAGCCTAATGGCTTGTTAGCCATCGGTGGCGACTTATCAAGCGAACGTCTATTAAAAGCTTATAGCTCTGGTATTTTTCCTTGGTTTAGCGAAGGTGAGCCTGTGCTTTGGTGGAGCCCTGACCCACGCATGGTGCTTTTTCCGCAGGATTTTAAAGTTTCTAAATCGCTTGCCAAACGCTTAAAGAAAAATGATTACGAAGTAAAATTTAATACCCACTTTCGCAAGGTGATGGAATCTTGCGCAGAGACCAGTCGCCCCAACCAAGATGGAACTTGGATTACCTCGGACATTATTGATGCCTATTGTGAGCTTCATCAATTGGGTTACGCGCACTGCGCTGAAACATGGATAGATAACACTTTAGTTGGTGGCTTATACGGCATCCTTATCAATAAGATGTTTTATGGTGAATCAATGTTTCACCATGTGACAGATGCCTCAAAAATAGCGTTTGCACACATGGTAGATTATTTAAAAATTAAAGGAATTGGGATGATTGATTGCCAGATGAATACGAAACATCTAGCATCTTTGGGCGCTAAAGAAATCAATCGCACTGAATTTATGTCTAAATTAAATGAATTGATATGACGAGCCCAGCCGATTCAGCACTGCAAAAAATTCAGTTCTACGTCACAGCACCCTATGCTTGCGGATATTTGCCGACCAAACTAGCCCAATCTCTAATCGCCACGCCACAACACTTGGTCGATAGTCATCAATATAGTGGTCTTATCAAACAGGGCTTTAGACGGAGTGGAAAGTTTGTCTATCGCCCACATTGTGAAAACTGCAACGCCTGCACTCCCGTGCGGCTACCAGTGGCTGACTTTCAATCAAGCAGAAGCCAAAAGCGGGCTTACAAACAACATCAAAATTTAGATGCCAGGGTTTCCAAACTGACTTTTGATGAAGCACATTTTGAGCTTTATAAAGCATACCAAATCGCTCGTCACGAAGGCAATGAGCAAGAAGAAACAGCTGAGCAATACCGTAATTTTTTAGTCCAAAGCAATGTCGATAGCCTCTTTATCTCATTCACTTTGGATGGCACACTCAAAATTGTGAGTGTGATAGATATCATTGAGGATGGCGTCTCTGCGGTTTATACGTTTTACGACAGCAAAGATACCAAGGCTAGCTATGGCACCTACAGTATTATGTGGCTGATCGATTGGTGTAAAGAGCTACAATTGCCTTATCTGTATTTAGGTTACTTGATAAAAGACAGCCGCAAAATGGTCTACAAAAAAAAGTTTGGTCCACAAGAAGCGTTGATTGATGGCGAATGGCAAAAGATAAAACACAACTAGCTTCAAAAAGGCCATAAATCAGACAAGGCCAGCTTGTCGATGCTACAATTCCTGCTTTAATCATCTTCAAAGCAATACACTTGAATAAAATCGTCATTTTTGGTGTTGGGCTCATTGGCGGCTCAGTTGCGCTCGCACTCAAAAAAACAGTGGCGGCACCTAAAATTGTGGGCGTCGGTCGCAATCTTGAGAACCTTAAATTAGCGCTCCATTTAGGTGTCATTGATGAAGCAGAATCTAATGTCGCAAAAGCAGTTACTGATGCGGACTTAATCTTGATAGCAACACCAGTTGCTCAAACCCCAAAAATTTTAGAAGCAATCATTCCCCATCTTGGTCAAAATGCAGTCGTTACGGATGCTGGAAGTACAAAATCAGATATCGAACAATATGTGATTGATGCTTCAATACAAGCCAAAAATCCACAACACTTTCTTAGCCAATTTGTAGGCGCTCATCCAATTGCTGGCGCAGAAAAAAGCGGCGTTACAGCGGCTAAAAATGACTTATTCATTGGCAAAAATGTAGTGCTTACACCTAACGAAAATACCTCAGCAGAAGCCATTAAGCTTGTGCGCGAGCTATGGCAAATCACTGGCGCAAATGTAAGTGAAATGACAGCCCAAGCGCATGACCAAATCTTTGCAGCTGTCAGTCATTTACCACACTTATTAGCGTTTGCTTTGGTGAATAATTTAGCTAACAGACCCAACGCAAAACAGCTCTTTGATTTTGCCGCCAGCGGGTTCAGAGATTTCACGCGGATTGCTGGTAGTTCACCCGAAATGTGGCGTGACATCAGCTTAGCCAATAAAACCGCATTAATGAATGAACTAGAGGCCTATCAAAGTGAAATATCTGCATTGCAGAATTTATTAAAAAGTGAAGATAGTCAAGGCTTACAGGCTATGTTTGAGCATGCGAGTCAAGCTCGCCTAGCTTGGCAAAAAGAACGAGAAAACTCACCAGAGAAATCATAAGTTGTGATGGAATCAATTATATTAAAACCGGCCGCTCAAGTTGGCGGAACAATTAAATTGCCTGGCTCGAAGAGCATCTCAAACAGAACTCTGTTGCTCGCGGCTTTTTCAAACGGCGTTACAGAAATTCGCGATTTATTGGCTTCTGACGACACTGCGAGAATGTTGGAAGCGCTAGAAAAATTAGGCATTCCACTTGAAAAAATTGGTGAGAATGACTGGCGTGTTACAGGCAATGACGGCAAGCTTTCCGTTAAACAAGCAGATCTATTTTTGGGCAATGCGGGCACCGCTTTTAGACCACTCACTGCGGCATTAGCTTTATCACAAGGCGATTTCACGCTTTCTGGTATTGCGCGTATGCATGAACGTCCAATTGGGGATTTGGTAGATGCACTTCGCCAAGCAGGCGCCAATATTGAATACTTGGGTAATGACGGCTACCCGCCACTTAAAATCTCGCCTGCGAGCATTGCCTCTTCAAGCCCGATCAAAATTCGTGGAGATGTTTCCAGTCAGTTTTTAACTGCTCTTCTAATGGCGCTACCACTTACTGGCCAAGCTTTCACGATTGAAGTTGTCGGCGAGCTGATTTCAAAACCTTACATTGAAATCACGCTTAATTTGATCCGCCGTTTTGGTGTTGTCGTGCAACGTGATGGTTGGGAGCGTTTTAACATTCCCGCCAATAGCCAATATCAAAGCCCAAAAGAGATTTATGTAGAAGGAGATGCCTCATCAGCATCTTATTTCCTTGCTGCCGGCGCAATTGCGGCAGATGCAAATGGACTGAAAATCGAAGGCGTTACATCCGATAGTATTCAAGGCGATATCAAGTTTGCTAATGTAATCGTGAAAATGGGCGCGACAATTGAATATGGTACTAACAGTATTGTTGTTAAAGCAGCTACAGGCAAGCTGAAGGCAATCGATCTAGACTGCAATCACATCCCAGATGCCGCAATGACGCTTGCAATTCTGGCTTTATTTGCTGACGGCACAACAACCTTACGCAATATAGCCAGTTGGCGCGTTAAAGAAACGGACCGCATCAGCGCGATGGCAACAGAGCTTCGCAAAGTCGGTGCTATCGTTGAAGAAGGTTCTGATTACATCCGCATTATGCCACCCGAAAAACTCACGCCAAATGCAGTGATTGATACCTACGACGACCACCGCATGGCGATGTGTTTTTCATTGGTAAGCTTAGGCGGCGTGCCTATCGTAATTAATGACCCAAAATGCGTAGGTAAGACCTTTCCTGATTACTTTGAACGCTTTGCAACAATCATTAAATAATATGAATTTAAATCCTATTCCCGTTATTGCGATTGATGGGCCATCAGCTTCTGGCAAAGGCACCATTGCTCAAATCGTTGCTGAGAAACTTGGTTATCATTATTTAGATTCTGGTGCGCTCTATCGCATCGTTGGTTTGGCAGCTTTTGAACAAAGCATTGATTGGCAAGTTGAACAAGATGTTGCCAAACTTGTTCCTCAACTAAGCATTAAGTTTGAACATGGTGAGATTTATCTAAACGATGTAAATGTGAGCGAGAAGATACGGACTGAACAAATGGGGCAAGGTGCATCGAAAGTTGCAGCGCATCCTTTGGTAAGGCTTGCATTAGTTGACTTGCAACACAGTTTCCGCAAAGCACCGGGATTAGTTGCCGACGGACGCGATATGGCCACAGTCATTTTCCCTGACGCAAAAACAAAAATCTTTTTAACTGCTAGCGCTGAAGTACGGGCTGAAAGAAGATACAAGCAACTGATTAATAAGGGCCTTGAGGCGGATTATCAGGCCATTTTAAAAGACCTTCAAGATCGAGATGCTCGCGATAGCCAGCGCAGTGTTGCACCTTTACAACAAGCGACTGATGCCAGCCTTTTAGAAACAAGCCATCTCAACATCGAGCAAGCTGTAAACCAAGCATTAATGCACATCGCAAGCACTCATCAAGATTAAATCCCCCATGCGGGATACACAAACAAGATCATCCACACTGCAAATCGCAAATATTTTTTCTAGTGATTTAACAAAAAATCCAAAAAATACTTAATTAAATGATTGTTTTATTGTAAAATTCCGGTCTGTTTTAATTTTTAGGCATCCGAGTCTCTAAAACTCGCGATTTTTTTAATTCACCCCACTGCACGGTGGGATTATTTAGGTACCTTTTTAATGGCTAAAGTTTCAACCTCAACCGCCTCTATGGGCGAAAGTTTCGCAGCGTTATTCGAAGAAAGTCTTGCACGTCAAGAGATGCGCTCTGGTGAAGTGATCACCGCGGAAGTTGTTTCTATCGATTCTGATTTTGTTGTAGTGAATGCAGGCCTCAAATCTGAGAGCGTGATTGACGCAACTGAATTCTTAAATGACCGTGGCGAAATGGAAGTCCAAGTTGGCGACTTCGTTAAAGTATGCATCGAATCATTGGAAGATGGTTATGGCTCGACAAAATTATCACGCGAAAAAGCGAAACGTCTAGCAGCATGGCTAGATCTTGAAGAAGCGATGAATGAAGCTCGCATTATCAAGGGTATGGTAAATGGTCGCGTTAAAGGTGGTTTGACCGTAATGGTTAACGGCATCCGCGCATTCTTACCAGGCTCATTGGTTGACTTACGCCCTGTTAAGGACACTACACCATTCGAAAATAAAGAATGGGATTTCAAAGTTATCAAGCTAGACCGCAAACGTAACAACGTTGTGGTTTCACGCCGCGCTGTTCTAGAAGACAGCATGGGTGCTGATCGCGAAGCATTAATGGGTTCATTGAAAGAAGGCGCAGTTGTTAAGGGTATCGTTAAAAATATCACTGACTACGGTGCATTCGTTGACTTGGGCGGCATTGATGGCTTGCTACATATTACCGACTTGGCATGGCGCCGTGTTAAACATCCATCTGAGGTGTTGACTGTTGGTGAAGAAGTTGAAGCAAAAATCCTTAAATTCGATCAAGACAAAAACCGTGTTTCTCTTGGTATCAAACAATTGGGCGATGATCCATGGGTTGCATTAAGCCGCCGTTACCCAGCAAACACACGTTTGTTCGGTAAGGTTACTAACTTGACTGACTACGGTGCTTTCGTTGAAATCGAACCAGGTATCGAAGGTCTTGTTCACGTTTCAGAAATGGATTGGACTAACAAGAACGTCCACCCAGCTAAAATCGCTCAATTAGGCGACGAAGTTGAAGTGATGATCCTTGAGATCGATGAAGATCGTCGTCGCTTGTCATTAGGCATGAAACAATGCCAAACAAACCCATGGGACGATTTTGCAGCAAGTCATAAAAAATCTGACAAAGTTAGTGGTCAAATCAAATCTATCACTGATTTTGGAGTATTCATTGGCTTGCCAGGTGGTATTGATGGTCTAGTTCACTTATCAGACCTTTCATGGACTCAAACTGGCGAAGAAGCAATTCGTAACTTCAAAAAAGGCGACGAGTTAGAAGCTTTGGTATTAAGCATTGATGTTGAAAAAGAGCGCATCTCATTAGGCGTTAAACAACTTACTGCTGATCCTTCAGGTGGCACATCTTCAGAAGAAAAAACTGAAGCGAAACCTAAAGCTAAATCAGCTAAAGCTAAAGAAGCTGCTCAAGTGCCTGATGATGGCGCAGCAACAGCAGGCACTACTAATCTAGGCGCATTGCTTAAAGCTAAACTTGATAGCAAAAACAACGAATAAGGTAGAAAGCCATGACAAAATCTGAGCTCATTCTTAACTTAGCTGCACGCTTTCCTCAACTTGTTGTCAAGGATGCTGAACTTTCAGTAAAAGCCATCCTTGACTCAATGACGGACAATTTAGCAGCTGGCGAGCGTATCGAAATTCGTGGCTTTGGTAGCTTTAGTCTTAACTATCGTCCACCACGCCTTGGTCGCAATCCAAAAACTGGTAGCAAAGTTGAAGTGCCTGCTAAGCATGTACCTCACTTTAAAGCTGGTAAAGAGTTACGCGAGCGCGTTGATTTAGTCTAAGCTTCACATCAATCAACTTTAATGTTGGTTGAGACCTCAAAAACGGTAGTTTCCAAATCATCAGATAAGGAAACTACCGTTTTTTTATATCATTTTTACCTAGCCCTTTTTACCCAGCCCCAGTAAAATCTATGTCATGCAAGTTATTTACAAAACAATGGGGTCAACCCTTTTAGTAGAAAACCATCAAGGCGCTCAATAATGGATTTTGAATATTGGTGGCTCATAGCTATCCCCTTATTTTTTGCACTTGGTTGGATAGCGGCGCGCATCGACATCAAACAATTACTCGCTGAATCAACTAGCTTGCCTGCCGCCTATTTCAAGGGCCTAAATTTCCTCATCACAGACCAGCACGATAAAGCCATTGAGGCGTTTATTGAAGCGGCTCAAGCCAATGCTGAGTCTCTAGAATTACATTTCGCTTTAGGTAGTCTTTTTCGCCGCAGCGGTGAAGTCGACCGCGCCATCAACTTACATCTAAACTTATTGGACCGTAAAGAATTACCAAGCGACCAGCGCAAAGCAATTAAAGCAGAACTTGCTCAAGATTATTTAAAAGCAGGCCTGTATGATCGCGCAGAAGAATTGTTTAGCGGCCTAGATGATAGCCGATACAAACAACCAGCTTTACGTGCCTTATTAGAGATTTTCATTCGTGAACGCGAATGGCAACGGGCGATTAAAACAGCCACTGAACTTGAACGCGTTTCTGGCGTATCATTTCGCAAAGAAGTTGCACAGTTCTATTGTGAAATGGCGATTAAATCCATCTTAGACCAAGATGCCCACACGGCACGCCACGAGCTTGAGATGGCGATAGATGCTAACAAAAACTGCGTGAGAGCAAATATTATGCTCGGCGACATGGAAGCCAGCACGAAAGCGCACAAACTAGCTATCAGCTTCTGGAAGCGCGTTGAGTTCCAAAAACCAGAGTGCCTAGGTATGGTAGCCAATAAACTTCTCAATAGCTATCGTGAGTTGGGTGAACTTGATGAAGGCATTGAATTACTCAGACAATACTTCCAAAATTACAAACTTCCATCACTGCTATCTGTCGTGTTTGAAATCACACTAACTGAACAAGGTGCAGATGCGGCGGCAAATCTTGCACTTAATGATTTAGAAAGAAAACCTAGCTTACAAACACTTGATCAATTATTGAAAGCACGAGGCTTGCAAAGCAACATTGCCAACAGTGATATCAGCTTAATGCATCAAACTATTCGCTACGCGATAGGCAACCGCAGTGCTTATTATTGCGACCAATGTGGCTTTAAGGCCCGTAACTTCCACTGGCAATGCCCAGCCTGCAATGCATGGGAATCCCTACCAGCCGAACCTAAAGAAACTGCAACATGATTCAAACGACACTCGATCCAAAAATTGTTATCGCGCTAGATTTTTCGAATTCGCAAGACGCGCTCAAGTTTGTTGAGCAAATTGACCCTGCCCTATGCCGTTTAAAAGTGGGCAAAGAATTATTTACTGCGGCAGGCCCTCATCTCGTTGAAGGACTTATTGCGAAAGGCTTTGGCGTATTTTTAGATTTAAAATTTCACGATATCCCAACCACCGTTGCAAAAGCTTGTGAAGCTGCCAGTCGACTAGGTGTGTGGATGCTCAATGTTCACGCATCTGGCGGAAGTGCCATGATGGAAGCCGCGCGCGAAGGGGTTGAACGCTCAGGCGCAAAACCAATACTTATCGCCGTGACCGTGCTCACCAGCATGAATCAACAAATGCTCAATGAAATTGGCGTGACTGGTACCCTTTCCGACCAAGTGCTCAGTCTAGCCACTCTCACTCAAAAATCAGGGCTGGATGGTGTTGTGTGTTCTGCGCAAGAAGCACCAATCTTGAGAAAAGCATTCGGTGAAAAATTTTGTCTAGTGACACCAGGCATCCGCCCTGCCGATGCAGCACTTGATGACCAATCTCGCGTGGTGACGCCAAGCCAAGCTTTGGCATTAGGTTCAAGCTACTTAGTGATTGGTCGCCCCATAACAAAGTCTAAAAACCCACTCGAAACACTTAAAAAAATAAATGAAGAAATCCTTATCGCTTAACCCAGGCTAATCTGCAATTTTTTGGGGCAGCTCAAGTTACGAGTTTTTATAGAACTGTTTTACTTAACCCGCATACCCGCTTCAGCACCCGCATCTGGTGACAAAATAAATGGACCACCACGCTCATCACTTGCCGCTAATACCATGCCCTCAGACATACCAAATTTCATCTTGCGCGGCGCAAGGTTGGCCACCATAACGGTTAAACGACCGACCAAATTCGCAGGATCGTAAGCGGATTTAATGCCTGCAAATACTTGTCGAGGATTGTCCTCGCCGATATCCAAACTCAAACGCAAGAGCTTTTCAGCACCTTCCACATGTTCAGCATTAACGATTTTGGCGATACGCAAATCCACTTTCGTAAAATCATCAATCGAGATATAGTCGCCTGCGGTTTCAGATACTCCAAGTGCAACATTGGCAACTGCAGGAGATGATTGTTGCAAACTTTCTTTATTAGCTTCAGTCATGGCTTCAATATGTTTCGGATCAATTCTGGTAATTAAGTGGCTGTATTCGTTAATTGCATGGCCATCGACAAATGAATCATTCACGCTAACCCATGTAAGTGGTGCAATATTCAAGAAGCGTTCAATATTAGCTGCCAACTCCGGCAATGCTGGTTTTAAGTAAAGCGTTAGCAAACGGAACATTTCAAGTGCACTTGAACAATCGGCATGAAGTTTAGCTTGCGCTTCATCACCCTCTTGCTTAGCGACAACCCAAGGCGCCGCTTCTGCAACATCCGCATTAGCCAAATCCGCCAAACGCATAATTTCACGAAGTGCACGACTGTAATCACGTGCTTCATAAGCTTTAGCAATTTCAGGCGCAGATTTTTTAATTGTTTCTACAACGGCATGATTGTTCGCAAGAACTAATTTGCCTGCAAACCGCTTATTAATAAACCCCGCAGTCCGACTCGCAATATTGATGTACTTACCCACCAAGTCGCTATTCACCCGTGCCACAAAGTCTTCTAAATTCAAATCAATATCTTCCATACTGCCGTTTAGTTTAGCGGCATAGTAATAGCGTAAATATTCAGGATTTTTAATGTGGTCTAAATAACTCCGGGCGGTAATGAAAGTACCGCGAGACTTAGACATCTTTTCGCCATTGACTGTTAAGAACCCATGCGAGAAAATTTGCGTTGGTTTACGATAGCCAGAGTACTCAAGGGTTGCAGGCCAGAACAAAGCGTGGAAATACAAAATATCTTTACCAATAAAATGATAAAGCTCCGTTTTAGAATCAGCTTTCCAATACTCATCAAAATCTAAGCCGTTTTTAGCACAAAGATTTTTAAAGCTCGCCATGTAACCAATTGGCGCATCTAACCAAACATAGAAATACTTGCCTGGCGCATCTGGAATTTCAAAACCAAAATATGGTGCATCACGGGAGATATCCCAATCTGACAGCTTATTCTCGCCCGCCTCACCGATCCACTCATTCATTTTATTGGCGGCTTCTTGTTGAAGCGTGCCAGAGCGTGTCCAACCGCGTAAGAAGTCGCTACACTCGGAAAGCTTAAAGAAGTAATGCTCAGTTTCTTTTCGCACAGGGGCTGCACCAGAAACAGCAGAGAATGGATTAATCAGTTCAGTTGGGTTATAAGTCGCGCCGCAAACTTCACAGGAATCGCCATATTGGTCTTTAGCATGACACTTAGGACATTCGCCTTTAATAAAGCGGTCTGGTAAAAACATGTTTTTGACTGGATCATAAAACTGTTCAATGGTCTTAGTTGCAATTTTGCCGTTAGCTTTTAGCGTCTTGTAAATGCCACTTGCTAACTCTTTATTCTCCGGTGAATTGGTTGAATAGTAATTATCAAACTCAACTAAAAACTCTGAAAAATCATCGTAATGCTCCTTATGCACCTTTGCAATCAAGGCCTCTGGTGTAATGCCTTCTTTTTCTGCACGCAACATAATCGGTGTGCCATGAGTGTCATCAGCGCAAACATAATGTACGGTATTACCTTGCATTTTCTGAAAGCGCACCCAAATATCAGTTTGAATATATTCAACCAAATGCCCTAAATGGATACTGCCATTGGCATAAGGAAGTGCTGAAGTGACCAGAATTTTACGGCTCATGAATTTCAATCTATTTATAAATTGTTCGAATACGCCCATTTTAACAAATGACGGGCGCTTTCACATGCGTTAAAATTACCTTAATCTTTTACTCAAGAATTATTGCAAGGAAAACTCAATGCCAATTTCGGAATTAGACGTTCAAAACACCCTCAAAACATTGATAGACCCTAATACAGACGAGGACTTCATCACTAGCAAATCAGCGAAGAATATTCAAACCAAAGGAAATGATGTCTCATTAGATATCGTGTTGGGTTACCCAGCTAAGAGCGTATTAAACGATATTAAAATGCTCGTTGAGAATAAACTAAAAACGATGGCTGGCATCGGCAGCATATCGATCAATATTGGTAGCCGCATTGTGCCGCATAGCGCGCAGCGTGGGGTACCGCTTATTCCAAACGTTAAAAACATTATTGCTGTGGCGTCTGGCAAAGGTGGCGTTGGCAAATCGACCACTGCCGTCAATATTGCCCTCGCCCTAGCTGAGGAAGGCGCTAACGTTGGGATTTTAGATGCTGATATTTACGGCCCTAGCCAACCTCAAATGCTTGGGATCTCAGGTCGACCAGACAGCGCTGATGGCAAAAGCATAGAGCCAATGCAAGCACACGGCATTCAAGCCATGTCAATAGGATTCTTGGTGGATGTGGATACTCCTATGGTATGGCGTGGCCCCATGGTAACAGGCGCTTTAGAGCAACTCCTCCGCGACACACGCTGGAAAGACCTCGATTATTTAATTGTAGACTTGCCACCAGGCACTGGCGATATTCAACTAACACTGTCACAAAAGGTACCAGTTACTGGCGCCATTATTGTAACCACGCCTCAAGACATCGCCCTATTAGATGCTCGCAAAGGGCTCAAAATGTTTGAGAAAGTTGGCATTCCAATTCTAGGAATCGTTGAAAACATGAGCACACACATTTGCTCAAAATGCGGACATGAAGAACATATTTTTGGCGCAGGTGGCGGTGAGGCAATGTGTAGAGACTACAAAGTAGATTTACTTGGTAGTTTGCCACTTGACATTAAAATTCGTGAACAATCGGACGGCGGCAAGCCAACCGTGATTAGTGAGCCTAGCAGTCAAATCGCTGGTATTTATAAACAGATCGCTAGAAAGACTGCCTCTAAGCTATCTCAACTTGCGCTAGACCACAGCAGTAAATTCCCAAATATTGTGATTCAGAACACTTAATTCAACGTGTGCAAGCAAAAAGCCCCTAGAGTTCGGAGCTTTTTGCTTAGAGGCTTAAGTTAGATCTTCAGCCTAAAACTTCACGCCAAAGCAATAAACATCTACGCCATTCTCAGGGGAAATCAATGTTGCCGGAATAGCATGCCCATTTCGCCAATTATTCACCGCCTCTTGCTTGCCAGCTCCCGTGACCAAGAAAATCACTTCTCTTGTATTGCTTAAACGTTGCTGACTAACAGTTATACGTTCTGCGGGTGGTTTTGGTGCATCAAATACAGGTACCGCATCAGATGAATTATCAACTGGCTGATCAGGGAATAAGCTTGCTGTATGACCATCCTCACCCAAACCTAGTAAAACCAAATCAAATTGAGGAACGCCAGCCAGCGTTTTTGTATAAGCTCTAGCGCCTTCAACATTCCCTAACTCTGCAGGAATATCGTGGATTTGATTGGCGGGAATGGCCACATGGTCAAGCCATGTGGTGCGCGCCATCAAACTGTTGCGCTCAGGACTATCCACTGGCAAACAGCGGTCATCATTGTGATAAATATGCCAATGCGCCCAATCGGCTTTTGCATCTTTTAGCAAAGCATAAACACTCTTAGGCGTTGAACCGCCTGCAAGCACTATAGAGAAACTACCTCGATTAGCAATCGCTTCGTTTGCGGCGGCTAAAATTCGGTTTAATGTGGCTTGGTTAATTGCTTCTTGTGTTTCAAACTTATGCCAACGGCTAACTTGTCTTGTTTTTTCTTGCATTTTTTCTGGGAAATTTTCTTGGTTTGTGTTTTGCATCATGCAAAGCCTTCACGTTATAATTGCAGACTTATTTTAATAAATCAATTTAGGCCGCCATCTTACCCAAAAGGACGATGGCAGACTATATCCTAACCAAGGAAAATGAATGAAACTAGCAATGATAGGTTTAGGCAAGATGGGTGGCAATATGACGACTCGCTTGCTTCGCAGTGGTATTGAAGTCGTCGGATACGATAGAAGTGTAGATGTCGTAAATAAGTTAGTAGAAACAGAAGGCATGATTGCATCAAGCTCAGTCGCTGATGCAGTTTCTAAACTTGGCGAAAGTGGCGAGAAACGGATTGTATGGCTAATGTTGCCAAGCGGTGAGCCCACAGAAATTCAAATTCAAAATCTCGCTGAGATACTTGCTAAAGGCGACATCATTATTGATGGCGGCAATTCAAATTACAAAGACAGTCAACGACGTGGTGCTTGGCTTGCAGAACGCGGCATCGGCTTTATGGATGCTGGCACATCCGGTGGCATCTGGGGCTTGGAAAACGGTTACTGCTTAATGGTAGGGGCAACTCCTGAAGTCGCAAAAGCAGTAGAACCTATCCTCATTGCGCTTGCTCCATCTAAAGAAAATGGCTGGGCTCATGTTGGCCCAATTGGTTCAGGCCATTTTACAAAGATGATTCATAACGGTATTGAATACGGCATGATGCAAGCCATGGCTGAAGGCTTGGATTTACTAAAAGGCAAAACTGATTTCAATTTAGACTTAGCTCAAGTCACAGAGCTATGGCGTCATGGTTCAGTAGTGCGTAGCTGGTTATTGGATTTAACTGCTGACGCATTGAAGGAAGACCAAGAGCTTTCTGCTGTTGCTCCTTATGTGGCGGACTCAGGTGAAGGTCGCTGGACAGTGATGGAGTCAGTTGAACAAGGGGTTGCTGCCCCGGTACTTACCCTCGCCCTGCAAGCCCGCTTCAGAAGCCAAGACGCAACCGGCTATAGCTACAAATTGCTATCCATGATGCGCAATGGCTTTGGCGGTCACTTTGTTAAGTCAGTCAACGACTAATCATCATCAATAACTAAACAGACCATTGCGGCCAACATGAGATTGGCCGCTTATCAATACCAAAACCTTAGGAAACTTGAAGTAATGAGCAAACAAATTGATCCTTGTACCCTTGTTTTATTTGGCGCTAGCGGCAACCTATCTCGCCTAAAACTAATTCCAGGCCTTTTCCGTTTGGATGCTGCTGGCCGTTTGCCAGACCACATGGCGATTTTATCTGTAGGTCGCGGTGACGTTGCGCGAGAAGATTGGCACAAAGAAATCAAGGGGATGTTGGACGCTAAATTTAAAAATGGCTACGACAAGCAAGTATTTGAGCGTTTTCTAAATCGCAATCATTACCACGCTAACCCCCCAACAGATCCTAATGCGTTCGAAAAAATGCGTGACAGACTTAGCGATGAGAAAGTGTTTCCACAGAACTTAGCATACTTTTTATCTGTTCGTCCTACTGACTTCGCACCAGTTGTTGAGCAACTATCAGGCGTTGGCTTATTAGACGAAAGCAAATATTGGCGCCGCGTATTAATTGAAAAGCCATTTGGCACAGACTTAGCAAGCGCCCAAGATTTGCAATCAAAAATCACTAAGCACTTAAAAGAAAGTCAAATTTACCGAATTGACCATTACCTTGGTAAATCAGCGATTCAAAACATTATGCTGACTCGCTTTACCAATGCAATTTTTGAGCCGCTTTGGAATAGCGGTCACATCGACCACGTTCAAATCACTAATAATGAGACATTAGGCGTTGGCGAACGAACCACTTTCTACGATGCCACTGGTGCCCTTCGTGACATGTTCCAAAGTCACTTACTACAAACTTTAGCTTTGGTCGCAATGGAAAAACCAAAAGACCTCACGCCAGATAGCATCCGTGCTGAGAAAATTAAGGTGTTGGAATCCATTCGTCCAATCGACTTAAATAATTTCAACAAACAAGTATTCCGCGCGCAGTATGCCGCAGGTCGTGTTTGTGTAGGTGATGGCCATGGTGAAAATGTTCCTGGCTATTTAGAGGAAATAAAACGTGATGGTCTCGGCGATACAAGCTTCACAGAAACTTATGCAGCCGTTAAGTTATTTATTGATAATCCTCGTTGGAAAGGCGTTCCTTTCTATGTTCGTACAGGCAAACGTATGCATGAAGGAAACACTGCGATTGCCATTCGTTTTAAACAATCACCCATTGAATTGAAAGATGGCCAACATCACAACTGGCTGATCATCAATATTCAACCGCGTGAGTGCGTAAAAATTGAGATGGAATCAAAGATTCCAGGTTTAGATATCGCTACTCGCACCATGAGCATTGATGGTCCACAACGTCAACAAGGTGATGAGACCATCGACTCATACGAAACATTGATGCTTAACTTGATGGAGGGGGACCCTTCACAGTATCTACACATCAGCGAAGTTGAAGCCCAATGGCGCCTGGTTGACCAAATCGTGAATGCTTGGGCAAATGACAAAACACCTTTGCACCAATACCGCGCTGGCGACCGTGATCCTAAAGAGTCTAGCGTGATTTTTGAAGCGGAAGATCAGTTCTGGCGTTACAGCATTGAGCTAGGTGGCGACGAGCACTAAACTGACCTTTATCCATTACAAAATGCCTGCGCGATTTGCCAGTAAAATGGCATAATGCGTGGGCATTTTAATTTTGTTATTTTTGTTATTTAATGAATGGTTGAGTGAAAAATGAGCATTAAATCGGATAAGTGGATACGCCGCATGGCTGAACAACACGGCATGATTGAGCCGTTTGAGCCTAAACAAGTCAAAATGAATGCGGCTGGTGAACGCATGGTTTCATACGGCACTTCGAGCTATGGCTACGACATTCGCTGCTCAAAAGAATTTAAGCTATTCACCAACCTCAACAGCACGATTGTTGATCCAAAAAACTTTGATCCAAACTCATTTGTAGAAGTGAATGCAGATTACTGCATCATTCCACCTAATTCATTCGCACTTGCGCGAACCGTTGAGTACTTCAGGATCCCTCGCAATGTTTTAACCGTTTGTTTAGGTAAATCAACTTATGCACGTTGCGGCATCATCGTTAACGTCACGCCATTCGAACCAGAATGGGAAGGCTATGTAACGCTAGAGTTTAGCAATACCACTCCACTACCAGCAAAAATCTATGCGAACGAAGGTTGTGCACAAGTGTTGTTCTTTGAAGCAGATGCTGATGACGTTTGCGAAACAAGTTATAAAGACCGTGGCGGTAAATATCAAGGCCAAGTCGGCGTAACATTGCCTAAAATCTAGGCGTTAGAATAAGGTTACTCAATGAAATTTAGATTTCCTATTGTTATCATCGACGAAGACTTCCGTTCTGAAAACTCTTCAGGCTTAGGCATTCGTGTACTTGCAAAAGCCATTGAAGAAGAGGGTTTTGAAGTGTTGGGCGTCACTAGTTATGGCGATCTAACCTCTTTTGCACAACAACAAAGTCGTGCATCAGCCTTTATTTTGTCAATTGATGATGAAGAAATCGTAGAGGAAAAACCAGAAGCAATTGATCAGTTACGTACATTCGTAACGGAAATCCGTTACCGCAATGAAGAAATCCCTATTTTCTTGCACGGTGAAACACGGACTTCACGCCATATTCCAAATGATGTACTACGTGAGTTACATGGCTTTATTCACATGAATGAAGATACACCCGAGTTTGTGGCGCGTTTAATTATCCGTGAAGCTAAAGCTTATTTGGATAGCTTACCGCCGCCATTCTTTAAAGCACTAACACATTACGCCGCTGATGGCTCTTATTCATGGCACTGCCCTGGTCACTCTGGCGGCGTGGCATTCTTGAAGTCACCTGTGGGACAAATGTTTCACCAATTCTTTGGTGAAAACATGCTACGCGCCGACGTTTGTAACGCAGTAGATGAACTTGGCCAATTGCTTGACCATACAGGTCCTGTTGCTGCGTCAGAGCGTAATGCAGCGCGCATTTACAACTGCGACCACCTGTATTTCGTCACCAATGGGACATCAACATCAAACAAGATTGTTTGGAACTCAACTGTCGCTCCTGGCGACATCGTAGTGGTTGACCGTAACTGTCATAAGTCAGTACTGCACTCGATTATTATGACGGGCGCTATCCCAGTGTTCTTGATGCCAACTCGCAACCATTTCGGCATTATCGGACCGATTCCCAAAGCGGAATTTGAGTGGGAAAACATCAAGAAAAAAATTGAAGCCAACCCATTTGCAACGGATAAAAACGCAAAACCACGCGTACTCACGATTACCCAATCAACGTATGACGGCGTGCTTTATAACGTTGAAGAAATCAAAGAAATGTTAGATGGCAAGATTGATACGCTACATTTCGATGAAGCATGGTTACCTCACGCTACATTCCATGACTTCTATGGGGATTACCACGCCATTGGCGCAGACCGCCCTCGTTGTAAAGAGTCGATGATTTTTTCAACGCAATCAACTCATAAATTATTAGCTGGCTTGAGCCAAGCCTCTCAAATCTTAGTGCAAGATGCAGATGGCATTCAATTAGACCGTGACGTATTTAACGAAGCCTACTTGATGCACACATCAACTAGCCCACAATACTCAATTATTGCTAGCTGCGACGTTGCCGCTGCAATGATGGAAGCACCGGGCGGGACTGTGCTGGTTGAAGAATCCATCATGGAAGCATTAGACTTCCGCCGCGCGATGCGCAAAGTGGATGAAGAATGGGGTGCTGACTGGTGGTTTAAGGTTTGGGGGCCGAATGACCTTTCAGAAGAAGGTATTGAAGAGCGTGAGGCTTGGATGCTTAAAGCAAACGAGCGCTGGCACGGCTTCGGCAACCTTGCCGAAGGCTTCAACATGCTGGACCCGATTAAAGCAACCATCATTACACCAGGTTTGGACGTGGATGGTGACTTCTCTGATGAGTTTGGGATTCCAGCAGCCATCGTCACTAAATACCTTGCAGAGCACGGCGTGATTGTTGAAAAAACTGGTCTTTATTCATTCTTCATCATGTTCACCATCGGCATTACCAAAGGCCGTTGGAACACTATGGTGGCGGCACTTCAACAATTCAAAGACGACTACGACAAGAACCAACCGCTATGGAAAGTATTGCCAGAGTTTGCTGCAAAATATCCTCGCTATGAGCGCACAGGTTTAAAAGATTTATGTACACAAATCCATGAAATCTACAAAAAGAATGACGTGGCGCGTCTAACCACAGAAATGTATCTATCTAACATGGTTCCAGCCATGAAACCGACTGATGCATTTGCAAAAATGGCACACCGTGAGATTGACCGTGTATTAATTGATGAGCTAGAAGATCGCATTACTGCTGTATTGCTAACCCCTTACCCACCAGGCATTCCACTGTTGATTCCTGGCGAACAGTTCAATGCAATTATCGTCAACTATCTCAAATTTGCACGCGAGTTTAACGAACGCTTCCCTGGCTTTGAAACTGATGTTCACGGCTTGGTGAAACAAGTCGTGGATGGTAAAGCCATGTACTACGTCGACTGCGTAGCGGAATAGACTTGTATATTAGAGATTAGAAAGTAAAAGGCGCTTAAACTTTAAGCGCCTTTTACTTTAATGTGAAATCAGGCTATTAACCCCGCTGATAAGTGATATAACTAAAACCCAAGCCATTCTCTGCTTGATGCGATTCACGCTGGCCTGCAAGCCATTGAGATGCTTCAAACTCTGGGAAAAAAGCATCGCCTTCATATTCTGCGTCGATTTCAGTTATATATAACTTATTCGCTAGCTTTAAGCCATCTTTATAAAGCTCCGCACCACCAATCAAGAATGCTTCATTATCGTCACCACAAGCTGTAATTGCAGCCTCAAGGCTATGCACGACAATCGCACCCTCAACCTTGTAATCTGGATTGCGCGTCACGATGACTGTTGTACGACCTGGCAACAAACGACCAAGCGAGTCGTAAGTCTTACGACCCATAATAATGTGATGGCCTGTGGTTAAAGCACGGAATCGCTTGAGGTCTTCTGGTAAATGCCAAGGTAGGGTGTTGTTAACCCCAATGACGCGGTTTTTAGCAATCGCAACGATTAAAGACAAACATGCCATACTAAACCGCAACAAGGCCTTTAATTGGCGGATGAGGATCGTAGCCTTCTAGCGTGAAGTCTTCAAATTTGAAATCGAAAATATCTGTCACATTAGGATTGATGTGCATGGTTGGCAAAGCACGCAGATCGCGCGTGAGTTGCTCATTCACTTGTTCAAAATGATTGCTATAGATATGCGCATCACCCAATGTGTGGACGAAATCACCGAGCTTTAATCCACAAACTTGCGCGACCATCATAGTGAGCAAGGCATAGGATGCAATATTAAATGGCACGCCTAAAAAGATATCTGCACTGCGCTGGTAAAGCTGACAGCTTAATTTTCCATCTGCTACATAAAACTGAAAGAAGGCATGGCATGGCGGCAATTTCATTTGGTCAACATCTGCCACGTTCCAAGCTGAAACAATTAAACGACGTGAATCAGGATTGTTTTTAATCATATTCACGACTTGAGTAATCTGGTCGATATGTGTTCCATCTGGCTTGGGCCAATTGCGCCATTGGTAGCCATAAACAGGGCCTAAATTGCCATTTTCATCCGCCCATTCATCCCAAATACGCACACCATTTTCTTTGAGATAGGCAATGTTAGTACTGCCTTGCAAGAACCAGAGCAGTTCATGAATGATAGATTTTAGATGAACTTTTTTAGTCGTAAGTAATGGAAAGCCTGCATTTAAATCAAAACGCATTTGATAGCCAAAAACAGAAACAGTCCCTGTGCCAGTGCGGTCTTCTTTTTTGTTGCCATATGTCAGGACATGGCGCACTAGGTCTTGATATTGTTTCATAATGACTCCGTCTAAAGACTTAGGTATTAGCGACTAAATAGGCTTTAACTTCATCCACATTCGCATTCATCACTTCAAAGCGTTGTGGAAGATTCTCGATGCCTTCCAAAGGCACTGGGCGCTCTGGGGCATGACCCAACGCTTCGACAATCGCATCTTCAAACTTAGCAGGCAATGCCGTTTCCAACACCAACATCGGCGTATTTACATCGCGTTGCTCTAAAGCGACTTTCAAGCCATCGGCAGTATGCGTATCAATTACAACTCCATATTTAGACTCAGCCTCACGGATAGTATTCATGCGATGACTGTGATTGCTGCTGCCAGATACGAAACCGTAGGCTGGAATTTTTTCAAATAAGCCGGCTTGCTTAATATCAAAAGCACCGCCCGCATCGACTGATGACCACAGATCACGTACTTTGGATGCATCACGGCCAACCAAGTCGAATACAAAACGCTCAAAGTTTGAGGCTTTGCTAATATCCATTGAGGGGCTAGATGTGTGATAAGTATTAGCTGAACCACGTGGACGATACACGCCTGTTTTGAAAAACTCATCAAGCACATCATTTTCATTAGTAGCTACAACTAGCTTATCAATCGGCAAGCCCATCATGCGTGCAATATGGCCTGCACAGACATTGCCAAAATTGCCTGATGGCACTGCAAAGCTGACTTTTTGGTGATTGTTTTGCGTCACAGCAAAATAACCTTTGAAGTAATAAACCACCTGAGCTGCAACACGCGCCCAGTTGATTGAATTAACTGCGCCAATTTTGTTGGCAGCTTTGAAAGCATGATCATTAGACACAGCTTTTACGATATCTTGCGCATCGTCAAACACGCCTTTCACAGCGATATTGAAAATGTTTTTATCTTGCAGACTAAACATCTGCGCCGCTTGGAATCGACTCATTTTTTGGTGTGGTGAAAGCATAAACACGCTCACTCCTTTTTTGCCACGCATAGCGTATTCAGCGGCAGAGCCAGTATCACCAGAGGTCGCACCTAAAATATTGGTGGTCTCGCCCTTTTTAGCAAGTACGTATTCAAACAAATTACCAAGCAACTGCATCGCCATGTCTTTGAAAGCCAAAGTTGGGCCATTGGAAAGAGATAATAAATAAAGATTATTTTCTAGTTTAAGCGTTGGCGTGATGTCTTCAGCATTTTGACCTTGTCGTGTATAGCAATAAACCTCAGCCCGATAAGTCTTATCAACTATAGTACGTAAATCTTGCGCTGGAATATCTTGCTCATCGATTAAACGACTTAAAATCGTGAACGCTAAATCACGATAGTTCATGCCACGCATTGCGCTTAAATCAGCATCGCTAAATTGTGGGTAGTTTTCTGGCAAATACAAGCCACCATCCGGCGCTAAACCGCCCAACAATATTTCGCTAAAACTTAAAGCTGGCGACTGACCGCGGGTACTGATGTATTTCATTTGTTTAATTCTTCCATACGCAATTTGACGACAGCGCCATCAATCGCTGGTAAGGCTTCAATCGCTTGAATTGCCGCATTCATATTTTTCTCAACCGTGATATGTGTCAAAATCACAATATCCGCTTCAGTCTCACCATCTTGCGGTTCTTTTTGCATCATTGCATCAATAGAGATTTGTCTGTCACCTAAAATCTTCGTCACCTCAGCCAAAACACCAGGCTTATCCAAGGCACGCATCCGCAAGTAATATGCGGTGCTTATTTCCCCAATAGGCAAAATAGGCGTGTTTGCCGTTGAAGTTGTGTCGTGATAAGCCAAGTAAGGCACACGCTCTTCAATGCTTGTGTTTTGCATACGTGCAACATCAACCAAATCAGCAATCACTGAACTTCCTGTTGGCTCTGCGCCCGCACCAGCGCCGTAATAAAGCGTAGGGCCTACTGCATCACCCTTCACTACCACGGCATTCATGGCTCCATCCACATTGGCAATTAAACGCTTTTCAGGAATTAAAGTTGGATGCACACGAATCTCAATACCGTTGCCACTATGTTTAGTAATGCCTAATAATTTCACGCGATAACCAAGCTCTTCCGCGTAACGAATATCTTTGCTCTCAAGCTTAGTAATGCCCTCGGTATAGACTTTATCGAACTGCATAGGAATCCCAAAGCCTATCGCAGACATAATCATTAACTTATGAGCGGCATCGATACCTTCTACGTCAAATGTTGGGTCGGCCTCTGCATAACCTAACCGCTGTGCTTCGCCTAGCACATCAGCAAACGCTAGGCTTTTGTCACGCATTTCCGTCAAAATAAAGTTCGTAGTACCGTTAATAATGCCCGCAATCCATTCAATCTTGTTGGCCACCAAGCCTTCACGTAGTGCTTTAATGATTGGAATCCCACCTGCTACACCTGCTTCAAAAGCCACAATCACGCCTTTAGCTTTTGCTGCTGCAAAAATCTCATTACCGTGCAAAGCAATCAAAGCTTTATTGGCTGTTACCACATGCTTACCGTGTTCAATGGCTTTTAACACAACATCCTTAGCCAGTGTGTAACCACCAATTAGCTCAACCACCACATCTACGTTCGGGTCAGTCACCACAGAAAACACATCATCAGTGACTTCAACTTGGCCGTTAGTCAATTTCTTTGCAAGTTCAAGGTTGCGGTCTGCGACTTTTACAACTTCAATTTTGCGGCCGGCACGACGCGAAATTGCTTCTTGATTACGTGTTAATACTGCGTACGTTCCACCGCCCACTGTGCCGATACCAAGCAAACCAACTTTTAATGATTTCATACTGTTCATATACTTTCGTTAACGATTCTTATACTGTTTTTTGTTATATGGCTTTTGTTACTTAGTGCCGTGTTGTTTTCTATATTGATCCAAGAAGCGTGCAATTCGAGTAATCGCTTCTTTTAAATCATCCACATTAGGTAAGAACACGACGCGGAAATGGTCAGGCGTTTTCCAATTAAAACCAGAGCCCTGCACCAATAAAACTTTTTCTTCCAAGAGCAAATCAAGAATAAACTGTTGGTCATCCTCGATTGGGTACATTTTGGGATCAAGCTTAGGGAATAAATACATTGCCGCCGCTGGTTTAGAACAAGTTACCCCAGGGATGGACGTAAGCATGTCGTATGCTAAATCACGCTGTTTACACAACCGCCCATCTGGCGAAACCAAATCATCAATACTTTGATAGCCGCCCAATGCTGTTTGAATACCCAACTGACCCGGCACGTTGGCACACAAACGCATCGAAGCAAGCATATTCAAGCCTTCAATGTAATCTTTAGCGTGTTTCTTTTCACCAGAAATAATCAACCAACCAGCACGATATCCGCAAGTACGATAGTTTTTAGACAAGCCATTAAATGTCACAAAAAGCACATCATCTGCAAGCGATGCAATTGAAGTATGGGTATTACCGTCATACAAGACTTTGTCGTAGATCTCATCCGCGAAAATCACTAAATTGTGATGGCGGGCGATTTCGATAATGCCGTGCAAAATCTCATCAGGATACAAAGCGCCTGTTGGATTGTTTGGATTAATAATCACAATACCACGCGTATTGGCAGTGATTTTTGATTCAATATCTTTTAAGTCCGGCAACCAACCAGAAGCCTCATCACACACGTAGTGCCGTGCTGTGCCGCCAGCTAAATTCACAGCGGCAGTCCACAAAGGATAATCTGGCGCGGGCACCAAGACTTGGTCCCCATTATTAAGCAAACCTTGCATCGCCATCACGATGAGCTCTGAAACCCCATTACCAATGATGATATCGTCTATCGTTACACCATCAATATTCTTTTGTTGTGTGTAATGCATAATGGCTTTACGCGCAGCAAATAGACCTTTAGAGTCTGTATAGCCAGACGCCTGATCCATATTGCGAATCACGTCTTGAAGGATCTCTTCAGGCGCTTCAAAACCAAATGGCGCAGGATTGCCAATGTTCAATTTGATGATGCGATGACCATCTTCTTCCATCTTTTTGGCGCGCGCCAATACTGGCCCACGAATGTCGTAACACACATTATTAAGCTTGGAAGATTTGAGTAAAGGTTGCACGGCAAAAACCTAAGCAGAAAAATGTGTTATCTTACCCGCGAAGGCCATATCAGGCAATGAATCAAGCGATTTTCAGGCCTAAGGATTCAGCCAATTCAACATGAGAATTTAAGATGAAGTTACATTTAACCCAAGCCGCTGGCAAACAGCTCATTACAGGCTATAGCCAGGATTGGATATCTATTAACAATCTAGTCTACCCGCAAAGCTTGGTTGTGCTTCCTGACGAGCTTTTGCTGGATTGGTCTGCAATCGATTTTGACAACTTAAATCAGGCGCATTTTGAATGTTTATTAGCTCATCAGCCTGAAGTGGTTTTATTAGGGACAGGCTCAACGCATCGTTTTATTCGTCCACACCTTATTCAAGCACTAACTGAATCTAACATCCCTTTGGAATGCATGACCACCGACGCTGCGTGTAGAACTTATAACATCCTCATGGCCGAGGGCCGCAAAGTAGCCGCAGCCCTCATTTTATAAACACGTCTCTTATCAATGCATCCGAGAAACAAACATAAAGGCCGCTACGACTTAGCTGCATTATCACTCTCAAATCCAGCACTGAAAAATTTCGTAAAACCGAATGCTTATAACGACTTAACGATTGACTTTGCAAACCCTAAAGCCGTTAAAGCTCTGAACCAAGCCCTTTTAGCGCATCACTATCAAATCGCGAATTGGAATATTCCCGATCAATTTCTTTGCCCACCTATTCCAGGCCGAGCTGACTACATTCACTACATGGCTGATTTACTTGCGCCTGATAAAAACAAAAAAATAAGAGGCTTGGACATAGGCGTAGGTGCAAATGCAATTTATCCACTCATTGGACATCGTGAGTATGGCTGGGATTTTATTGGAGCGGATATAAATGCGAGCGCAATTAAAAATGCTCAAGTTATTGTGGATGCAAATGGCTTAAGTGCGGCCATTCAATTCAGATTACAAACTAACGAAAATCAAATTCTCAAAGATATCATTAATACAAATGATGTCTTTGATTTCAGCATGTGCAATCCACCTTTTCATGCTTCACTGGAAGAAGCAGAGGCTGGAACACAACGTAAAATTAATGGCTTAGCTAAAAACGCTGGAAAACATCCAGCAAAAACAATAGACACAAAACTCAATTTTGGTGGACAAGGTGCAGAGTTGTTTTGTGAAGGTGGCGAGCTTGGTTTTATTAATCGAATGATTGAAGAAAGTGTTCTATATAAAAACCAGTGTCGCTGGTTTACCTCATTGGTTTCAAAAGCAACTAACTTACCCAAAATCGAACGCGCACTCAAAGCTATTGGCACTAAAAAAATAAAAGTCGTTGAGATGTCACAAGGTCAAAAACAAAGCAGATTTGTTGCATGGTCTTATCTATAGTTAGAAAAGTTAGAAAAACAAAAAAAGCCGCTCAATGAACTGACCCATTAAAGTTGGACAGTTTAGTTAGGTTACCATAAGGGATTGATTTCGGTATTGCACCGGACTCAGTCCCTTTAATTTTTCTTTGATACGATCGTGATTGTAGTAGTGGATGTAATCACACAGTTCAGC